>DATIFQ010000388.1:0-65767 GCA_035455185.1 Bryobacteraceae bacterium | reverse complement strand
ACAGCAGCACCCACCGGCGCACGAACAGCGGCGTCGCCCCTCGCACGAGCCGCCACAGCCGCAACGTCCCGGCCCCGAGTGTCAGCACCGCTGTGCCGAATCCGACCGTCCAGATCGCTATCAGAATCCAGGTGCGATTGTTGCTCTTTTTTTGCACGCCGCCGGCCGCCACCAGCATCGGGTCTTCCGCCGGGGGCTCCAGGACAGCTCCAGCGTCGATTCCACCCGCCAGGAGCGCCACTTTCTCGTAGGCGCCGTTGTACCACGCCGGCATGAAGCGGTTCGCTGCTGGAAGCGTCAGCAGGCTCACTACTGCCGCCGCCCATACCAGGTGCCGTAGCGCGGCGGCCTGCCTCCACATCAACCGCGCCGTCACGGCGGCTGCGGCCAGGATCACCGATCCCTTCAGCGCACCGTCCGCCAACACGGACAGCCAGAAATCAGGAGTCAGGAAATGCGCGTTCATCGTGTCGATCCCTTCTTATTCTTCGCCTTCTCGATTAGACCGGAGAGCCTGTCCAGGTCCTCTCGCGAAAGCTTCGAAGACTCGCCGCCGAGCAGCGTCGCCACCACCTTCTCCGGCGAGCCGTCAAAGAACGTTTCAACAAGGTGCTTCAGGGCCGATTTCCGCACGGCGTCCCGCGCCGCCGTCGGCGCATACACGTACCGCAGCCCCTCTTCTTCGTGCCGCACCTGGCCCTTTTCCTCAAGGACCCGCAACTGCGCCCGGACCGTCGAGTAATTCGGCTTGCCGGGCAACTGTGAGAGCACGTCGCCGACAGTAGCCCGCTTCAGCTTGTAGAGGACGTCCATGATCTGGCGTTCCCGGCGGCTCAGTTCGGAATGAGGTGTCTCAGCCATGCTAGTTTTATTGCACCTATGCTAGAAAAATAGCACTTTCGAACTCGTTTGTCCACCGTTCGATTTCGGGGTTCATAACTCCTTGGACACCATCCCCGCAAAAAAGATCCCGGCGAATCGCGAATTTTGATACGCTGGCTCCGTTATCATGGAACCCGTTATGATTCATCGCCATACCCGCCCATACGCTTTTTTGCTCGCCACACTCGCCGCTGTTGCCACCATCGCAGTGGCGCAGCGGACGTCACCGGTCGGCTACGACGACACTCCGGTCTTGCCGGGCCAGAAGTGGAAAGTGCACGACATCGCGCGACCCCGCCCGCACGTTGTTACCCCTGGGCGCACGTGCGGCGCGCCGTCCTCCGACGCCATCGTCCTCTTCGACGGCAAGGATCTCTCGAAATGGATCGGCCGCCGCAAGGGCAAGGATGTCGCCCCAGGCTGGAAAGTTCGAGACGGCTACATGGAGATCGCAAGCGGCACGGGCGACCTGGTTACCAAAGAGAGATTCGGCAACTGCCAGCTACACATCGAGTGGACCACCCCGGCGAACAGCCGAGACTCCAGCCAATGGAAAGGCAATAGCGGCGTCCTGCTCATGGATCGATACGAAATTCAGGTGCTCGATTCGTACGAGAACCCCACCTACGCCGACGGCGGAGCCGGGTCCATCTACGGCCAGTGGCCGCCGCTAGTCAACCCCGCCCGTAAGTCGGGCGAGTGGCAGAGCTACGACATCGTGTTCGAGGCCCCGAAGTTCGAGAACAAGAAGCTTGTGAAACCCGGCTACGTCACTGTGTTCTTCAATGGCGTGCTGGTCCATCACAGGCAGGAAATCATCGGGCGTATGGCGCATCGCGTCGTCGGCACGTACGCACCACACGAGCCTGAGGAACCGCTCGGGCTCCAGGACCATGACGTACCCGTCCGCTATCGCAACATCTGGATAAGGCGGCTAACCGGCTATGACCAGCCGTGATGCGGAACGGCCGAGGAGACAACATCGTGGAGAATCATTCGTCTACTGACACCGAACGCCGCGGTTTCCTGAAGGCCGCCGCCGGCAGCCTGCTTATCCTGAAACCAGAGACCGCCTTCGGCTCTCAGGCTAACTCCGCCGTCGAGGTCGGTCTCATCGGCTGCGGCGGCCGCGGGAACTGGATCGGCGAATTCTTTCCGGAGTTCGCCGGCGCCCGCGTCGTCGCACTCGCCGACGTCATCCGTGACCATCTCGACAAGACCCGCGACAAGTTCAAGGTCGATGCCTCGCGCGCGTACTACGGTCCCGACGCTTACAAGGAACTCGCCAACTCGAAGCTGGACGGCGTCGTCATCGAAACCCCGACCTATTACCACCCCGAACAGGCCGCCGCCTCGGTCGATGCCGGCAAGCACGTGTTTTGCGCCAAGCCCATCGCGGTCGATGTGCCCGGCTGCCGTACCATCCTCGATAGCGGGAAAAAGGCAGCCAAGGCGAAATTGAGTTTCCTTGTCGACTTCCAGACTCGCGCCCGCGCCGTGTACCAGGCCGTCGCGGCCCGCGTGCACCGTGGCGACATCGGCACTCCGGCCATGGCCCAGGTTTTCTACTACGCCGGCCGCGTCATCCAGGACCGTTCCAAACCCGGTATGGATCCCGGCCTGGCGCGCATCATGAACTTCTACATGGATCGCGTCCTCGGCGGCGACATCATTGTCGAGCAGAACATCCACGTCATCGACGTGGCCAACTGGCTCCTTCAAGGACACCCGCTCAAGGCGTCCGGAACGGGCGGGCGAACAGACTGGTCGGGCACTCCGTACGACGCCGGCGACGCCTGGGACCACTTCGTGGTCACCTATTGGTATCCGAACAACGTACACGTCAACTTCAGCTCGCATCAATTAACGCGCAGCTTCGCCGACCTGTGCGTCCGCGTCTTCGGAATCAAGGGGGCCGCCGACACGCACTACAACGGGCTCATCCGCGTCACCGGTGACAATGAGTGGCACGGCACGGACAAAGACGACACCTTCCGCGGTGGAGCGATCGAGAACGTGAAGACCTTCATCGAGAGTATTCGCACCGCGACTCCGGTCAATAACGTCGCGGATTCTGTCGACAGCAATCTCACCGCCATCCTCGGACGCACCGCCGCCTACCAGCAGCGCGAGATCACCTGGGACGAAATGATGCGCTCCAACGAAAAGTGGGAGGCCAACCTCAAGCTTCGGTGGTAACCCCAAAGGGGGCGGCGATGTGCTTCCGTCGCCGCTACCTCCCTTTTAGTCCCTCCAGTTCCTCCAGCGTCCGCGGCCAGTCCTGCTTCAGCAGCCGCGACAGCGACCGGTCTGCGAGCAGCCTTCCTCCCGTCTGGCACACCGCGCAGTAGTTCGTTTCGTTGCTCGCGTACCGGATGCGCTGTACCTTCGCGCCGCAACGCGGGCACGGCTTCCCGTACTTGCCGTGTACGGCCATCTCTTCCCGGAATGCCGTGACATTTTCAGGGAAGCCGCCGCGCCTCCCCTCACGTAGCCGGTCCGTCCATTCGAGCAGCGTCTCCCGAACCGCCGCGAACAATCGCCGCGTGTCGTCTGCGGTGAGATTCTGGGTCAGCGCGACGGGTGACAACCGCGCTCGGTGCAGGATTTCGTCGGAGTAGGCATTCCCGATCCCGCTGAAGATCCTCGGATCCGTCAGTGCTCGCTTCAGGGTGTGATTGTGCGCCGTGAGCGCAGCCGCAAAGTCCTCGAATCCCGCATCGAGAACCTCCAGCCCGCCGGGGTCAAGCGCCCGGAGCCCGTCCTTTCCCGAGACGACATGTAGCGACGCCCGCCTCTGCGTGCCCGCTTCCGTCAGGACCAGGCTTCCGCCGTCGAAATCGAACGCTGCCGGCGTGCGCCGCCCGTCGACTTTTGCACCCGGCTTTCGCCAGTGCAGGCGCGCCGCGATCATCAGGTGCAAAACGAGCCAGAGGTCGTCCTCAAGTCCGATGCAGATCCTCTTTCCCAAGCGCCGCACTTCCAGGACCGTTTTCCCTTCCGCTTCCTGCACCGGCGGTTCGGCCGTGCGCAGGAGAAACGGGCCGGCGATCCGCACCCGATCTAGTCTCCGCCCCTTCACCCGCTCGTCCATCGCCTCAATGTAGACGACGACGTCCGGCAGCTCCGGCATCCCTCCAGCTTGGCACGATTCGCGTCTGCGGCAGTTGTAGGTGCGCTATGATCTGTGTTTCGGAGAAAGGTTCCTCATGCGAAAGACGATCGTTGCTGCTGTTCTGATGTTGTCCGTGGCCGTCACACTGGCAGCCGCCGGGCCGGAGGACGAGGTGCGCGCCGCCGAGAAGAGCTGGACCACCGCCGTTGCCGCGCTCGACTACGCCGCCCTCGACAAGTTGCTTCATGACCAGCTCATTTACGCCCACTCGACCGGCGTAGTCGAAACAAAGGCCGAGTACCTCGCGAAGCTCAAGAGCGGCGCCCAGAAATACGACTCGATCGAGCACCTGAGCCTGACCGTGAAACCGCACGGCAACGCCGCCGTCGCCCATGCCGTCGTGCGGATGCAGGGAAAATCGAAGGGCGAGCCGTTCGACAACCGGCTCATGATGCTGCACCTCTGGGTGAAAAGCGGCGGCAAGTGGCAGCTCGCCGCTCACCAGACCACACGGCTCACGAACCCGTAATCGGAATCAGTTTCTTGAGTCCCTCGAGGTTCAGCCGAAGCGCTTCCTCCGCATCCAGTTCTTCTCGGTGTCCGAGAATGCCGATTGGTCCGCGATAGCGGCTGCGCCGGATCACCTTGATCATCTCGAGCTCTCGGTCGCCGTCCCCGATCGGCAGGATCATCGGACCGCCCTTCCGCATGCCGTTCAGGTTCACCGCCATGAGATGCGGCTCCATGAGAGCAAACAACTCCGGGAACCGCTCGATGTGGTCGTGCCCGTGGTGGAAGTTGTAGACGATCCCAACGTTTTTCATCCTCACGCGCTTGAGGATCGCGACCTGGTTCTCCGGTTCTCCGAACCAGCCGCCGTGATTGTACAGCGCCACCGAGCAGCCGATCTTCCCTGCCCTCCCCGCCACCCATTGGACCGATTCCGCCACCTCCGCCACCCTTTTCTCCAGCGGCATTGCGTCGAGCTCCTTCGTCTCACCACTCAGCGAAAACCATAACTCGGTCTTCAGCTTCCGGCGTTCGAGGAGATCCAGAATGATTCCGGCGTTCTTGTCTTTGGCGGGCTCCAGGCCGCACGGAAACCAGAACGCCTGTAGCCGGATCCCGTGCTTGTTCAGCGCGTCGATTTCCTGGTCGAAGGTCGGAATGTCTTTGTCCCGCCAGTCGTAGGCAAACCGCTTGATGCCGAGCCGCTCGAGCATCGCGGCCCGTTCTTCCGGCCCGCGCTGCTTCGCGTCGAACGGCACAATGCACCACGCGACCAGGTTGTCCTGCCGGAAGACGCCGCTCTTCGCCGGCCAATCCTCCGCCCGGACCGCGGCCGGCAACGCTGCCATTGCCAGAAACATTCTGCGATTCATTTCCACACACTCTCCAATCCGCCCCGAGTATACCGTACGCCGTGGTGCGATTCCGGGCTACGATGTCTCCATGCGCGCGCTCCTCACCCTGGCGCTGACCGCTTCCGCCTTCGCGCAGATCGACATAGGCTCACGCCGCGAGATCTTTGTGGACCGTCACCTGATCGACCGCCTGGACGGCGCGTCCCTGCGCCTCCAGACGCCGGTTGAGAAAGGGACCGTGCTTGCGCTTGACCGGCCGTGGGAGGGGGCCTTCTGCGCCTATTTCACAGTCCTCAAGGACAGAAACCGGTACCGGCTTTACTACCGCTGCGTCCCGAACTCTGGGCAGGACGGGCGGATCGAGGAGGCGACCTGCTACGCCGAGTCCCCAGACGGCATCCGATGGTCGCGGCCCGATCTCGGCCTCTACGAGGTGCAAAATACGCGCCAAAACAACGTCATTTTGGCGCAAAAAGCGCCATTTTCGCACAATTTTACACCTCTTTTGGACACCCGTCCGGGGGTTCCGCCCTCCGAACAGTACAAAGCGCTGGCCGGCACCTCGGAATCCGGGCTCGCCGCTTTTGTCTCGGCCGACGGCATCCGCTGGCGTAAGCTCCGCGAGGAACCGGTGCTGACGCCAGCGCGCGAGACCCGCTACGACTCACAGAATCTCGCCTTCTGGTCTGAAAGCGAAGGCAGCTACGTGTGTTACTTCCGTACTTTCAAGGTGTTACCGGACAAGCGCCATGTTCGATGGGTGACCCGGACCACCAGCACCGATTTCGTCCACTGGGACACACCGGTTGAGATGTCGTTCGGCGACGCTCCGCCCGAGCACCTGTACACGAACCAGACCAGCCCGTATTTCCGCGCGCCGCACATCTACGTTGCGATCGCCGCCCGTTTCTTCCCGGGGCGGCAGGTGTTGACCGAAGACGAAGCCCGCGCTATCCACGTGGATCCAAAGTACTTCCAGGATTGTTCCGACGCCGTGCTCTTTTCGACGCGCGGCGGTCAACGCTACGACCGGACGTTCCTTGAAGCCTTCCTCCGTCCAGGACTCGGCGCCGAGAACTGGGTATCGCGTACCAACTACCCCGCGCTGAACGTCGTCCAGACGGGACCGGCGGAGATGTCGTTCTATGTCAACCGCAACTACGGACAGCCGACGGCGCACGTCGGGCGCTACGCACTACGGCTGGACGGGTTCGCCTCCGTGAATGCGGGCTATGCGGGCGGTGAGATGTTGACGAAGCTGCTACGGTTCCGCGGGCGGACGCTGGAGATCAACTACGCGACTTCGGCCGCCGGGTCGGTGCGTATCGAGATCCAGGACGGGGAGGGCAAGCCGGTCCCGGGCTTCTCTCTCGCCGATTGCCGCGAGATCATCGGCGACCAGGTTGTGCGCAACGTTTCTTGGGCGGGAGGCGGCGACGTGTCGAACCTGGCGGGAAAGCCCGTGCGCCTGCGATTCGTGCTGAAGGATGCCGACCTGTTTTCGCTGCGCTTCCGCGATTGAATATAATCGCTCGTGCGATGACACGCCGCGAGTTTGTCTGTTTGCTGGCGTCTCCGGCCAGCGCGCAACTTACACGTTCCGCCGAAGTCGTGCCCGGTGCGGTGAACGGCCTGATATTCACTCGCGGCGGAAGACGACTCGCGGTGTACGGAGATCCACGGCCGTCGCCGGCCTCCGCGGAACAGGTGCTGCTCACGCATTCTCGCAGGGACGTCGTCTGGGCCGCGCGGGAACTGCAACGCAAAGGTGCAACGGTGATCGCACCAGCCACTGAAGCGGAACTGATCGCGCACCCCGGCAAATTCTGGCAGTCCTTCGAGAAGGCGCGGTATCACGACTATGCGATGCTGAACAGCCGCGTGCTCACCGAGCCGCTCCCGGTAGCGCGTGCAGTCCGAGGCGGCGAGCGGATCGAGTGGCAGGGCCTCGTCATCGACGTGCTCGACACCCCCGGTTATTCACCCGGCGCGGTGTCGTACCTCGTTACCGTCGATGACCGGCGCATCGCTTGCACCGGCGATCTCATTTACGGGGACGGCCAATTGTTCGACCTCTGGAGCCTCCAGGACGCGGTGCCCGAGGCAAAACTGCGCGGGTATCATGGTTACGCCGCCCGTGCCGGCGAGCTGATCCGCAGTCTCCGTGCGGTAGCGGGGCAAAAACCCGACGTGCTCGTTCCCGCGCGGGGTCCTGTGATTGAGCGCCCCACCGAGGCGATCGACAATCTGATCACGCGACTCAAGACGCCTCTGCGTGAGCACTTCACCACTGACGCACTGCGCTGGTACTTCAAGGACGATAACCTCCGGCTGCGAGCGGCCAAGCTGCTTGAAGGCGAGGTCCCGGAGTGGATGCCGATGGCGGAGACGCGCGCGCTCCCGGGTTGGGCGGTGACGATCAGCAACTCGCGCCTCCTGCTATCGGAGTCCGGAGCGGCGTTTCTCGTGGACTGTGGTTCGGACGACATCGTCGCGAAGGTGGCCGAACTTCGGGACAGCGGTCGTTTCCGAACGCTGGCAGGCGTCTTCATCACGCACTATCACGACGACCACACCGACCGTGCGCAGGTCTGTGCAGAGCGGTTCGGCTGTCCGGTGTACTTCACCTCCGAATTGCGTGACATCCTGGAGAACCCGTCGGCGTACCGGGCACCCTGTCTCACGACCTTTCCGATTCGCTCCGGGAAGGCGCTCGCGCACGGCCACAGGTGGCGGTGGCACGAGTTCGAACTTTCCGTCTCTTTCTTTCCCGGGCAGACGCTCTGGCACGACAGCCTGCTCGCGAAGAAAGATGGTGGCGAGGCCATCCTTTTCGTCGGGGATTCGTTCACTCCCTCCGGCATCGACGACTACTGCTTATGGAACCGCGATTTCCTCTCGCCTGGCGAGGGTTTCTGGAATTGCATGGAACAGGTGCGCCGCCTGCCGCGCGACACGTGGCTCGTCAACCAGCACGTAGAGCCGGCGTTCCGATTCACAGAGGAACAGTTGAACTACATGCAAAGGTCGTTGCAGCGCCGAGCGGCTGCGATGCAGCCTTTGTTCCCGTGGCCTGGGATCGATTTCGGCCTGGACGAGCAGTGGTGCCGTCTCGCGCCCTACGAAGTGAAGGCAGCGCCCGGCCGCCCGTTCCAGCTTCAGGCGTTTGTCTGGAACCACGCGCCGACGGTACAGGAATTCACTGTTCGACTGAACCTGCCCGCCGGCTGGAAGGCCTCAGAGCCCGCGTACCGGATACGCACTCAGGCCGGCGGGTCCGCATCCGCGGCGATGACGATAACTCCCACGCCGGAAGCGAACGGTCTGGCGGTCATCACGGCCGATGTAGAATTCTCGTCTTACCGCCTGCGCGAATGGACGGAGGCGATGGTCCGGCTGTAGCGTGAAACGGAGAATGCCATGAAGATTCCGACGTTGTCTCGCCGTCACTTTCTTTCTGCTTCGGCAGCGGCGCCCGCGACGGGCGCACTTCAAGCAGCCGGTATGAAGGCGTCGGAGTTGCCAGATCTGGCGATCAAGGAGGTCAGGGTCTACCACACAGACCATGGACTGCTCGCTGGTGTCGTCACCGCCTCCGGCATCGAAGGCAACTATACGCTCGGCACGCGATACTGGCATCCGGACTGGAACAACGAAGGGTGGCTCGGTTACGCTAAGGGTCTCCTCCTCGGGAAGAGCGCCCTGGATCGACCGGCGCTCACCTCGCAATGGGTTCCGGCCAAGCGGCGGCGGGGGCAAAGCTCGTACGCCTCAGCGATCGACAACTGCCTGTGGGACGTCCTCGGCAAGGCAGTCGGGCTTCCGGTGTACCAGATTCTCGGCGCGTACCGCGACAAGGTGCTCGCATACGCCAGCTCCCAGCACCTGAGGACTGTGGACGAGTTTGTGGAATCGGCGCTGAAATGCAAGGCGGAGGGGTTCCGCGCGTACAAGATCCATCCGCCGGAGGTACCGCCGCACGGAGGAAGCAATTACAGGCTCGACATGGAGGTGTCAAAGGCGGTCCGGAAGGCAGTGGGCGAGGACTTTCTGCTGCTGATGGACCCGGTGGGCGTCTACAATCGCGACGAAGCGATGCGCGTCGGCAGGCTGCTGGACGAATTGGGTTTCGTCGCGTACGAAGATCCGATTCCGACGACCGATGTCGAGGGCTATGTGCAGCTCTGCCAGGCGCTGGATGTGCCCATTCACGCCGGTGAGTTCATTTTCTCGATTTACGACTACTCGGAGTACGTGCGGCGGGGGGCTGTGGATGTGCTGCGCTTCATCGTCGATAACGTCGGCGGTATTACGGGCGGAATGAAGATTTCGGCGATGGCCGAGTGCTTTGGCATGGAGTGCGCACCGCACAACTGGGGAGACACTCTCGATCACGCTGTTCACTTCCACTGCGAGCTGGCGATGCCGAACAATGTATTCTTCGAGATGACGGTTCCGCAGGGCGTCTATGACCGCCCGTGGATGAAGGACCGCATCCGCGTGGCGAAGGACGGTTACGTTTACGCGCCGACGAAGCCGGGGCTCGGTTACGAGATCGACCGAAACGTTCTGGACAATCTGACGAAGCGTTTGGAGCGTTGAGGAACAGGAGTACGCCTGTGAATCGCCGGGACTTTCTCAAGAGTACGCTGGCTGCGGCGGTCCGTCCGGGAAAACGGCAGCCAAACATCCTCGTCATCATGACGGACGAGCACAATCCGCGCGTGGCGGGATTCCACGGCAACTCGCTTGCGCGGACGCCGCATCTTGACCGGCTGGCGGAGCGCGGCGTCACCTTTGAGCACGCCTACTGCAACTCGCCGCTATGCGTTCCTTCACGCCTGTCGTTCACGGCAGGCAAGTATATCCACCGGATCAGCGCGTGGAACAACAGTTGCCGGCTGCCGTCAGACGATCACCCCTCACTGCCTCACCTTCTGAACGGTGTGGGCTATGAGTCCTTCCTCTGCGGTAAACAACACTACGATGCGGCGCACCGCTACGGTTTCGTCGAAATCGGCGGCAACATGAACAGTAGCAACATGACAGGGCGAGGCGGCCGGCGCGCCGCGGACGACGAAAGTGTCAACGTGAAATCGTGCCGGGACCGGACCAAGGACTTTCATCCCGGGGACGACTCGAGCATCCTGTCCCACGATCGCCGTGTGACTGCCGGGGCGCTCGATTTAATTTCACGCCGCAAGCGGGCGAAGAAACCGTTCTTTCTGTTTCTCGGTTACCTGGCGCCGCATTTCCCTCTAATCGTCCCCGAGCGCTACTGGCGGCGGTTTGAGAAGAAAGTGCCGATGCCGGAGATCCCTGACGGTTTTCTCGATGGGATGCCATTGAACTACAAACACCTGCGCAGGGGCTTTGGCCTTCCGAACATGGACGCGGCTGCCACCCGGCGTGGCCGTGAACTCTACCACGGGCTGACGGAGTGGGTGGACGATGAAATCGGAAAAGTGCTTGGTGCGCTCGACCGGAGCCGGCTCGCGCGCGACACGGTGGTGGTCTACACAGCGGACCATGGCGAGAACATGGGCGAGCACGGGCTGTGGTGGAAGAACTGCGTGTACGAACAGGCGGCGCGAGTCCCGCTGATCGTGAGCTGGCCGGAGAGATGGAAAGGCGGACAACGCCGCGCGGGCGCATGTTCCACGGTAGATCTCGTCCGGACGCTGGCGGAGATTGGTGGCACGCGGACGCCGGACGACTGGGACGGCACGTCGATGACGCGGTGGCTCGACGACACGAAGTCGCCGTGGAAAGACCGGGCGGTCAGCCAGTATTACGGGCACAACATCGCCTCGGGCTTCGCCATGCTCCGCACGGGCGACTGGAAGTACGTGTACCACTCCGCGCCGGACGCCTCGCACCCCGCCGAGCGGGAGCTGTACAACCTGAAGGACGATCCGGGCGAGTTCCGCAACCTGGCCAAGGAATCGGCGCACGGATCGCGCATACAGACGATGCATGCGGCACTCGTCAAGGAACTCGGCGAGCACCCCGACGAGAGCGAGCAGCGCTGCCGGGCAGAGACAGCGCGGGGGTACGACGGGTGACGTCGTGGGGATGGGGAGGAAGGGCCACTAATGGACGCGAATTCACGCGAATTGGAGAAGGGAATTTCCCCCAGAGTCTGCTAGGGACGCAAAGGATTCGGAAGCTGCCGGCAGAGAACGTGCTCCGGAGAGTGTTCCCGAGGCGAACGGCTTGGCAACTCTTGACCTTGCCCCGGACTCCCAACGGGTCACGAGCAAGGAGGTTCGAAAGCTGGAGGCAGAATCGGAGGCGGTCGGTTTGTGGCAGGATTCACTCACAGCGAGCCGGCGGTTTCCTTGGACGGTGACGTGGATCGCAGTCCCCGAGCGGGCAGCGCTCGATATATATCGGATGGTAGACTGACTCCCTTCGTTGTCTAATGTAATAGCCGGGTGTGTCCAACGGGTAGAACCCTGCACGGGCAACTCGAACCACAAAACTGCCGGCAGAGAAATCCCTGAAAACGAATTCCCCGTTTGAATCGGTCTTCGTCTTACCGCAAACGGCGTCCCTCCCGCATATCAACATCACGTCAGCACCAGCGATAGTCGGACTGTTTCTCACCATGGGTCCTTGGTCCAACCTTACGGTTCCACGAAGATTCCCGACGTGACTTCTCAAAGGCAGGAACCGAAAATAGTCGAGTGCAGCGTGACCACCGCAATCCGCCAGGGAACCCACAAGGAGTTCTAGAACCGGCATCAGTTTCTGCTCACCATCTGAGATATGGATTGACTTTACGGTTAGCTCTTGGAAACCCGGGCTCGACAAGTTCAAAGTGTATTTGTCCGCAGGTAGCCCGGAAAGGCGATAGCTCCCGGTATCGTCAGCTTGGGTGTGGAATGCTCTGTCAGGCGACGTCTCTGACCGTAATTCAACATGAGTGCGGGGGACGCCAGCGCCGGTAATATCCTCAACCTTCCCAGTGAGACTCGCGGTGCTATCCTGTGCGACCGATCGCAGCACGAGTAGAAGGCCCAGCGCGAACGCCGACGGCACGGACATCGACAACGATAATAGCAAGTCGCTGCGTTTATGAAGCGGTCCGAACAGTGATTCATACGGTGCGACAGAGAGATCTAGAACCTGAATACGATCCCGGCGAGTTCCGCAACCTGGCCAAGAAGACCGGGCACGGTCCCCAGATCGAGACGATGCACGCGGCACTCATCAAGGAACTCGGCGAGCATCCCGACGAGAGCGAGCAGCGCTGCCGGGCAGAGACGGCGCGCGGGTACGACGGGTCACGTCAAGCGGCCCTTGACCCGCTTTCGTTCGCTGGGGAGGGATCCCCGCCTCCCCCACTTTCGGTGCTGCGTAACGTCAGTAAGAGATCTTGGGAGCCAGCTTCTTTGCCTGACTGATCCAGTCTGCGACCTGAGATTCCGCGGGCGACGTACCCGCCAGGTGCTTCAGGGCGTTCACTCCAGCCAGTTTCGTGGCAAGATTCGCGGCGTTGCGCTGCGCGAGCTCCTTCACCGAGTCGACGCCCGCTGCCTCCAGAAGTTCGGCATACTGCGGCCCGACTCCGGAGATTCTCATCAGGTCGACATCGTTCGCCCACTTCAAAATCAGCGTTCCGGTGATGCCAGTCTTCTCGCTGAGTTCCGCGCGGCCCTTGGCCGAGCCTGCCTTGTCAAGCATGTCCGCGTCGGTCTTGACACCGGCAGCAATGGGCTTTTGACGTATGCTGGACCGATGCCTTCTACTTCTTCAATCTTCAATGACACGGTTGCTGTTTTTCCTTTTGTATAAGTCTACTAAGTTATGTTACTTTCAAGCCGCGATCCGCACGAATCAGCCTCTCGAGGTGCCTCCGAGAAAGGTCCTCAGTTGATGGCTGCGGCCGTGGCCTCTAAGCTTGCGCAACGCCTTCATCTCGATCTGCCGGATTCTCTCTCGTGTCACTGCAAAGCGCAGGCCAATCTCCTCAAGGGTGTAGACGCGGTCGTCCAGCAATCCGAAGCGCATCCTAAGGATCTCCGCTTCCCTGGGTTTGAGCGTCCTGAGAAGTTCGGCCGTTTGCTCCCGAAGGTTCAGGCTGATGATCGACTGGGAGGGCGAGACGGCTTCGTGGTCCACGAGAAGATCGCCGAGAGACGAGTCCATCTCCTCCCCGATGGGGGTCTCCAGCGAGATCGGTTCCTGTGCGGCCCGGAGAATCCTCCGCACTTTGCTCACTGAGATCTCCAATTTCCGAGCCAGCTCCCCAGGCGTCGGATCCCGGCGCAGTTCCTGCCTGAGTTCGTGCTGTGCGCCCGCGAGCCTCCTGATGGCTTCGATCATGTGGACAGGAAGTCGAATGGTCCGTGCCTGATCGGCAAGAGCACGCGTGATCCCCTGGCGGATCCACCAGGTCGCATAGGTGGAAAACCTGTACCCGAGCCGGTAGTCGAATCCGTCGGCAGCCCTCATCAAACCGATGTTGCCTTCCTGGATCAGATCCAAAAACTGCAGGCCGCGGTCAGTGTGGCGCTTGGCGATCGACACCACCAGCCGCAGGTTTGCCTCCACGAGCTGTTTCTTTGCCGTCTCGGCTTCCTGCTCCCCCCGCTCGATGATCCGCAGCGTGCGCCGAAGGTCCAGGGCGCCCCATCCCCAATCCTTCTCCAGCTTCCGCAACCGCTGGATCAGTTGCTGCAACGACGTGCGGAGTTCCTCCTTCTGCCCGGCTGAGCCGGCCAGCACACTTTGCTCCAACCTCCGCTGTATCTTTGCAATCTCTCGCTCCACCGGTCTGTACTGCGCGACCGCCCCCCTGATCAGCTCGATCAGCTTACGCTCGAACTCCGGTCTGAGCGGAACCTGACGGTAGATCCGCGAAAGCCTCACCAAAGAACGAGCCGTGTTGTACCGCAGCCGTCTGAGCTGTTTCGGTCTCATGCCGCGCCAGCCATCCTGAAGCTTCTGGCGGACTCGCTCGGCCCTTTCCTGGTACTTGGCAATCTCGGAGAGCCACTGGAGGAGTTCCTCTCTCTGCTTCGCGCCGGAATCATCGATGTCCGCCGTCTCCGGGGTGACCAGTACATCCCGCACGGTGACCCGCCCTTGCTGTACCGCCTCGACCAGCTTGAGCATCTCGTCAATAACCAGAGGAACCCGCGACAGGGCCTTCCTCACCCGTGCACGGCCGCGTTCGATGCGCTTGGCAAGATCGATCTCGCCCTCCCGGGTAAGCAGGGAGAAGCTCCCCATCTCGTGGAGGTACGTGCGGATGGGGTCATCGGTACTTGCCCAAGACTCGGCATCGAGTTCGAACTCGCCCAGTTCTTCGACGTCCTCGGCGCTTGGGCTTGGCGCAATATCCGTCTCCTCAAGAATCTCGTTGCCGGAAACATCGAGGTCCGGAAGCAGATCGTCAGAGGCGGGGTCATTCGCCGGCCGGTCCGGGCGCAATTCACCAGTCCCGTCGTTCGGAAGGGAGTCCTTCTGCCTGCCTGCTTTCATGAGTGGTTTCGAGGTGGAACTGCCCTTGGGCATTCAGAATTGTCAGGTCAAAGGAATCGATTCCGGACGGCCGGGCGAAGTTGGCTCCAGATCGGCCTCTTGCTGTTCGAGGTTTTCTTATTTGGCCTGTACCCTCGCGACCTCGTTTTGACGAATGGTGATCTTCTGCTCGAGAAGAGTGCTACCTGCCTGCGAGGTGACTTTCAGGTTGTAGTCGCCGGGATTCAGCAAGAGGCCCTGACCAGGCGCGCTGAATTCGTCGGCGTGCCCGATGTAGCCCTCATTCACGTACACGGCTGCGTACTTTTCGAAACCAGTCAGCCGAAGCCTCCCGAACGGCGGAGTTGCCAGCGCGCGGGGCTGGAGCGACTGGGCGACCGTGGTCGTCTTGCCCGCGTCAATCTTCACGGTTGTTTTGCACTCCTGGTAACGGGGTTCGCGCAGGACGAGGTCGTGTTCGCCCGCCGCCACGACGTACTTCCGCGCCATGGCGAAATTCGCCGCGGGCCCAAGGTATTTGCCGTCCACGAACACACCGGCGCGTCCGGTGTTTGCCTTAACCTTCAAGAACCCAGTCCCCGCCTGCTGGGCCCACATTGGCGAAAACGTTGCGAGCAGAATGGTCACAGCTAGACCGCAAAACAAGTGCATCAGTCTTTGATGGTTCATGACTTCTTTTTCCTCCTAAGAATGCCGCTGTTAGTTCGAAAATCCAAGCCCTCACCGGGCGAACGTCACACCGATGCCGGTTGTGTAAAGGATGTCGTTTGTCTTACGCCCCGGGACGGGGTCGCTGAGATAGCGGTTGCTGAAGCCCAGGTTCCAGGTAAGCCATTTGAAAAGTCTGGTATTGGCTCCGAGATCGAAGTTCATGCGGTACGTTCCTGTGTCCGACAGATTGTTGAACATTCGGAAACTCTGGACCAGTGAAGTCGCTTCGGTCAATCTGTAGTTGTAGTCCTCCCCCCAATAAGCTTCCGCCGAATTGCGAGTGAATTCGGACGCCGGAGCCGGCGGCGAGAACTTCTCACGGTTGTACGCGAGGCCGCCGACGAGATCGAACCGGCCACGCTCTCCTTTCCAGGCGTTGTAGCCCAAGCCGCCGCCGAGCACGAACCGAAGGTCGAGATCCTGGAAACGGTCGTACTCGTAATCGTTGAACGTATTCACGAAGAAGCGGGACGAGATCGTGTGATTGTGCGCCCAACCACCTCGGACCGCCTGGGCCGTACCCGCGCTAACCCCTTCGAGCAGAGCCGAAGCCTTGACGGCATTGAAATACAGGCTCGTTTTGTCAGTATTCGTGACCCGGGCCGCATTCACGGCTGTGGTAAACGTACGGGTTTGCGCGTTTCCCTGCGTACCCGCGAAACCGATCGTTGCCGTGCCGGCCCAAAGATCCGCCCAGCCTGGATTCAGCAGCCGCTCGTAGGCCTTCTGTTCATCCGCGTTACGGATCGCGACAACTTCCTCCGTCGCGAGCGTCTGCCTCGTCTCTTTCAGTTCGACCCTGCCCGCGGAAGTCTGCACCGTCGCCTGAACTGTCTTGCCGTCCGGCAGAACCACATTGAGCGGCGCATCGGATTGGATGGCGGCCACCTGGTCCCAAGGCGCCGTTATGACACCGAAAGCATCCGTCTTGAGAGTAAGCGTCTTCCCGTCTTTTTTGATAATCGCGCCTGTCACCCGGTCGCCGTTCTTCAGCGTGATCTGATCAGCCCGGCCCGCATGAGCGGCGCAAAGGAGCAACACAAAAAGGACTGCAGATCTCAAACGTATTTCAGTCAACTTGAATCGTCCCCCGTCATCATTGCACCACGCACCGAAATCAAAAGAAAAGGGGAGCAGCAGTCAAGGATCTGCCCTCCCCAGTTATGAATCACGCCAGCCGTGGCCAGTATGTACTGGAACGACGGCGCGTATGATCAGCTAAGTCCGCCCGTGCCGTAACAGTCGTGGTCGCGAGCGCAAGCTGCAGTCCCCCACTACCCGTAGGGGAATACGCAATACCTGTGCCAAACGCGGCCAGGGTCTGTAACAGAAAGAAGCTGAGAGACTTGTGTCACGAGGTCGATTTCGGCTGAAATGGGGTGAGCACCGGATGAAACACACCGGTGTCTCACGAGTGTCTCACTGATAGAGGGGCGTCTCAACCCGAGACACAGCGGCCGGGCGGGGTGTGACCGTCAGACGCCGGCGGGAATCTTCAGATCAGCCATCCGGCGGTATAAGGTAGCCCTGCTGATTCCGAGCAATTTCGCGGCCGCACTGCGCTTCCCCCCCGCCTTGCGGAGGGCGGAGAGAATGCGCTCCTTCTCGTCCGCCGGCGGAGCCTCCGGCGTGGGAGCCCGCATGGTTCCGGTCGGACGGGCAGAGATCTCGGGCGGAAGATCATCGAGAGCGAGAACCGGCCGCCGGCAGTTGATCACTGCAAACTCAATCGCACTCCGGAGCTCGCGCACATTGCCGGGCCAGGGGAACCGCATGAGAGCGCGCATGGCTTCCGCGGAAACATCCAAGACCATCTTCCCCGTGGAGGCGCGGAAGTCGGCCAGAAAGCGCGAAACGAGCAGCGGAATATCCTCGAGGTGATCCCGGAGGGCCGGAATTTGGATTCGCGCCACCCGAATCCGGTAGAGCAGGTCGGCGCGAAAGTTCCCTCTCTCTGTCTCTTCGGTGAGATTCCGGTGAGTGGCGGCAAGCACCCTCACATTGACCTTCCTCGTCCTTGTCTCGCCGAGGCGCGTTATCTCCCTCTCCTGGAGCACTCGCAAAAGACTCGTCTGTACAGCCAGCGGGAGGTCTCCAATCTCATCCAGAAAGAGTACACCTCCCTCCGCCGCCTCAAAGAGTCCGGGGCTATCCTGAAGAGCGCCGGTGAAGGCGCCCCGCCTGTGACCGAACAGTTGACTGGAGACGAGGGACTCGGTTAACCCGGCGCAGTTGATAGCCACGAAGGGTCGTGCACGGCGCTCGCTGCGATTGTGGATCGCGCGGGCGACGAGTTCCTTGCCGGTCCCAGTCTCGCCTTCGATCAGTACGGTAGTGTCGACACCGGTGAGATTTTCAATCGATTGGTAGAGGCGCCGCATCGCGTCGTTCTTGCCAACCAGGTTTTCGAACTGGCCCTGATCGCCCAAGAGGCGCCGCAAGCTGTGCAACTCAGAAACGTCGTACAGAAATACGATCTTCTTTCGGGCATCCTTGGGGTGGTCGCGCAGGTCCACCTCCATCCAGAAGGCCCGTCCATCGTCTCGCTCCCAATGCAAGGGAACCCGCGTCCGCTCGGCAGGCAGAAGCCTAGCCATGAGTTCGAGGAGGCGCCGGCCTGCGCTATCGAGGATCTTCAGGTCCAGCCACCGTCTACCGAGTACCTCCTTCTCATCCATGTCGAAGAGACGCCGGGCGGGCTCACTGAGGAAGACGCACCGGCCGGCAGCGTCTGTGGTAAGTGCCCCCACCTCGAGCTGATTCAACACCAGGGCGAGCTCATCGTGAACGCGCTCCAGCTTCTGATATTTCAGTGATTTTTCACGGGCTTTTTGGAGTATCTGCCGCCTTTCCCCGTACTCCTCGCCACGGTGCGTCAGGACCAGCAGTGTCTTCCCTTTGTGACGGAGGATGGTGGCCTCCATATCAATCTCTTCGCCATCGGGAGTGCTCTCCGTCCAGGGACCGGACTTGAGGCGTCCGCCTGGGCTCTCGCACAGGAAGTCACCGGCATTCTCCAGGAAGGTTTCCAGAAACGGCGACCATTCCTCAGCATGGAGGCCGGACGGAGATTCAGCGCCAGGATAGAGCTTTATGAACCACTCGGGAGGTGTCTCAACGAGACGCCAGCGCCCTTTCTCGTCCTTGCGCAGCACTGCGTTGTCCAGCGCCGACAACAAACCCAAGATCTCGATATTCGACATTTCCGTTCGAGAGCCGCAACAGCTCAGCCGGGTTCCGCCTGATGGGCCCGCATGAGCCGTGTAAGCATCAAGAATGCCTCTTCGACGCCGGTCCCCAGCCGGGCACTTGTCGTACAAAGCGGCCAGAAGCGGCAGCCAGACTCTTCCAGTTCGTCCTGAAGCGAAAACCATTCGTCCGCGAGGTCCGACTTGTTGATCACGAGAACAAACGGAACGGAACCCACCGCGTCGGCCGCTTTCCGCTGGAGTTCGAGTGCCTTGTGCAATGTGGCGATGCGCGTCCCATCCACGACAAGGAGATAGCCGGAAGCGCCCCTTAAGTAATCGGTCCGCAGTTGAGTCAGCTCGTCCTCACCGGCCAGATCCCACACGATGAGGTGGACTTCTTCTTCAGCGACATGCAGGATCTTCTTGTCAACCTTGACCCCCATCGTGGTCAGGTAACGGTCGGAGAAGATCCCCAGGACATACCGGCGCACGAGGCTTGTCTTCCCTACCGCCTCAGCACCCAGCAGACAGATCTTTTTCTTGATCGGCAAGCGACCGCACCTTAGAAACTAGTTGTCAACAGATCGCGAAATGGCGGATGCCGCCCGCTCAGGCCGATCCTCGCTTCATTAAGCGATAGACGGCTAGCAGCAGGATCGCACCGATGACGGACATAATCAATCCCGCACCCTGTCCGGCTTCATACCACCCTACAGCACGTCCGAGGAATCCGGCCACCAGGGAACCGGCAATACCTAGAAGCATCGTGATGATGATGCCGCCGGGGTCCTTGCCGGGCATAATCAGCTTCGCAAGCGCTCCGGCCACCAGACCGATAAGACACATCCATAGAAAGTGCATCATGTCAGCCTCCTTCGAGGTATGGGAACCTCGCCTCCAACTATGTCCTTCCAATCGTCCTCCAGTGAGAAAAGCAACTACTTCTCACCGGCTTTCCCTGTCCCCGGCGACTGCCGGGTAGACAATTCCCGCGAGCGCCGCACCGACCAAGGGGGCAACCCAGAACAGCCAAAGCTGTTCAAGCGCCCAACCTCCAACGAATACCGCTGGACCCGTGCTGCGCGCCGGATTGACGGAAAGATTAGTGACCGGAATGCCGATCAGGTGAATAAGAGTCAGGCCGAGTCCGATAGCGACGGGAGCAAAACCCTGAGGCGCACGCCGGTCTGTTGCACCGAGAATGATCATCAAGAACATGAACGTCAGGACAACTTCGGCAACCAGGCATGCGCCTGCCGTGTACCCACCCGGAGAATGCGCATCATAGCCGTTGGCGGCAAATCCCGCCGCGAGATCAAAGCCTATTTTTCCTCTGGCGATCGTATACAGCACACCTGCACCGAGGATTCCCCCGGCCACCTGCGCGGTGATGTACGGGAGCAGCTCCGAGGCCGGAAAACGCCTTCCGACCGCCAGTCCCACCGACACAGCGGGATTCAGATGGCAACCCGAGATGTGGCCGATGGCGTACGCCATCGTGAGCACGGTCAGGCCAAAGGCCAGGGCCACACCGAGAAAACCGATACCAAGACCTGGAAATGCAGCAGCTAAAACGGCACTGCCACAGCCTCCGAATACCAACCAGAATGTGCCGATCAACTCGGCGGCAGCTCGCCTACTCATGGTCACGATACGATCCCCCTTTCGTCCGACCTCGAAACCTCGGGTCCGCACAAGTATATGCCAACTGGATTGTGGCGGCGAGAGTGAATTTTCGAGTAAGGCTTCCCGGTGGGCGCACGACCGGATCAAGAAGGAATGGCGGCTAGTATCGCAGCGCCGGGGGCGAGACGATGTCCTCGACGGCCGAATCGTCACCTTGAGCGGGTCCGTGCCAGACGCTGCCGCCAAAGGTGGTGATGTAAATCTTCCCGATGTCAGCCGAGTCAGGGATTACACGATGTCCCCACTTGAAGTTATAACCGCGGATGCGTCGCCATGTTTCTCCGCGGTCGGTCGACCGCCACGCCGACGATTCGAACCCGCTCGCGTATAAGAGCGCCGGGGCGCGCGGATCGATGGTCACGTCATAGATATGCTGATCTTTGTCGAGCACGGCGCGCCACGTTTCACCAGCGTCCGTCGAGAGGAAGATCCCGCCACCGGCAGCCTGGCTGCCGGCACGGCGCCCCCACGCCGCCAGGTACAAGCGGCGGGGATCATCAGGATCGATCGCCAGGCCGTTCGGCCCATTCGTACCATCGGGAAGCCGCATCTTTTCCCATGTCTCGGCGCCGTCGCGGGAACGGTAAAGAGCGCCATCCTGGTCGTTCCCGATGCTGCCGTTCTCGCTGCGCCGCGCGACCACCAGGTACAGGATGCCGTCGCGGTCCATGGCCAGACGCCATGCGAACGGCTCGAACGCGGGGAGCCCGTTGTTCTTTATCTGCCAGCTTTCGCCGCCGTCCGTGGACTTGAACACGCCTTTCCCGAACCCGGCCACGTAGAGCACCCGGGCGCCCGCCGGGCTGCGGTGGTCGAGCAGGATGTGCGTCGCCGCGGTCTGCGGCATCCCGTTCATGAGCGTGCGCCACGACCGTCCGCCGTCCTCGCTTTTCGCGACGCCGCCGCGGTAGGAAGAGGGCGACTTGGTCCGCCACATCTTAGGCCGCGGCAGGTCGTGCGTACCGCTCATGACTGCCCACATCCGGCCTGGAACTTCGGGGTCGAACTCCACCCAGTAAGTCGTGTTCACCCACTCCCACGGGACGCCGACGCCCGTCGAGCTACGCCAGCCCTTCCCGCCGTTATCACTAACAAAAAGTCCGATGTCGGTGTACGAGATGAACATCCGCTGAGCGTCGAAGGGGTCGAAATGGACTCCGTAGCAGGTGGTCACATCGAGCCCGCGTGTGGAGAACGAGCCGTCCGCGAGCTGGTACGAGTATGCAGAGCGCCATGTGCTGCCGCCATCGGTCGTGCGGAGCGTACGGCCGTAGTCGGAGCCGTAGCAGATTTGCGGGTTGTCCGGGGCCGTTCCCAGACTGACCGGCGGGCCGGGCCAATCCGGACCGAAGCGCGCGCTCATCCACCCGTCATCCACATCGGGCGACTTCATTCCTGCTTCCTTCCAGGGGTATTGCCACGAGATGCCCGCGTTTTCAGTCTTCGCAACGCCGAAATACGAGCGGCCGCCTTCTGGCAGTTCTCCATACGAGACATAAGCCGTCCGGCCGCTCCACAGCGGCGTCGCCACGGCCACGAGTTGCATGGAGACGTAGGAGTCCACCCAGTTCTGCCCGCCGTCCCTCGAAATCAGCAGCCCGCGCGCTGAGATGGCGTAAATCACCAGGGCTCCGTCCGCAAAACCCGCCGCGACTTTTGTCATGACGGCGTAGCCCGGAGTCGGCGCACCCTGCCTCCATGTTCCCGCCACACGGGAGAGCACGTAGGTGTCGCCCACGACGTAGATGGTGCGGTCAGCCCGCGGCGAGTCCGGATCGATGTAAATGGCTTTCGAGCCTTGCGGGAGGTCCGCCGCCCACGTCCACGATCGTCCCCAATCTCTTGAGACGCGCAGGTACGATCCACGCGACGAAGTCACCACGGCATAGAGGATGTTCGAATCGGCGGGGTCGATGGCGAGGCCGGCCACGGTATCGAAGGAGCCGGCCGATGTCATGATCCAGCCGTCGCCATGGTCTCCGGGCATCGCGACACCGGTGACCATGGACGGATCCGGGTAGACAAGTTCCCACGTCTCGCCTGTGTCGGCGCTGCGCCACAACGCACTGGTCTGCGCATACAGGATGTTCGGAGACGCGGGATCCCACACGAAGAAGCGCGCCGGTTCGCGCAGGGAGAACATTCGCCAGCCACGCCCGCCGTCGGTCGACAGGTACGAGCCGGTCATGTCGCAACCCACGACCACGCGATTCGCGTCGTGCGGGCTCACGGCCGGATAGAACTGCGCGCCTCCGCCTCCCGGACCGATGATCGTCCACGCATCGTTCCGGAAGTACCCCATCGATTCCCGCGTCGCCCTTGACGTTCGCCCAACGTACTGGCATCCGCAAGCGCTGAGCAGCAGAACCGCCGCCAACGCCGCCTTCCAAACTCCCTGAAACACCACGTCTCCAGAATAGCGTGGAAGTTGACTCTAACGGAGAATCAAACCCTCAACTCTTGACGGAATCGCATATTCTCGTTCATCATTTCCTGAGAGGTGACTTTATATGGCTTGTGGAACGAGAACCGCCAAGGCGCCAGATAAGAAGAAGGCCCCGGCGAAGAAGAAGAAGTAATCCCTACCAAAAGCCCGGGCTGTTCGCCCGGGCCTCAATCAACATCCACGGTTCACAAGTCTTAATCCTTGAGATTTCTCCTCCACGCCCCTTGCATTTCTCTCCCCCTTGTGGCAAATTCCAGTCATGCACTGGGCTGGGAAGTCGGTCGTCGTTTCGACGCTGCTGGCCGGCCTGTCCACTTTGCCTGCCGCCGCGCAAACAGTTATCTCGGCACGCTCCGGACTCGTCCATTACGTCGAAGGGGCGGTATTTCTCGGGGACCAGGCTGTAATCGGCCAGCCGGGCGATTATCCGCTTATTCCGGAAGGGCAGTTGTTCCGCACCGGTGCGGGCCGCGCTGAGGTGTTACTCCAGCCGGGTGTTTTCCTTCGTCTAGCCGAAGAGAGCAGTGTCCGCCTCCTCTCCGCATCGATCACACGCGCGGAGGTCGAGTTCCTGGCTGGCTCCATCATCGTCGACGCCGGCCAGCTCCGCGGCAGTTCGGTAAGCGTTGTCGCGAACGGTACTCCGGCCGTCCTGCGGAAGAGCGGGCTGTACCGCTTCGATGCCGCGGCCCCCCCGTGCATCCGCGTGTACGATGGCAAGGCACAGGTCGGCTTGGGCAGCCAGAGCGTGGAGGTTGAAAAGGGGAAACTCCTTTCTCTCGACGGCAGCGGCGCTCCTCAGAAGTTCGACCGCAAGGACACCGACGAATTTGCGCGCTGGAGCGATAGCCGCAAAGAGTATCTGACTATGGCGTACCTCGAAGCATCCCAGGATAGCTCGGACCCCGAACTACGACGCAGCATCTCCGACGCGTCGGTGACCGGACCGCCTACGACGAGCGGGCGTTCGAGGCGCACGACGCGAAGTGGCGGCGCCCGGCGCCGCTCCCGGTAACGGGCCGTTTCGTCACCTGCCGTCACCACCTCGCAGTGTCGTAGAATCCACTGTTGGTCCGCTAATGCGTTCATCTGTCGCTCTTGGCGTTTTTCTTGCACTCGCCTCCGGCGCCTGCAACGGCCTGTTCACCACGCCGATGAAGCTCATCCCGCGATGGAAGTGGGAGAACATCTGGCTCGTCTTTATCTTGATCGCTTGCGTGGCTATGCCCGCTGCCATGGTCGCGTCGGGTGTGGACGCAGTCCTTGTCCTTACCGCCTCTCCCCCCAACGCAATCGCCTGCGCCGCCGGGTTCGGGCTCGCCTGGGGATTCGGGGCTATTTTTTTCGGGCTGAGCGTACACCATCTCGGTGTCTCTCTGGCCAACAGCCTCGTCATCGGACTCAGCTCCGCGCTCGGCTCCGCCGTACCCCTCTTACTCAGCGGCAATCTCCGATTCGACCTGAGCCAGATCGTTCTTTTCATCGGCGTAGCGACGTTCCTCGCTGGTGTCTGGTTCTGCGGACAGGCCGGACGGCTCCGCGAGTCATCCGCGTCGGTGAGTTCGCGCAGCGGTGGAAGCCTATTCTCGGCGTATGCGCTGTGCATCGGCGCCGGGATTCTCTCCGCAGTGTTCAACATCGGGTACAGCCTGGCGCTCCCGATCGCCGCGGCCGGTGAGCGCCTCGGGTATTCGAGCTTCGACAGCACCAACCTCATCTGGCTACTGATGCTTGGCGGTGGAGCTATCCCGAACATCGCCTACTGCTCCATGCTGCTCAGGCGGAACGGAAGCGCTGCACTTTTCTCTGGCCCGCAGCCGGGAAAGGCCTGGGGACTCAGCCTGCTCATGGGGCTGCTGTGGGGCGCCAGCATCTTCCTGTACGGCGCGGCCACGCCGATGCTCGGCGACATCGGCCCTTCGATCGGCTGGCCTCTAAGCCTCGCCGTCGGCCTGGTCGTCGCCAACGTGATGGGTCTCTGGCTCGGCGAATGGCGAGGCGCGGACCCCAGGGCGCTGCGTCTTATGAGATCGGGCATTCTCACCCTGCTCGCCGCGATCGTCCTTTGCGCTGTGTCAAGCAGCTTCGGAAAAGCATGAAACCGTTTTCGAACGTCCTCCTCGCGCTTCATCAGCGGCTCATTGTCTCCTGCCAGGCCCCTGACGGCGACCCCTTCCACGATCCGGAATCGATGGCTCGTTTCGCGCGCACCGCCGTGCTGGGCGGCGCCGCCGGCATCCGAGCCAACGGCGCCGAGGATGTGCGTGCCATCCGTGCCGCGGTCTCCGTTCCGATTCTTGGGATTGACAAGCGGCTCATCGAGGACGGCCGAATCTTGATCACCCCGACGTTCGAGGGCGCACATGCGCTCGCCGAAGCGGGCGCCGACATCATCGCCCTCGACTGCACCGCCCGGGGCAGGCACTACGGTGCGATCGAGCGGCTCCAAAGGATTCGTGCGGAACTCCGCGTGCCCGTGATGGCCGACTGCGCCACGCTGGAGGAAGCGAAGACCGCAGCCGCGGCTGGCGCCGAGATCGTCGCTTCGACCATGCGCGGCTATACCGACGACACCGCGGATGTGACGTGCTTCGAGCCATTCTATGTGGCGGAGTGGGTCCGAGAACTGGACACGCCGCTGATTGTCGAAGGACACGTCTCGACGCCGGACGAAGCCGCCGCAGCGTTCGCGGGCGGCGCCTTCTCTCTCGTCATCGGCACCGCGATTACGCGGCCCGAAGCGATCACCCGGCGCATTGTTCAGGCGATCGAGTGCCAGGTCCGAAGCGGCAAACACCGTTTCTTCCTTGGTATCGACCTCGGCGCGACAAACACCAAATACGGCGTAGTCGCCCGCGACGGCAGACTGGTCGCGAGAGCGTCCGTGCCGACCCCGTCGGACGGAGGCCGGGAAGTGCTACTCGCTCACCTGAAGCGCGTCGCCGGGATGTGCCGGGAACTAGCGGCGCAGGCCGGTGTAGAGCCCTCGGCGCTCGGCGTGGCCACCGCCGGCTGGGTGGACCCCGGTACTGGCGCGGTGGCCTACGCCACGGACAACCTACCCGGGTGGACGGGCGCCCCGATCGCCGCCGAACTCGGTCCTGTTGCCGGGCTGCCGGTTGGCGTCGAGAACGACGCCAACGCGCTGGCCGTCGCCGAGAAGTATTTCGGCGCGGCGCGGGGGGCGGACGATTTCGTGTGTGTGACGCTGGGAACCGGCGTCGGCGGCGGCTGCTACGTGGCTGGCCGCCTGAATCGGGGCCCGCACTTTCTGGCCAACGGAATCGGCCACATCACCATCGAGTATGGCGGCCTGCCGTGCACCTGTGGGCGCCGCGGGTGTCTGGAGGTGTACACGAATGCCGCCGCGCTCCTGCGTTACGCGAGAGGTGGATTTGCGAGCGCCGAGGTAGTGATCCGGGAGGCAGGGCGGGGTGACGGTCCAGCGCGTGGCGCCATCCGCACGCTTGCCGGCTATCTCGCAGCCGGACTTACAGGCATCATCCATCTGCTCGACCCGTCGCTGCTCGTGATTGGGGGAGGGCTCGCCGAGAACAATCCGATGCTGTTCGACGACCTCAAGGCTGCCTTCGCCCGAGAGGTAACAGCTTGGGATCATCGCCGCATCGAAGTGTGCCCATCGCCGCTCGGCTATTACGGCGGCGTCCTCGGCGCGGCCGCAGCGGCAATCGAGAAGCTCGCCTGACCATCCCGGATCGCGATGTATACTGTTGAAACCCGGACTTCCCGGTGCTCATATCTGTTTTGGGGGTGAACCGCATGAACTCGCGACGTGACTTCCTGAAGGCCGCGGGTGCGGTCTCGATCAGCGCGGCGGCCCCGCAAGCCGCCCAGCCGGCGGAGAGACAGAAGCTGCCACAGGTCCAGCTCGGGTGCTACTCGATTTCGCGCCTCATCTGCGGCGCCAACGTGTTCAACGGCGGATCGCACTTGTCGGTCTTCGTCAATTACGAGATGAAGAAGTACTATACGCCGGAGCAGATTCTGAAGACGCTGCGCCGTTGCGAGGAAGTAGGGATCAATTGCTGGCAGGCAGGCAAAGGGAACCTTGAGAACTACCGCCATTACGTGGACAGCGGCGGCAAGATGCACTTTCTCGCCCTCGAGCACAGCGAGCCCGAAGTGGTGAAAACGCTCGCGCGCGGCGGCTGCATTGGCATTGCGCATCACGGCGAGGTCACGGACCGACTGTTCAAGCAGGGCAAGATCGACCAGATTCAGGACTACCTCAAGATGGTCCGCGACTCCGGCATGCTGGTCGGAATCTCCACCCACATGCCCGCGGTGGTGGACACAGTGGAATCGAAGGGCTGGGACTTCGACTACTACATGACCTGCGTTTACGAACGGCACCGCACAAAAGAGGAGCTCGAGAAACTGCTCGGGCAGGCGCCAATCCCTGTGGGCGAAGTGTATCTGCCGAACGATCCGCCGCGGATGTACCGGATGGTTCAGCAGACGAAGAAGCCCTGCCTGGCTTTCAAGATTCTCGCCGCCGGCCGCCTGTCGGAGCACCCGCAGTGGATCGAGCAGGCCTTCCGCAATGCCTTCAACGGAATCAAGAAGACCGATGCCGTGATCGTCGGGATGTGGGACCGTTACAGCGACCAGCCTGGGGAGAACGCCGAGTTTGTGCGACGGTTTGGAGCTGCGTAGGCGCAGCAGCCGTCAAGCCCGCTTTCACGCCAAGATAGGCTGAATGCCGAACAGCCGGCAGTATTGGTGCAACTCGCGCCTGAAGTCTCCGTAGAAGAAGAGCTGGTGAAAGCCGGGGTAGTCCAAAAGCTCCGGCGAACCGTCGAGTTCCACCATCACCGAAACCACGCAACCGCCCGCCGGGGGAACAGAGACGTTTTCGACCACTTTGCCGACGGAGATGACCATTTGTGGTTTCGGGTTCTCCCGGTCGCGGAGGAGTACGTCGGCCACTGTGATTCTCTCCCCAATGTTCCACCTCGGAACCGGCACTGCATCACGCTTGCCGTGGTGATACGAGAGGAAGTAGGGCTCGGGTGGCTGCGACCAGCCTCGCAGGCGGGTCGGGCAGGTGCAGTGCGCGCCGATGAGACAGTCCTTCGCTGTTTCGGGCACGGGATCCTGCTGAAAGCCAGGCCTGTCGAAGAGATACTGCACGAGTGCGTGTGTGACTGCCGCTCCGATATCGGCCTCGCAGGCGGCCGGAATCCCGTCATCGAGCATCGACGACCACGAGATGCACGGCAGGCTGACTTTCGTCTTGCCTAACGCCCCGAGGCAGTCCATCGTGATGCCGTCGCCTTCCTCGCGCATCAGGATGTTTCGCGCCACAACGTAGCTTTTTACACCATTCCAGACATCCTCCTCGGTGGGCCCCTTCACCGCCGTGGCATTCTGGATGTACGCCGCGGCGATCTTCCTCACCTCATCGGTCACTGGCGTGCTGTTGTACTCCTCGAGGAAAGTCCGTGCCGGGAGGTATCGCAATTTCGTGCCGAAATCTGCGACCTTCTCGTCCCTTCGCTCATTCCCAGCCAGCACGATAAATCGCATCTCGCGCAGCTTCGCGCCAGCCTTCAGCATCTTGAGGCCATAGGCCGCCTGCCGGAAATCGTCGGTGGAGCAGATGAATCCGCCGTTCTTCGTCGCCAAAGGCCCCGTGTTTGTCGTGAATGCTGCCCCGATCGGGGAGAAGATCACCGAGGGAATCCCACTCGTAATCGCCTTCTCCGCGCTCGGCCAGGCGTGCTGCTGCCGGTCGAGCAACGCGACGAACAAGCCGTCAGCCTTCTGCGCTCGGGCTTCCGCGACCCAGGCATCCGCCGCTTCGAGGGAATAAACCGGCTCCGGCCGCAGGTCAATCCGGATACCGAGCTCCTCCGATGCTGCCACGATCTGCCGCCGGTAGTTCGCCAACGCCGTAGCGCCGTCGTAGATAGCTCCGGGCCAGAGCATCCCGTAGTCTTCCTTGCGGCGCACAAACGCAGCCTTGATCACCGGAACGCACTTCGCACCCGGCCCGGCCGGGCGGACACGATCGCCGGCCCGCAGGCCGGACAGTAATCCCGCGCCGCCTAAACTCAACAGAAAACGCCGCCTGGAACACGCTGGGAGATGAGGCATAGTTTCAGACTATACACTACCGAAACTCGACTACGGCACCCCGATACGCCTCCAGCCTCGGAAAGTTCAACTCGACCACGCGCGAGGTGCCTTTCACGGCGCCAGCGTGGCCGCTCTCCCCAAACACCTCCGCGTCTGCCACTTTCTTCCCTTCGGGCACACGCAGCCGAACCCTTACATTTTCGGCCGGCGCCAGCGATCCGCCGCCCCTCTCGGAGCTCACGCTCCAGTTCGTGATATGCAGTGCCCTGCGGCTGTTTTTCCGTGTGAGGTTGAAGACGAGGGTCGGCGGCGCGTCCGTCTCGAAGGGCGGCGCCTCGGGAGCCGCCATCCGGATCAGGGTGTTCACGTAGTCGCGCAGGACGGGAAGACTCTCCTGCACATAGAGTCCTTCGAGAGAAGACGCGCCGTACACAACTTTGCCTTTCCCGTGGCGCGACAACACCACGCCGGGCAAGACCCTACGCCGTCCGTCCCCCGTGACGATATCCATTGCCACATCGCCGCCATCGAGCACTTCGACCGGCTCGAAATACGTAAGCGGGATGAGTTTCCCCGCCATTGCGCCGGTGCGCGCAATGAGGTAAAGGTCGTTCGGCCCGCCCAGCATCGACTGATAGCTGGCCAGGATCTCCGCGAGCTTCCCTTCGCGTGCCGCTGGCTTCACGCGGATCAGTTCTTCGATCCCGAACCCCGTCTGCCGCACGCCCTCCGCCCCGTAGAGGGATGTTCCGTAACTCACCACCAGCCCGCCGCCATTCTCCACGAAGCGCATCAGGTTGGCTGCGCTGCGAGCACTGACGTGCGGCGTGCCGGCGAGGTACACCACCTTGTAGCGCCCCAGCTTCTCCGGTTCATCCATGATTTGCTCCGGCACAGATGACACCTGCACATGGCCGTGGAGGCACGCAGCAAACGCCCCGAGCGTGTTGGTCCGTGCATCCGTTTTCCAGAACCAGTCCGATCGCGCGTATCCGGGCGGGTCCTTGTGCCCGTACACCACCGCCACGTATGGCTCGTTCTCGAAACCCTCGGTCTCCTTCTCGTGCGCCTTCAACGCGAAAAACGGATCGCTCACGAACTTCCGGTTCTCCGCGTGATCGACATAGCCCCAGGGCTGAGCGATGATGGGTGCGCCGCCGAACATCGCTGTGGTGTAGATCTCCTGCTGGTAGTCGACGTTGTTGTAGATGACTCGCGGCCAGTTGTTGTAGACCCCGATGTACGGCCACACGCCGATCCCCGCCGCCCGGGCGAGGCTCACCCCTTCGGCGCGCTCGAGCAGCGAGTTCCCGCGCTCATAGAGGAATACGTCCATCGCGCCGATGATCCGCGGGTCCTCTTCCGCAATCTGCCTGGCGTGGTTGATGTTGTAAATCAGCGGTATGTCTTTGTACGATTTCACCAGCCGGCACACTTCTCCGAAGATTCCGATGAACCGCTCTCGATACCAGGCGTGGTAGCGGTCGACCGTCTCGAGTTCCGCCTTCGTGTAGCCGCTCCGTTTTTCGTGGTACGGGATTTCTTTTCCGGATGCCGCCCGGAACCCGTTCCGGCAGCCGTCACAGTAACAGAGCCGCATCCCCTGCCAGAAATAAAAGGGGCGCCACGTGTCGAAGTAGACACCGTCGATCTCGTAATCGCGGACGATGTGTTCCACCATGTCCATAAACGCCTTGCGGTACGGCGTATTCCAGCAGACGGTCCCATGGTCCTCGCCGACGAACATGTGGCTCCGGTCCGGCTGGCCACCTGGGCGAGGCCGGTGCCCGTACTCCGGGTATTCCTTCGTGACCATCGACCACGCAAGCTTGTGGCCCGTCGAGATGTACGGGATCACCCGGATGCCCCGCGGTTTCGCTGCCGCGATCATCTCCCGGAGCAGGTCTCGCTTGCCGAGCGCTCGGTGAGGCGTGAAGCGTACGCCCTGGATGTGCGCGTACTTCCCCATCGTCGACATGCGCACAACGTTGGCGTTCATCTCCGTCATCGTTTTCGCCAGCGCCTCAGCGTCAAACTCCAGTTCGGGGGCGAAGGGCGGCTGGTACCCATCGATCAGGAAAACCCTAGCGGTTCGGACCCAGTCCACGCCGGCTCGCATCGCGGGAGCCATCATCAGAAGAAGGCAGATCAACAGTCGCACGCCGCCATTATCACTTAATGAAGCGACGCCCGATCTGTGTCACAATCATCCGCTGTGAGGTTCATTCTTCTTCTGCTGCTCGCCGCGGCCGCCTTTGCCGTAGAGGGATTCGTGCCGCTGTTTAATGGCAAAGACCTCGACGGCTGGTTCGTTATGTACAAGCAGGGTCCTGGTTTCGTTGTCGAGGACGGTGTCCTGGTCTGCCCGGCGGACGGCGGTGAGAAACTCGAGACCGAAAAGGAATACGCCAACTTCGTTTTTCGCTTCGAGTTCCGTCTCGAGCCCGATTCCAATAACGGCATCGGCATCCGCGCTCCACGTGAAGGCCATACCGCCACCCAAGGAATGGAGATCCAGATCCTTGACCAGAGTGGGCCAAAGTACGGACCAATGAAGCTCCGTCCGGAGCAGTACCATGGTTCCGTCTATGACGTCATTCCCGCACGCACCGGTTTTCTAAAGAAACCGGGCGCGTGGCAAGAGGAGGAGATCGAGGCGAACGGCCGACGCATCAAAGTCACGCTCAACGGCGTCGTCATTCTCGACGCCGATCTTGACATGGTGCGCGAGCCTGCGGTGCTTGCCAAGCATCCCGGCCTCGCCCGCCCGTCGGGTCATATCATACTGATCGGCCACGGCAGCCGGGTTGAGTTTCGCAATCTTCGAATCAAGGAGCTTCCATAAAATGACTCCGCCCTTATTTCGCGAAGCGTACGAGTTGATCAATGAGTTCAAGGGCGACGCCTATGTCCACGGATTCGGCGTGCTTCCAGAAACCGGGCGTCTGGCTGCGTCGCTTGGGCGCCGTGCCGTTCTCGTGCGCGACGCCTTTGCCGGCGCCGCCGGTCACGAACGTACGATTCTGGACTCTCTCCGCGCCGCCGGTGTGGAGGTCGCGGGCGTGCTGGACGGCGCCGCTCCAAACGCACCGCGCGAGGACCTGGCCCGAATCACCGAAGGACTTGTCGCGCTCGACCCCGACGTCATCGTCAGCTTTGGCGGCGGTAGTACGATTGATGCGGCAAAGGCCGCGGAGGTACTTCGCGCGCTCGGCGGCTCGATCGACGACTACTTCGGCACTGGTCTCGTCTCCAAAACTCTCGTAGCCTCCGGCAGGCGGCTTACGCCACACGTCGCCGTGCAGACCGTATCGAGCTCCAGCGCACACCTCACCAAGTACTCGAACATTACCGATATCGCCACTGGCCAGAAGAAATTGATCGTGGACGAGGCCATCGTGCCGAGCCGTGCCCTTTTCGACTACGCGGTCACAACCGGGATGCCGCGCGCGCTGACGACTGACGGAGGACTCGATGGCATCGCGCACTCTCTCGAGGTCCTCTTCAGCGCCGTCGGGAAGCCGAACTACGGGCTCTTGGAACGAGTTGCACGCGCCGGCATTAGTCTTGTCCTGGAGTACCTGCCGAAGGTCCTGACGCACTCCGAGGATCGCGAAGGCCGCGAAGCGCTTGGACTAGCCACCGATCTCGGCGGCTACGCCATCATGGTCGGCGGCACGAACGGTGCGCACCTGACCAGCTTCTCGCTGGTGGACATTCTCAGCCATGGCCGGGCATGCGGGATGCTGAACCCGTACTACGCGGTATTTTTCGCTCCCGCGGTCGAAGAGCCACTAAAATTGGTGGCGGGAATCTGCCGGGACCTCGGTTACGCAGCGCTGGGCGTCGAGAACCTTGAAGGCCGCGTGCTTGGAGAAGCCGTCGCCAACGCGCTGATCGGGTTCGAGAGAAAGATCGGCGTGCCCACGACGCTCAGCGAGATCCCCGGCTTCACCGATGCGCATGTCGAACGAGCACTCACCGCCGCAAAAAATCCGCAGCTCAGGATGAAGCTCGAAAACATGCCGGTACCGCTGACACCGGAGATGGTCGACGCCTACATGGGTCCGGTGCTTCAGGCCGCCAAAACAGGCGACCTCGCTCTCATTCGAAACGTCTGAACCGGCGAGCCGATCCTCTAGTTACCGCCTTGGATCTCCAGCTTCGGCGCTTCCAACCCATCCTTGCTGAACACCAGCGTGTACTTCGTCCCATCCTTGACGATCTCCGCGCCAAACGTGCTGTCGCTCTCGATCCGTCGCGTGTTCGGCATTTTTTCAGTCGGATTGAGCGCCGGCTTCAGGATGTTCAGGAAATAGTCCGTCTTGCCGGGCGCGTCGGGTTCCACTTCCAGACGCCATCGTCCGTATCCTGGACCAAAAACCGGCACATGTTCGCTCTGCGCTGCTTCGAGTGGCCGCTCCGGCGCCCAGTTGACTGATTTGTGGTTCGGAATGACTCCCTCATTGAAGTCTTTGACCCAGAAGTCTTTCACGTGCCGGTGCAAGTGCCGCGCGTTGCGTCCGGGGGTATAAAGGTCCGCGTGCGGGGTCTCCGCCGGTTCCCTTCCCCCGACCTTGCGGTACCGGAACTTCACAGGAAACAGGGTTTTAACGTTCAGCGCCGCGTAACCCCTCCTCAAGTCAAAGGTGGTCTGTTCCCGATCCGACGGGCTCGTGTCGTCCACGACGATCTTCGCTTCGTCCGTCTCCTGGTGCACTGTCTCACCATCGCCGACCTTCTGCACCTCGCCGCCGATTTCAATACGTTCTAGCGCGTGCAGCAGCCATTTCTTCTCGAACTTCGCCTCCGTCGACTCCACCGTGTCTGCCACGGCGAGAACATCGAGGCCACGGATGTACACCACTCTCCGGTACACGCGGTTCACCTTGGGGCGGTTTCCCGGAGTCGTGTGACGCGGGTTGTTGTAAGCGTTCGTAATGTCGGCGACCACGAACACCGCCCGCCCGTCATCTTTGAATGACACCACTCGGGCGACGTCGAAAATATCACGGTACCGCTCGAACTGCGCCGCATTCGCCACCGCCAGACTCTGCGGGGCCATCGTCCGCTGCCCGCCGTCGTTCGGGATGCAGGCCGGCCACGTTGCCTTCGTCATCGTCCTGAGCGTATTTCCGTTTTCGTCGCAGCCCATCCCCGCGATGAAGCCTCGGAAAATCTCCTTCGGGTCTCCAACCAGGATTCCATTCGAGCTCACGGTGCGGATGTAGTACGCCAAATGATGCGGGTAGAAAACGTCCGAATCGTAATGCCCGGTCTTCGGCGCCAGATCGCGCCGTTTGAACACCGTGAACGTACCCTGATCGAGGTGCTGATGCGTGTCGATGTGCGGGCCGGCCCAGAACGAGATCCAGGTGGCGTCGGGCGAGTCCCAGTCGGACCGAATGTACACAAACCCCATGCTCGGATCGAAGAACGACAGCCGCTTCGGTTTCACCAGCCGCGGCCGCGGCGAGTAGTACACCAGTTCATAGACGGCTTGCGAGTCGTCGGTCGGGTGGTCTACCTCTGGTTGCCGGAACACCCAGTTCCACGTGTCGGCTTCCTCGGTCCCGGCGAACCGCCGTGCCAGCACTAATCCGTTACGTCGAGTATCGCGGTTGTGCCACGACACAGCCCTTCGCCCGTCGCCGGCGATGGACGCCTGCTCGATCATCGGTTCCCGCGGCACGCCGGTCGGCATCCCCGGGCCTCCCAGCGTCCCCGGATACGCCGCGAACGCATCGTAGAGCAGCCGTTGCCGGAACCACACGTGGCTTAGAAAGAGGTCCTCTCCCGCCGCTGTGTAAGCAACGTTCGCCGCCGTGATGATGCCGGACCCGGTCGGGGACGTGCCGTACGCGTTGCCTTCGCCGGTTGCGCCGCCTTTCCCCATGATGTCCAGCCCTTTCAGCGTCTCGCGCCAGCGTTCGCGGAACCACGCCATCAGTTGTTCGCCCTTGGGGTTCTCGCCGAGCGTCGCATACGTAGCCGCAGCTACTCCCTGTGTCACCGACGCACCATCGTTGCGCAGATAGAGCAACCCATCGTCGTTATTAAGGTGCAGAAACGCAACGGCGTCGTTCAGCCACTCGACTACATCCTGTCGCTGCTCGGGTGAAAGCCTTCCATAGCCCCAGTCGTAGACCCTCGCGATGATCGCCACGAGCACACCGCCCTGGTAAGCCGCCGTGTGCTTGTCACCGTTGTACAGATCGAGCAGCGGCATCAGCCCGCCGCTCCTGTCCGTCCCGTTTCGATAGACCTTGCTTTGCACTGGCTGCCAGGCACAGTTGAACTTCCCCTCTTCGTTGCTGACCAGGTAGTGGAACATGCACGCGACGATGCGATTGGTGTCGGAGTCTTTCTCAGGACTCGTATTCGTCCAGCGGTCGAACCTCGCCCACGCCAGATCGCCTGCCTTCCTCAACTCCCGCACCTTTGCGATGAGCTCTGCATCCACCTCCACCCGCGGATGCGGCCGCAAGCCCGCCAACAGCGGCACCGCGGCCAAAAGGACGATTCCCGTTCGCCAACTCATAAACTTGCAATTTTATCGAACGCGCATGGCTCGCCGGAAAGGCGAAGTACAATCTCTTACAGCGAGGAGGAATTCAGGATGATGACGCGCAAGGCTCTCTCCGCCGTGTCACTGGTGGCATGCGTCTCGGCAATCACTCTTCATGCTGCCGAGCCAGCGCGACCGGGATCAACCGTCAGGCTCTGCACCGCCCAGCCCCCGTCCCGGCTGATCGACTACAAACGCAGCCCCTCCGAGGCCCTTGCCGAAGTCGACCGGACTCTTGCCGAACTGGAGAAGACGGTACATCGGGCTGGCACCGCCGGTTGCGACGCGTTCGCGCTGCCGGAGGACACTCTCGGGCTGGTCCGCTGGGAGGCGGGCAACAAGAAGGTGCTACGGGAGGTGCTGCCCGCCGCTGTCGCCCGGATGCTGGACCGCCTTGGCCGTGCCGCCGCCGCTCATCGCATGTACCTGGTCTGCTCATCCGACACGGTCGAGCCCGACGGAAAGTATCGCAACATGGCCTTCTTTCTCGGCCGTGACGCCAAGGAGATCGGGCGGTACCAGAAGGTGCATCCGGCCATCAGCGAAACCGATCATGAGCGCGGCACCAGCTTTCCCGTTTTTGAAACCCCCGACCTTGGCGGCGTCGGCATGTTGATCTGCTACGACATGGTCATGCCGGAGTCGTCCCGCAGCCTGGCGATGGCCGGTGCGGACGTGATCTTTCTTGTCACTCTAGGCGGCGCGACGACGGCCGGCGACCCGGATTCGGACGACGAAAGTCTGAATCGCGCGTCTTTCAGGACTCGCGCCGCCGACAACTTCGTCTACATCGTCGTCGCCAAGCGAGGGGGAGGCGCGATGGTCATCTCGCCCCAGGGCAAGGTGCTCGCGCAAGGGAAAGCGCCGGGCGACATCGTAACCGCCGACGTGAATCCATTCGCGGGCCGGCGAGCCGGCGATGCCTGGAACGTGCAGACTGACATGCGCGCCCGTCTGTTTCGTGAGCGCACTCCCGCCGCCTACGGCATCCTGACGGACCCGGCGCCGCCGGCGCTGAAGAAGGTCCCGGAGACCATCACACCCAGCGAAGCGCTTCGCATTGCCGAAGGCGCCATGACCGTCGGCAGCGACCGGTTTTCCAAAGCCGAAGCCCTGCTCCGGGCGGGTCGAACCGAGGAGGCCATCCGCGCGTTTGAAAAGCTACGCGCCGACTACCCGACTACGTGGATCGACCGCGCGGCCGGCGCGCACCTCGCCAAACTGAAACGGTGATCCGTCCGCGCCGAACCGGCGCTTCCGGCCGGCGCCAGCATATAATTCGCCTATGGCCGCACTCAGCGAGGCGCAGCCACTTGAACTCGTGGACCTGAGAAAGATCAGCGCGGCTGATCTGTCGCACCTGCTGGAACATGAGCTTCGCGAGTGGCGACGTGGCCTCGACTGGGATTTCCGCCCCTCGGCCGAACTGGTTCGACGGTTCGTGGGCATGCAGGCACTGAGCGGATATGCGTTGCTCGCAGGCCGGCGTGTGGCCGGCTACTCCTACTTTGTGACCGAGGAGCGAAAAGGGCTGGTCGGAGACTTATACGTCCTCCACGAGCATCGCACGCCCCGCAATGAGAACGCACTGCTCGAAGCGGTTCTCAACGATCTGCTGGCCATACCTTATCTGAGACGCGTCGAAGCTCAGCTCATGATGATGGTCGTACCGAATGGCCGCAATCTTCCGAAGGGCGAGTTTCTTTCCGTGCATCCAAGGAATTTCATGGTTTTCGACCTGTGCCGCACCAGCGAACTGTCTCCGGGTGCGGCGGCGGCGCGCCTGCATTTTGAAACGTGGAGTGACGGCCGGCAGGAGGAAGCCGGGCGCGTCATTGCCGAGGCGTACTCGGGCCACGTGGACAGCGGGATCAACGACCAGTACCGGTCCGCCGGCGGGGCAAGACGGTTCCTGACGAACATCGTGCAATACCCTGGATGCGGCCAGTTCTTCCAGCCGGCGTCTTTGCTGGCTTCGGACGTGTCGACAGGGCGGCTATGCGGTGTGTGTCTGGCGAGCCTGCTGGCGCGCGACGTGGGACATATCACGCAGATCTGCGTGTCCCCGCCGATGCAGGGCATCGGTGCTGGCTATGAACTCTTGCGGCGTTCCCTGGCTGTGCTGGCGGCTTCCGGGTGCCGGAAGGCAAGCCTGACCGTGACGGCGGCGAACACTGGAGCCGTGCGCCTGTACGAACGTGTAGGATTTGCGACGATACGGCAGTTCCCGGCCCTGGTGTGGGAGGGATTCGCGAAGGACATCTGGTGATGTTAACGAAGTGAACGGCAATTGCGGCACACTGCAAAAAGCGGGCGGGAGACGACAGGGTGGCTATTTCGATTCGAGACAAAGTTGCGGTAGTCATGGGGGCGTCAAGCGGAATTGGGCGGGCCACCGCCCTGGCACTGGCGCGCTATGGCGCTCGCGTAATGGCGGCGGCGCGCCGCGAGGACAGGCTCGCTGGGCTCCCGGAGGAGGCTCGACGTGAGGGTGGTGTGCTCGACACATGCCCTTGCGATGTAGTCGACCGGGCGCAAGTGGAGGCGCTCATTGCGGCGACGCTGAAGCGGTTCGGACAGCTCGACATCCTAGTCTTCGCGACGGGAACGAACATTCCCGCTCGGTCCATGAAGCTGCTGACCGCCGAAACGTGGGACATGATGATCGCCACAAACCTGACCGGGGCGTTCCATTGCACCCACGCGGTCTTGCCGGTAATGCGGGATGCAGGCGGCGGGCTGATCATTTACATCTCGACGATCTCGGCTCACGTGCCGGACGTGTCGGGCGCCGCATACCAGGCGAGTAAGTGCGGAATCTCCGGACTGGCGCACGCAACCCGCGTCGAGGAGAAAGCGAACGGCATTCGCACCAGCGTTATTTTTCCCGGACTCTGCCTGACGGAGATCCTCGACAAGCGGCCGTCGCCGACACCCAAGGAGATGCTGGATCTCGCGCTCGAACCCGAAGACGTGGCGGACGCGGTGGTGGCGGTGGCACGGCTCCATCCAAGGGCCGTCGTGCCGGAAATGGAGCTCGTACCAAGCCGGCTCTGAGAGATGCGGTTCAGCCCCCTCCGCAGACACGCACCTTCAGTACCATGTTGAGGTGGCTTCGTACTTCTTGGGGGTTGACGGCGGGCAATCAAGCACGACGGCGATGGTCGGCGACGAGAACGGGCGCGTGCTCGGGTTAGGCAGGGGTGGGCCGTGCAACCATGTTGGCGCCGCCGAAGGACGGGCCAAGTTCACACGGGTCATCCGCGAGTGTGTCGGAAAGGCGTGCGCTCAGGCCGGTCTCGAGCAGAGCAGCTTCCGTTTCGCCGCGGCGTGTCTCGGCTTTAGCGGTGGTCCGGCGGATAAGCAGGCAATTCTCGAAGAGATCCTTCCCACGGAGCGACTGGCCGTCACTACCGATGCGCTGATTGCGCTGTCCGGCGCGACTGCGGGTGAACCGGGGATCATCACCATCGCTGGTACCGGTTCGATTGCGTTCGGTCGCAATACGGCGGGCAAGACCGCCCGCGCAGGAGGTTGGGGATACGTGTTCGGCGACGAGGGCGGAGCGTTCGATGTTGTGCGGCAATCGCTTCGTGCGGCGCTGCGTTACGAAGAGGGCTGGGGACCGCCGACCGTGCTCCGCCGCGTCCTTCTCGAAGCAACGGGCGCGCCGGACGCCAACGACCTGTTGCACCGTTTCTACACGACCGAGTACTCGCGCCCTCACATCGCCTCCTACGCGGCCCTGGTAGACCAAGCAGCCGTGGAGGGCGACGCGGTCGCCGGCCGGCTGCTCGAGAATGCGGCGCAGGAACTGGCGTCAATCGCCGCCGCCGTCCGCGGTCAGCTCTTCGACAGGAACGAATCTGCGCGGGTCTCCTATATCGGCGGCGTGTTCCGAAGCGGCATCCTGCTCGAGCGTTTCCGCATGCTCGTGGAACTCGAGGAGGGCAATCGTTGCGGCCCGCCAGTCTACGGACCCGCGGCCGGAGCGCTGATCGAGGCGTATCGAAACGCCGGCCTGGCGCCGAAAATCACTAATCTTCCGGAGGCCGAAAAATGAAACTGCTTGGCATGAGCCTTGTGGCGTGTAGCTTGTTCGCGGCGGAACCCGATTGGGCGAAGCTCGAGCCATATGCGCTGGACCTGCTTCAACGTTACATCCGCATCGAATCGATCAACCCGCCGGCGAACACGGCCGAGGCGGCGAACCTGCTGAAGACAGAACTCGAAAAGCACGGCATCGACGTGAAGCTGTACACCAGCGGGCCAGGCGGCCAGACCAACCTCCTGGCACGCCTGCCCGGGAAGGACCGCTCGAAAAAACCGCTGCTCCTGCTGAATCATCTCGACGTGGTCCCAGTGGACCGGAGCGCCTGGAACATAGACCCCTTCGGCGGCATCGCCAAAGACGGCTGGATCTGGGGACGCGGCGCCATGGATATGAAGGGCATCGGCATCCAGCATCTGACGGCGTTGGTCGCGCTCAAACAGTCCGGAATCGTTCCCGCGCGCGACATCGTCATGCTTTCTACCGCCGACGAGGAGACAGGCGGCACATACGGCATCCTCTGGATGATCAAGAACCACTTCGACGAGATCAACGCCGAGTACGTGCTCGACGAGGGCGGGTTCGGCACTCGGGACATTCTGGCGGAGAACAAGCTGGTTTTCGGAATCGCGGTGGGCGAGAAGCAGACGACATGGCTGCGGCTGAGAGCAAAGGGCACCGCTGCCCACGGGTCGCAGCCGATTCCGGATAACGCGAACATGACGCTGCTTCGCGCGCTCGAACGGGCGATGGAACGCCCGCCGGCGAAGCCTCACCCGGTAGTGGAGCAGATGATCCGCAACATCGGTGCGGCGCTGGCGAAGAACAAGTACACCAACGCCATCCAGGACAACACGATCTCGCTGACCACGCTCTCAGCCGGCGTAGGGTCCCCGCCGAAGATCAACGTGATTCCGTCCACAAGCGAGGCGACGCTCGACTGCCGGCTGCTGCCCGGCGTCGACGCCGAGGAGTTCATTTCGGAGATGAAAGCGCGGATCAACGACCCGCGAGTGACCATCGAGCTTGCCAGCGAACCGAACGACCCGGGCGTGAGCCCGAGCGACACTCCGCTGTTCGCGGCGATCCGGGAATCCATCGCCAAACACCATCCCGGCGCGATCGTGACGCCGATGCTGGTGCCTCACGGGACCGACTCAGTAAAACTGCGCGTCAAAGGCATCACGGCATATGGATTCACGCCGATGGTGATCGACATGGCCACCTCGGCCACCATGCACAGCGACGCCGAACGAATCCCTCTGAGCGAGTTCTACAAAGGGATTCGCATCATATACGACGTGTTACGATCAGACATTTAAGAGACTGATATGGCAAAACTTTCGATTCGTGATCTGGATCTCAAAGGCAAGCGTGTCTTCATTCGTGTAGACTTCAACGTTCCTCTTGCCCCGGGCGGGCAGGAGATCTCCAGCGACAAGCGCATCAAGGCCTCGCTACCGTCAATCAAGTACGCCCTCGAACAGGGAGCGGGCCTGATTCTGGCGAGCCACCTCGGACGGCCGAAGGGCAAGCCGAACCCCGAGATGAGCCTGAAGCCGGTGGCCAAACGGCTCGAAGAACTGCTCGGGCGCCCGGTCAAGATGGCCCCGGACTGTGTCGGACCCGAGGTCGAAGCGATGAAACCGGCCCCCGGAGAGGTGCTGTTGCTCGAGAACCTCCGCTTCCACTCCGAGGAGGAGAAGAACGAACCCGAGTTCGCCAGGAAACTCGCGTCGCTATGCGATGTCTATGTGAACGATGCGTTCGGCTCGGCGCACCGCGCGCACGCCTCCACGGAAGGAATGACCAAGTTCGTGTCTAAGGCAGCGGCCGGCCTGCTGATGGACAAGGAACTTGAATGGCTGACGAAGGCCACGAAGAACCCGGAGCGGCCGTGCATCGCGATCCTGGGCGGCGCGAAGGTGTCGGACAAGATCGAGGTCATCCAGAACCTGATGAAGTTCGTCGACCGGCTCCTGATCGGCGGAGCGATGGCCTACACGTTCCTGAAGGCGCAGGGACAGCCGACTGGCAAGTCGCTGGGTGAGGCGGAGAAGGTCGATCTGGCGAAGGAACTGCTCGCGGCCGCCGGCGGGAAGCTGTTACTTCCGCTGGACCACGTGGTGGCAGCCGAGTTGAAGGAAGGCGCTGCGAACGAGGTAGTCGAGACGATCCCTGACGACAAGATGGGACTGGACATCGGTCCGAAGACCATCAATGCCTACGCGAAGGAGATCGCCGCTTCGAAGACGGTGATCTGGAACGGACCGATGGGCGTTTTCGAAAAACCGCCGTTTGACAAAGGCACCATGGCGCTGGCGAAAGCTGTGGCCGAGTCGGGCGCAGTATCGGTGGTTGGCGGCGGCGATTCGGAGAAAGCAATCAAGTCCGCCGGCGTGGCCGACAAGATCACGCACATCTCGACCGGCGGTGGAGCCTCTCTCGAGTTCCTCTCCGGCATCGATCTTCCCGGCGTGGCGGCGCTGACAGAAAAGTAGTGTGAGGCGGGCCATCGCCCGCCTCACACAGAGCCCCGTTCAGCCGACCTTCACCGGAGACAGCCGTTCCGCCAGCGCGGGCACGGCCGCGGAGATGACTTCCTCCACCCGCTCCACGAAGATGAACTCGATCTCCGAGCGGACTTCCTCGGGTAGCTCGCGCAAGTCGGTCTGGTTCGGCTTCGGCACGATCACGCGCTTGATTCCAGCGCGCCGCGCCGCCAGAACCTTCTCCTTGAGGCCGCCGATCGGCAGCACCAGTCCGGTAAGCGTCACCTCGCCGGTCATCGCTGTGTCGCTTCGCACCGGCTGTTTGGTATAAAGCGACGCCAGCGTGACAGCCATCGTGATTCCAGCCGACGGACCGTCTTTCGGAATCGCGCCCGCCGGGACGTGGATGTGCACGCCGGCGTCTTTGAGCAGTGCGCGATCGATACCCAGTGCTTCGGCATGCGACCAGATGTAGCTCTGTGCGGTCTTGGCCGACTCCTGCATCACGTCGCCGAGTTGTCCAGTGAGAGTCAGCCCTTTGCTTTCTGGCAGCAGCGTCGCTTCGACGTAAAGAACGTCGCCGCCGGTCTCGGTCCAGGCAAGTCCGGTAGCCACGCCGGGCGCAAGATCACGGCGCATTTTCTCCGGGAAGAAACGCTCCGGACCGAGCATGTCGGCAAGCTCGTCGGGATGCACGGTGACTGGTTCGGACGGACCTTCGGCAAAGCGCAGCGCGACTTTACGAGCAACCCGACCGATCCCCCGTTCCAATTGGCGCAGGCCGGCTTCCCTGGTGTAGCCGGTGATGATACGGCTCACCACGTCATCGCCGATTACGCACTGTTCCGCGGTCAACCCGGTTTCCTTGAGCTGCCTCGGAATGAGGTACCTCCGGGCGATGATGAGCTTCTCCTCCTCGCTGTAGCCGGGGAGACGAAGCATTTCCATGCGGTCGAGCAGCGGCCGCGGGATGGTATCAAGCGTGTTGGCCGTCGTGATGAAGAGGACCTTCGAGAGGTCGAACGGTAAGTCGAGGTAGTTGTCGCGGAACGTCTTGTTCTGCTCCGGATCCAGCACCTCGAGCAGTGCCGCCGCGGGGTCGCCCCGAAAGTCGCGGCCGAGTTTGTCGACTTCATCGAGCATCAGCACAGGGTTGTTGGCGCCGGCGCGGCGGATCGCCTGGATCAGACGCCCCGGCATCGCTCCGATGTACGTTCTGCGATGGCCGCGCAGCTCCGCCTCGTCGTGCATGCCGCCGAGGCTCATGCGTTCGAACTTCCGCCCGATGGCGCGCGCAATCGACTGTCCGAGAGAGGTCTTGCCGGTTCCCGGCGGGCCGACGAAACAGAGGATCGGCGCCTTAGCCTGCGGGTTGAGCTTCAGCACGCCGAGTTGCTCGAGGATCCGCTCCTTGACCTCTTTCAGGTTGTAGTGGTCTTCATCGAGCACCTTCCGCGCCTGGGCGATGTCCAACTGATCGTCCGTGTGGACGCGCCACGGCAGCTCTAGCACGAACTCGAGATAGGTGCGAATGACATGGTGCTCCGGCGAGGCCGACGGCAGCTTCTCCAGCCGTGAAAGCTCACGCTCCGTCTCCTTACGGATTTCGTCCGGAAGGTCGGCCTTTTCCAGGCGCTCCTTCAGCATGTCCACCTCGGCCTGTTCCGGATTCTTCTCGCCGAGTTCCTGCTGGATGGCGCGCAGTTGCTGCCGGAGCAAGTACTCCCGTTGCTCCTTGCCCATCTCGCTCTGGGCGGTACTCGCGATCTTGTTCCGGATCTCGAGCACCTGAATCTCGTGAGCGAGAAACGAGTGCGTCAGCCGAAGCGCGTCAGCCCGAGTCGCGGCTTCGAGCAAGGCCTGCTCCTTGTCAATCTCCAGGCTGAACATCGAGGCCAGAAGGTAGCAAAGCCGGAGCGGGTCTTCGGTGCTCATCATCACCCGGCTCATCTCGGCGGGCGCCTGGGGCTGCGCCAGCCCAATCGCTTTGGCGGCCAGTTCCATCACCTCGTGATGCAAAGCTTCCACCTCGGGGCTTTCTTCGGCGGGCAGAGCAAGAGGCTGCACCTCGACCTTCAGGTATGGATCGGTCGAGTCCAGCCTGAGGAGCATCACCCGTTCCGTACCGAGAACGATCAGCTCCATCGCACTCTCGCTCGGGCGGGACATCCGCTTGATCACCGCCCGGGTGCCGACGGAATAAAGATCGGCCATTCCAGGGACCTCGACGGCGGCGTCCCGCTGGGCGGCGATGACGATTTCCTTCTCTTCCGTCGACAACGCCGCGTCCACCGCTGCCAATGACGTCGGCCGGCCGACTGACAAAGGCATCAACAGATGTGGGAACAGCACGCTGTTTTTCAGCGGCAAGAGCGGCAGTACTTTCGTGTGATCGTGCACGATTCACTCCCCCTTTGTGGTGACGCGCACCAGCAGGATTCCGTTCCGGTACTCCAGATCCAGGTGTGCTCGCTCCAGATTGCAGGGCAGTTCCAGAGACCGTTCAAAACGGTTATAGGCAATTTCCATCGAGTAGTGGCTGCAAACCTCCTCGAACGTCCAGTCGCGGCGCATTCCAGTGACGGTGAGCCGGGTATTTTCGACGCTGATCTCGACATCGCCGGGATCCACGCCGGCCAGCTCGAACTTCACCAGCCAGCCGGTCAGAGTCCGATAGACGTCGGCTACGGGTTGCCATACCGGGTCGCTGTTCGGCCCGGCAATCGGCAGCATGAAGGAAGACGGATGCCTCGGCTTTTTGCTCATTTCTCAGCTCGCGCCGGCGCTCTTCTTCTCACCGGAGGGGACAGTCCGCGGCGTGAATTTCAACTCTCCGCGCTCCGTGTCCAGGTCAGCAACCACGGTCTGACCCTCGCGAACGTCTCCTTTCAAGATCAGCCGCGCCAGCGGCGTCTCGATTTCCTTTTGAATGGCCCGCTTCAATGGCCGGGCGCCGTAGTTCGGGTCATAGCCGGCCCGGACGAGATGGCGACGCGCCGCATCAGTCACTTCCAGTTCCAGATGGCGCTCGGCCAGCCGCGGCTTCAGCCGCTCGAGCTGGATGCTCACGATCGCCGCCAGGTGTTCCTCGCTCAACGCGTGGAAAACGATCACCTCGTCGACACGGTTCAAGAACTCCGGCCGGAATGAACGTCGCATCTCGTCGAGCACGGCTTCCTTCATCCTCTCGTACTCTGTGCCCTCGAACGCACCCCGGTAGCCTAGGATGCGGTGGCTGCCGACGTTCGACGTCATCGTTACGATCGTATTCTTGAAGTCCACGGTACGGCCCTGCCCGTCCGTCAGCCGGCCGTCGTCGAGGATCTGGAGCATCACATTGAAGACGTCGTGGTGCGCCTTCTCGATCTCGTCGAACAGGATGACGGAATACGGCCGCCGCCGTACCGCTTCGGTGAGCTGGCCTCCCTCCTCGTAGCCCACATAGCCCGGAGGCGCGCCGATCAGCCGGGCAACGGTGTGCTTCTCCTGGTACTCACTCATATCGATGCGGATCATCGCCCGCTCGTCGTCAAAAAGAAACTCCGCCAACGCCCGCGCGAGTTCGGTCTTGCCGACTCCGGTCGGTCCCAGAAAGATGAAACTGCCGATCGGCCGGTTCGGATCCTTCAGGCCGGAGCGCGCGCGCAGCACCGCTTCAGACACTGCCTGCACCGCCTCGTCCTGACCGATCACCCGCTTGTGAAGCTCCTCGTCCAGATGAAGAAGCTTCTGAATCTCGCTTTCGAGCAGCCGTGACACCGGAATGTGGGTCCAACGGCTGACCACCTCGGCGATGTCCTGCTCATCGACCTCTTCCTTGATCAACTGCATCTGCCCTTGTTTGTCCTCCAGCGCCGCCTGCTCCTGCTTGATCTGTCGCTCCAGGCCGGTAAGCTTGCCGTACTTCAGTTCGGCCGCCTTGTTCAGATCGTATTGCCGTTCGGCCAGTTCGATCTCGTGACGCGTCTGTTCGAGCTGTCCGCGGAGCGACTGCAGGCGTTGCACCGCGTCCTTTTCGGCCTGCCACTGGGCCTTGAGCGCGTCGGCCTCCGACTTCAGATCGGCCAGCTCCTTTTCAATCCGCGCCAGCCGCTCCCGTGAAGCGGCGTCGGTCTCCTTCTTCAGCGCCTCACGCTCGATTTCGAGTTGCATGATGCGCCGAAGCCGCTCGTCAAGTTCGGCGGGCATCGAATCGATCTCGGTGCGCAGCCTTGCTGCCGCCTCGTCCACCAGGTCGATCGCCTTGTCCGGCAGGAACCGGTCGGTGATATAACGGTTGGAGAGCACCGCCGCCGCGACCAGTGCCGTGTCCTTGATTCTGACGCCGTGGTGGACTTCGTAGCGCTCCTTCAGCCCGCGCAGAATCGAGATAGTGTCCTCCACTGACGGCTGATCCACCAGCACCGGCTGGAAGCGCCGTTCGAGGGCGGCATCCTTCTCAATGTGTTTCCGGTACTCGTCGAGCGTGGTGGCGCCGATGCAGTGCAACTCTCCGCGGGCCAGCATCGGCTTAAGAAGATTGGCGGCGTCCATGGCCCCTTCCGCCTTCCCTGCCCCAACGACGTTGTGAAGCTCGTCTATGAACAGGACGATTTCGCCCTCCGAGGACTGGACCTCTTTGAGCACGGCCTTCAGTCGTTCCTCGAACTCCCCGCGGTATTTCGCACCGGCGATCAGCGCGCCCATGTCTAGCGCGACGACGCGCTTGTTCTTAAGGCCCTCCGGCACGTCCCCGCGCACGATTCGCTGGGCGAGCCCTTCGACGATGGCCGTCTTGCCCACGCCAGGTTCACCGATCAGCACGGGATTGTTCTTGGTGCGGCGGGAAAGAACCTGGATCACCCGGCGGATCTCGTCATCGCGCCCGATCACCGGATCGAGCTTGCCCTGGCCGGCCAGCGCCGTCAGGTCGCGGCCGTACCGCTCCAACGCCTGGTAGGTGCCTTCGGGAGTCTGCGACGTTACGCGCTGGTTGCCGCGAACCTCCTGGAGGGCTTTCATCAAGCGATCCCGCGTCAGTCCAAATTCCTTGAAGAGGCGGCCTGTCACGCCGCCGTCGTCCGTCATGGCGAGCAGAATGTGCTCGATGGAAACGTACTCGTCCTTCAGGCGGCGCGCTTCGTCTTCCGCCTGGGTCAGAACGCGATTCAGCCGCCCGGTGACATAGATCTGGTCCGGTGTTCCCGATGATCCCGAGACCTTCGGCAACCGGTCCAGTTCCTGCTCGAGCCGCTGGCGGAGTCCCTCTGTACGAACATCGGCCTTGTTTAGAATGGCGGGAGCCAACCCGCCCTCCTGCTCCAGAAGAGCGGCTAGAAGATGTTCGACGTCAATTTGCTGATGGCTGAAGCGGACGGCCTTGCTCTGAGCCGCTTGCAGCGCCTGCTGTGCCTTCTCGGTAAAGCGGTTGATGTCCATACTTTAGCGCGTCCCTATCAACTATTATGAGCATATCATTATTCAGCATGGACGTCAAGATGCCTCCCTACACACACTATCTATCTCATTTTAAATTACTTACAATCGGCTCAACGCGACGCCTTGAGTCGTCACGAAGTACTTGGTCAGCATGTTCGGCTTCTCACACGCAGGCAAACCACCTTCACCCCGCACGAAACGGAAGAACTGCCTGGCCACCTGCGCGAAATGCGCCTCGTGCCCCACGCGGTGCACCTCTGGAACCACGATGTGGTATCGCGCGCCCTGGTGTTCAAGGGCGATCCCCGCATACTCGGACGCTAGGCTATCGACTCTGCTCCGGAGCGCGCTGCCGACTGCCTCGCCCGGCTGTTCCGGCACAACGTACAGCTCCGGACGGTAGCCCTCTTCCGCTCCCTGCCGGATCTCCACCCGTGCCTTTGTACCCCGAAATAGGGCACAGTGCGTGTCTCCCGCGCCCGGCGGCGCCTCGTAGTTCCAGACCGCGGTGAGTTTCACGTGGACGCCGCGCAGCCTGTACAACACCGAGTTGTTGCAGAAGTACTCGATCTTTGCGCCGCTCGCCTCCGGCACGTCCGGGAAACGCCGCTCTCCGGTGACTCGCTGGTACTCCTCGAGGCTTAACACGGTCGGCCACCGCCGGCCATTGAGGACGCGGACGCCGATGCGATGATCGATCGCCTGTTCCGGAAACAGGACCCACTGCACGAGATCGACTAGATGCGGTCCCACGTCGGTGAGTCCTTCACCCTGCTCGCGGATGTCGAAAAACCAGGGTGGCCGGCGCAGCGGCACACCGGCCACGGTCTTCATCAGGTGGTGAACGCTCTCCATGAGCACCGCTGGGGCGTCCTCGCTGCCTTCGACCATCTCTCCGAAGACGGCATCGTCGTTGACCAGCGCCCGCTGTACGATCGAGGTGATCTCGTAACGCTCGGTCATAATGTCGTAGGCCGCCAGGCCTTTGCGTTCGGCCGTCTCGAGCGTTTCCTCAAGTTTCGGCAAATCGGCTGTCTCGATGATCCAGGGCTTGTCGGCAAGCACGTGGAAGCCGGCTTGCACTGACGCGTGGATCAGGTCGATTTTGGCTCGGTTCCGTCCGGCGATCACGACGACGTTGCCTGGCCGGTCCGCAAGCATCCTGTCCAGATAACGCGGGGAGCAACGCACGTCTAACTCCCACGCCGTCGGACTCTCTTCACGAACGTTGAAACGCACGACGCGGCCGAGGTGCTCCAGCAGATCTGGCCCGAGCGGCCCGTATACGGCGGCCTGCCGGGAGACATCCGGATACATCTCCTTCTGGACAAGAGCGGCATGGAAATGCCCGGGGTTGAGCGTGATCAGCTTGATTTCGTTCATCTTGGTTCCCTGGTTTCTCCGGCGGAGGATACAATCGGACGAGGCTGTCATCATACTCCGATGCGATCCAGATTCGCCATTTCCCTGCTCTTCGCCACCGGCCTGCTTTTGACCGCTTGCCGGAAAGAAACGACCCCTAAGGCTGAAGCCATGCCCGCAAAGCAACGACTTTCCAAGTACGTCTCTTTCCGCCTGGAAACCGACCTCAGCTCGCTCACGGAAAACGAGCGGCGCATGATCCCGCTCCTGATCGAGGCCGCCAGGGTCATGGACGACCTGTTCTGGCTCCAGGCGTACGGGGACAAGAACACTCTGCTCTCGGGTCTGGCCGGCCCGGACGTCCGGCGGTTCGCCGAGATCAACTACGGTCCCTGGGACCGGCTCGACGATGAGGCGCCGTTCGTATCCGGCGTCGGCCCGAAGCCGCTCGGCGCAAATCTCTATCCGGCGGACATGACGAAGCAGGAGTTCGAGGCTGCCGTCGCCGTGGCTCCCGACGGAGGCAAGCAGCTCAAGAGCCTCTACACGCTTGTGCGGCGCAAGGCGGACCGGTCTCTTGAAGCGCGGCCGTATCACACCGAATATGGGACTCAGCTTCAAGTCGCTGCTGCAAAACTCCGGGAGGCGGCGAAACTCGCCTCCAGTCCGGGATTGCGGAAGTATCTCGAACTCCGCGCCGACGCCTTGCTTACCGACGACTACATGGCCAGCGATCTGGCCTGGATGGACATGAAAGACAACACCGTCGACATCGTCATCGGGCCGATCGAGACGTACGAGGATCGGCTGTTTGGCTACAAGGCGGCCTACGAAGCCTACGTGCTTGTGAAGGACAAGGAGTGGAGCCGGCGCCTGGCGAAGTATACGTCGATGCTGCCGGCGCTCCAAAAGGGCCTACCGGTCCCGGACGCCTACAAGCAGGAGAAGCCGGGCCTCGACTCGGACCTCAACGCCTACGACGCAATCTACTACGCCGGACACTGCAACGCCGGTTCGAAGACCATCGCCATTAACCTGCCCAACGACGAAGAGGTGCAGTTGAAGAAGGGCACGCGGCGGCTCCAGCTGAAGAACGCGATGCGAGCCAAGTTCGACAAGATTCTGCTCCCGATCGCCGGCGTGCTCATCGCCGCGGACCAGCGTAAACACGTCGGCTTCGATCCGTTCTTCGCGGAAACCATGTTCCATGAGGTGGCGCACGGCCTTGGCATCAAGAAAACCATCGACGGCAAGGGCATGGTGCGCGAAGTCATGAAGGAGCACGCCTCCTCGCTCGAAGAGGGCAAGGCGGACATCCTCGGGTTGTACATGATCTCGGAGCTTCACAAGAAAGAGGAACTCGGCAAAGCGGAACTCATGGACTACTACGTTACCTTCCTCGCCGGAATCTTCCGCTCCATCCGCTTCGGTGGAACCAGCGCCCACGGCGCGGCGAATCTGGTCCGGTTCAACTACTTCGAGCGGGCGGGCGCCTTCACCCGAGGTGCCGCATCCGGCACGTATCGCGTCAATGAGGAGAAGATGCAGGCGGCCGTCGACAGTCTTTCGGAAAAGATCATCCGCCTGCAAGGGGACGGCGACTACGATGGCGTCGGCCGCTTCTTCGCGGAAATGGGCACGTCAAGTGACACGCTGAAATCGGACCTTATGCGGCTCGACGGCGCGGGCATTCCTGTGGACGTCGTCTTCGAGCAGTAAGAACTGGGAAAGCTACCGCGCTTCGCGAGTCAGCCCCGGCCAGTCATCGGTGCGGAATGGCGGAGCCGGCAGACCGTCGCTGTTATACAGGTTGCACTCGGGGTTGTCCGCCCAGGCGTACCGCACAGCTGCGGGCCTCGGAACGGAATCGCTCCACACCACGACGGAGTGGCCTTCGATCTTCGCTTGCGCCCAGACGAACTTCCTGTCCTCTCCTGCGAGCGCGAATCCCTTGAGCGGCCCGCCATCCTTCGCAATCAGCCCGCCGCCGGTATTACGGAACCGCACCCGCACACGGCTCCCCTCCACTTTCACCGAGTCCTGGATCGGCCCGGAGTACACGCGTTCCTGCCGGTAGACGGCTCCCAGCGCCGCCAGAGCCAGCCGCCGTCCAACCTCCCGCTTGTCGCGTGGGTGGACGTCATCGGCCTCACCCAGCTCGATCGTCACCGCGAGGCCGGTGTTCGGAACCGTCTTGTACGTCAGAAACTGCGCCTCCCGCAGTTCGGCCCAGTTGCCTTCACCCGGCTCGGCTTTACGCTGCCGGAAGTTCGGCAGTTGCACGATCAGAAACGGAAAGTCGCCCTGTCCCCATGCCTCGCGCCACGAGTGGATCATCGCGGGCAGCAGCTTCCGGTATTGATACGCCCTTCCGGCATTGCCCTCCCCCTGATACCATGCCGCACCCCGAATCGCGAACGGGGCAAGAGGTGCGATCATCGCGTTGAACAGACCGGACGGAGGCCGGGGCGGCGTGATCGCAGCGGGTATTGCTTCGATAAGGATGCCTGTCAGCTCCTCGGGAGCGAACGAAGCCGGGCGTCCCCAGCCGCCGCGTTTCAACTCGGAAAAACGAACCGTCACTGGTGTCCAATCGCCGGAAGCGCCGAGGATAGCCGAGGTGTAGTTGTCGGAATCGCGGACGCTTTGCTGAAGGACATGAATCCTGAAGAAACCCTTCCCTCGCACGAAGAACCGGAGACCGGAGAACTTGCTCATGTCTCGCGACTCACCGGCCGCACCGAAGGCGGAGTGGATCTGCACCGTGTCCGGTGCCCTCTGCGGTCCGCTGAAGCGCAGTGCTTCCCCATTCCCGCTGTACCCAGGCCGGACGCGGTCCATCGCGAATTTGTCCTCCGGCCTCGACCGGTTGGTCCATTCGCCGCCGAAGCGGTTCCCGGCGCCGCCGTCAAAATCGTCGAGTGGCTGCGTTCCGGAACCGCCCTCGAAGGGCACGAACTCGAAGTCGTCAAACGTGAGGTCGAAATCGGCCGGCCGGCGATACCGGCGATAGAGGTTATGGATCTCCGGCCCCGCCTGATTCCAGCGGTCCAGAATCGGCGTGAAGTCCGGGTCCGCATCGAGTGCCTTTCGTGCGGTCCACTCCTCGGCCTGAGTTCCAGGCCAACTTGACTGAATCAGACCGACGGGCACGTTGAGCCTCTCGTGGAGATTCCTTCCGAAGTGATAGCCGACGGCGGTGAACTCCGCGACCGACTCCGGCGTGCAGACTTTCCATGCCGAGCGGAAGTCCTTCAAAGGCTCGAGCGCGCTCTCACGCGGCACCGTGAAGAGCCGTATCTCTGGGTGGTTCGCCGCGGCGATGTCCTCCTTCGCTGTTGTGGTGGCGAGCATCCCGAAGTGCATGTTGGACTGGCCGGAGCAGACCCAAACCTCGCCCGCGAGGATGTCCTGAACCGTGAGCGTCCTGTTTCCACGCACGGTCATCGTCAGCGGAGAACCGGTGGTGAGCGGAGAAAGCCTCACTTCCCATTTTCCCTGTGCGTTCGCGACCGCGGCGCGGCTCTCCACGCCGATCGTCACGGTAATCCGCTCCCCTGGATCGGCCCACCCCCAGACCGGCGCGGGAACACCTCGCTGCATCACCATGTGGTCGCTGAACAGCGCGGGCAAAGAAGGATCGCCGAACAGCGGTACGCTGACGAGCAGCGCCGCCAAACCGACCTGAAGCCTCACCCGAGCTTCCCTCCGAACCACAGACGGTTGGCCGTGCCGCCCAGCACTGCGGAGCGCTCCGCGGGTTTCAGAGGAAGATCGTGCGTGAAGATCTTCAGGTGCTCCTCGAAGCTCACCTTCGGCGTCCACAGATCATTTGGAAAATCGCTTCCCCAGACGCACCGTTCCGCGCCGTACGCCCGCAGGACTTTCAGGCAGGCGTCGTGCATATCACGGCAGGGATAGCCCTCCTTACTTCCGGTTGGCACGAACGTCAGCTTGGCGTGCAGGTTCTTCCGCCTCTCCAGCCGCAGCACCGCCATCAAGGTCGCGTCGAGTTCGGGTCCCGCCTGTGGATTCAGGCAGTGGTCGAGGACGACGCGAAGCTTCGGGAACTTACCGAGCATCGCATCGGCCTCGTCGGCCTTGTTCCGCCCGATCAGAATGTTGATCACGATGCCGAGATCCAGCGCCGTCTTCCAGAGCGCCTCGACGCTCGGGTGATTCAACCGACCGTCGGTAGCCGGGATGCTGCGCATTCCTTTCATCCCGAAGTCCCGGACAAATTGCCGGAGGATGTCCGGGCTTTTCGGATTGTCTGGATCGAGCGTGCAGACGCCGGCCGTCCAGTCCGGATTGGCCTTCGCCGAATCGCAGGTGTAGCGGTTATCGAAACTATAGAAGGTGCTGGTCTGAATCAGGCAGGCGCCGCGAACACCGGCCGACTGGGTCTGTTTGCGAAGATCTTCGACAGACGCTTTGCCACGCGGCGGCCGAAGCGGTTTCTCGATGGGCGGGTATTTCTTTTCGTCCGGAGAATAGATGTGAGCGTGAGTGTCGATGATGAGCATCGCAGATAGTGTACTCCGCGCTCAAGCCTCTTCGAGGCAGGAGCGAACCAGCGCATCGATAGGCGCCTCGCGCCCTTCCGTCAAGGCTGCGCCGAACTCCCTGACGCCGAGGCCCCCTCGCGCCTTTGCGGCAACCTTCTCCAGTTCAGAGCTCAGGTATGGCGGAACCGGCGTCACGGCGGTCTCGCGTAGCTTTGCTGCCCCTCCGAGCAGCCGTGCCGAATTGCGGAAACGATGCTGCTCCGCTTCGATTCCCGCGATCCCCTCCAGGCAACCGGCGATTCCGCGGCGGTCGCCGATTTCGCTCCGCATGCGCAGGCTCGTCCGAAGGTCGGATAACGCCCGCCGCGTGTCTCCCGTGCCATGCAGCGCCGAGGCGCGGCCGTGGAGCGACAGGGCGACGCCCCAGCGCCCACCGATCGCTTGCCAGAGAGATATCGCTTCTTCGAACAGGCTGACTGCCCGGTCGTACTCGCCGCGGACCGTGGCAAGCATGCCTAGCCCGGTCAGCCCGGCAGCGCGGATCGACCGGTTGCCGGCCTCCCGCGCCAGCCTGTAACACTCTTCGACAAACGCAGCCGCGCGCTCGTGCTCGCCCTTCTCGGAAGCGATCCACCCGCGGATGACCAGCGCCCAACCGAGGATCGACCGGTCGTGAAGTTCCCGCAGCATTTCGAGCGCCCGATCGGCAAGCGTTTCCGCCCGCACGTAGTCGCCGAGACACATTTCCGCCCACGAGATGTTGGAGAGCGTGAAGGCCACACCCCGGCTGTCGCCGATCTCCTGCCGTAACGCAAGGCTTTGCTCCTGGTAGGCCACGGCGCGGCGGTACTCCGAGCGGTAGTTGGCCACCCAACCAAGATTGTTCAACGCCAGGGCGTACCCACGTTTCTCGCCGAGGTCCCGGTTCAACTCCAGTGCTTCCGTGGAAAGGATTTCGGCCGTCTCCAGATCCGTCAGTTCGCAAGCCACCCAGCCCAGATTACCCAGCACCGAGGCCACGCCCCTTCGGTCTCCTGCCTGCCGGAACAGCGTGAGCGCCTCTTCCAGGAACACTCGTGCCTCGGTATTCTCTCCGTTGTTGTGCGCCAACGTTCCCATGCCGTTCAGTGCACGGGCTCTCACCAGCGGAGCCGTCTTTCCCGGCAGTGCCAGCAGTTGGTCCAGTCTCCGGCGGCCTTCATTCAGGTGCCCACGGACGAGCCAGAAGCGCCAAAGCGCAGCGCCGACCCGCAGACCTGCTTCGGCCTCACCCTTCTCTTCCGCCCATGCGATCGCCGCCCTGAGGTTGTCATGCTCCGCCTCCAGACGATCCATCCATTCCACCTGGATCGGTCCGGTGAGAAGAGGCTCGGCTCGCTCGGCGAGCGCAAGAAAGTGGAGAGCGTGCGCCTCGCTCGTGTATTCCCGCTCACTCTCCTCCAGACGTTCGAGCGCGTAATCGCGGACGATCTCGAGCATGCGGAAGCGAGGTTCTGTTCCGGCGTCGTCCGAACGCCGTAACAGGCTGTGATCGACCAGACCCGAGATCCCCTCTTCGACGTTGAGTTCCAGCGGGCCGCCTGCGTTCGCTACTGCCGCGGCCGCATCCAGTGTCATGCCGTTCACGAAGACCGCCAGCCGGCGAAACAGGCGCTGCTCGTGCTCGCTCAATAGGTCGTAGCTGTATGAGATAGCCTGGCGAATTGTCTGATGGCGCGCCGGACGATCTTTCTGATCGGTTTTCAGAAAGTCCAGGCGATGGCACAGGCGCTCCAGCATGGCGTGCGGCGGGAACATCTTCACGCGAGCGGCCGCCAGTTCGATCGCCAACGGTAGACCGTCCAGCCTTGCGCAAAGCTCGGCGATGTCGGCGGCGTTCTCCGCGGTCAGAGCAAAGTCCGGCCGCGCCGCCCTGGCGCGATCCACAAACAACGCGACGGCCGGGTTTCTCTCCAGGGTCCGCGGATCGGGCGGGTCGCCACGCCGTGGAAGGGGCAGGGGCGGCACAGGGAATTCGTGTTCGCAGGTGAGCCGAAGAGGCACACGGCTCGTGACGATCATCTTGACCCCGGGACACGCGGCCAGCAGTTCGGCAACCACGGGCGCAGCCGCCGCAACCTGCTCGAAGTTGTCGAGAACCAGCAGCGTCTTCCTGTCGCGAAGAGCGAATCGCAACTCTTCGATCGGCCCCAAGCCAGGGGACCGCTGGGAGCACACAACCTGGGCCATCGCGGGAGCGATGAGGTCGGGATCGTTGATCGCCGCCAGCGGAACGAACACCACGGAGTCTTCGAACTTCACGGCGAGTTGGGTTGCCGCCTCGAGAGCAAGCCTTGTCTTGCCAGCGCCGCCGGGTCCGGTCAACGTAACCAGCCTGGCCGTCGAAAGTAAACCGTCGATCTGCGCAATCTCACGCTCCCGCCCGATAAAGCTTGTCAACGGCGCCGGCAGGCGCACCGCCGGGCTTACCCCCGGATCAAGAAACCTCTCGAGATCCGCGAGCATGGCTGCGGCCCCGGCGTAGCGGTCGGCTCGCTGCCGAGCGAGGGCCTTTCGAACGATCCGGTCGAGCCCGCTGGGAAGTGAGGGCGTCGGAGGCTCTTCGTATAGAATCGCGTGCATCACCGACACCTCATGTTCGCCTCGGAACAGTCTCTGGCCTGAGAGCATCTCGCATATCACCACGCCCAGGGACCATAGATCCGTGCGGTGATCCACGACCTCGCCGCGCGCTTGCTCCGGTGACATGTAGGCCGCCGTGCCGACTCTTGTACCGGGCCGGGTTTCTGGGCTCTCGTGAGCCAGTTTTGCGACGCCGAAATCCAGAATTTTCACCTCTCCCCGCGCCGTAAGCATGACATTCGACGGCTTAATGTCGCGGTGAACGATCCCGGCTCCGTGCGCGCACTCGAGCCCACGCAAAACCTGAGACGCGACCCGGATGCTCTTATCCACCGAAAACGGCCCTTTACGCAACCGCTGTGCAACGGTTTCACCGTCATAGAAGGCCATAGCGATCCAAAGGCGGCCGTCGTCCGTGTCGCCGGCGTCGTAAACCGTGCAAATGTTCGGATGGTCGATCGCGGACGCCGTTTTCGCTTCCGTCAGAAACCGTGCCTTTGCTTCAGTCCCGGCTCGCGGTGGCAGAAACTTGAGAGCGATCTGGCGATCCAGCCTCGGGTCGTGGGCCTCGTACACAACGCCCATGCCACCACGACCGACCTCGCGCAGGATTCGGTACCGTCCCGCCACCGCGGAGCCCACCTGCGGGCCGTCGTCCTCCTGGAGGTCCGTGGGTGACATGGTGAACGTCGGATGATCGAGAATCCCGCCGGCGATACCGTGCGCGGCCAGCATCCGTTCGACCTCGGCCCGGGCATCCTCGTCTCCGTCGGAGGCAGTGGCCAGCCACTCCGCGCGGCGTGCTTCGGGTTGCTCGAGTGCTCCGTCAAAAAGCGCTGTGATCTTCTTCCAGCGATCCGCGGTTTTCATCGTCGTCTATGGAGCCGGATATAGCTCCTTGTATAGCCACGCCCTTGCACGCGCCCAATCACGCTGAACGGTTCGCTCCGTAATACCCATCACCTCTGCGATTTCGCGGTCGGTAAGACCCGCGAAGTAGCGGTGCTCCACCACCTGCCGCAGGCGTGGATCGACTGCATCCAGCCGGTCGAGTGCGGCATCGAGCGCGACGAGGTCCTCCAGTGTCGCCGCGATGCCGTACCGGCCCTCGGCGAGCGTTGTCCGTTCCCACTGTCCTCCGCGCTTCTCCGCCATGCGGCGACGCGCGTGATCCACAAGGACCTGGCGCATCGCCCGCGCCGCGATCCCGAGGAAGTGCGCTCGGTCCCGCCACCGCTCGGGCGCTGAACCCGCAAGCTTCAGGTATACCTCGTGAACGAGCGCCGTTGGCTGGAGTGTGTGGTCACCATGCTCCCGCCGGAGTTGTCCCCTGGCGAGCCGCCTAAGTTCCTCATAAACAAGGGGGAAAAGACGTTCCGCGGCCGAGCGCGAACCCGAGCGCAACTCCCCCAGAAGCTGCGTCACGTCGGCCGGCCCTGTGCCTTCGGAGACCTCGCTCATCGAAAAAAATCGCCCGTGCGTGTCGGGTCCCGCTCCGTTTTTTCGCATTCCCAGATGAGGGGCAAGTCGCTCGGTTCCGAACCCCTCCCGGTTAAGACCAGTTTACGGAAAAGAACCGAGCACGTGGGAGGCAACCATGGCAACAGCGACACAATTCGAAACCGAACAGACGGCGGCGCGACGAGATGCATTCATCGAACGGCTCTTCCAATCGGCGCTTGGAGCCTTCGATATCTTCACAATCCATCTCGGCGACCGGCTGGGGTTCTATGAAGTGCTTTCCGCTGACGGGCCGCTGACCTCGGCGGAGCTCGCCGCACGCACCGGCACGCACGAGCGCTACGCGCGAGAGTGGCTCGAACAGCAGGCCATGGCGGGCATCCTGGATGTGAAAGAGACCACCGGCGGGAATGGCGCGCGGCGTTTCTGCCTTCCGTCCGGCCATGAAGAGGTCCTTGCCCAACGCGATAGCCTGAACTACCTCGCGCCCCTCGCGCAAATCGTCGCCGGAGCAGTCCGCCCGATTGACGCGCTGCTGACCGCGTTTCGCACCGGCGGCGGGGTCCCGTTCGCAGCCTACGGCGCTGACGTACGTGAAGGACAGGCGCGAATCAACCGCGCCGCGTTCCTGTATCAACTGGGCAAGGAGTGGCTGCCTGCGATTCCGGATGTCCACTCGCGCATGTTGGGCGTCAGTCCGCCCCGCGTGGCGGATGTCGGCTGCGGCGCGGGTTGGTCAAGCATCGGCATTGCGCTGCACTATCCGAACGTCCGAGTGGACGGCTTTGATCTCGACGGGCCGTCGATCGAACTCGCCCGGGCGAATGCGGGACAGTACGCTATTGGTGAGCGCGTGCGGTTCTTCGTCCGGGATGCCGGCGACCCCGGGCTCGCGGGACAGTACGACCTGGTCACCGCGTTCGAATGTATCCATGACATGTCGAACCCGGTTGGCGCGCTGCGCGCCATGCGCCGCCTGGCAAAAGACGACGGCACGGTGCTGGTAGTGGACGAGCGGGTTGGCGAGGAGTTCCAACCCGGAGCGTCCGTCGTCGAGCGCCTGATGTACGGGTTCAGCGTTCTGCACTGCCTGCCCTCGGGGATGGCCGACCAACCTTCCGCCGCGACCGGTGCGGCCATGCGGCCGTCTACGCTGCGGCGCTACGCCATGGAAGCAGGCTTCCGCGATGTGGAGATTCTTCCCATCGATAACTTCCTGTTCCGCTTCTACCGGCTGCTGCCGTGAGGTACGCACCGCACCGGGCGAGACGAACTGCATTATCATGCAGGTAAGCCTCGGAGGAGCAACCATGAAACGTCGCGTATTCGTTGGTGGAGCTTTCGCTGGTCTGGTGGCCCCGGCTGCCCGGTCTCAGAAGCTGAAGGCCGGGGACATTCCGAAGCGTGTCTTCGGAAAGACCGGCGAGAAGCTGACCGTCATCGGTCAGGCTGGAGGCCGTTTGGACCTGGCTCCGCTCGATGAGGCCAAGGCGGTGGTGCGTCGCGCCTATGACCTCGGCGTCAACTACTTCGACAACGCACGCGCCTACGGCAAGGGACGGTCGGAGGAAGTCTACGGAGCCGTCCTGCCCGAGTTCCGAAAGAACGTTTTCATCACGACCAAGAGCGTTCAGCGCACGCGCGAGGGAGCCGAAGCCGACCTCGTTCTGTCGCTAAAGGCGATGAAGACCGACTACCTGGACCTCTGGCAGATCCACTCCGTGAGCGAAATGGAGGACGTGGACCGGATCTTCGCACCCGGCGGCGCCATCGAGGCCTTTGAAGCGGCGAAGAAAGCCGGCAAGTGTCGCTTCATCGGCTTCACCGGCCACCACGACCCTCACGTCCACCTGGAGATGCTGAAGCGCTATGACAAATACGACACCATCCTCATGCCGCTCCACGCCGCCGATCCGTCTTACCTCAGCTTCGAGCAACTCGTCTTGCCCCTTGCGGTGGAGCGCGGCCTCGGCATTCAGGGCATGAAGAACTTTGGCAACGCCAAGCTGCTTTCCGAGTTCAGCGTCCGGGAGTGCCTGCGCTACGTGCTGAGCCTCCCTGTCCATTGCACCGCCATCGGCTGCACGACCATCGGCCAGATCGAGGACGACGTCCGGGTTGCGCGAGAGTTCCAGCCGCTGACCGCTTCCGAAATGGATGCAATGCGCAAACGTGGACAGCCGATCGCTGGACCGGCGCTTGAAGATTGGAAGCGCAACGTGCAGGCCCGTGCGGGCGCCGCCCCCTTGCTTGAGTACCGCGGCGGCTAGTATTCTTCCGCATGTGATCCGAAACGCACTGCCGCTTCTCGCCGCGGCCGCGCTCTCCGTTTGGGCGAGGCCAAACCCGTACCCTGCCGTCCGGCAAGCCGGCAACTACATGCACAACTACTACATCCCGCCGGCGCCGGGCTCGACGCCCTGGGCGCCGTGCTGGTCGCCGGACGGGAAATGGATCGCCGTCGCGATGCAGGGGTCCATCTGGAAGGTCGATCCGCGCACGGGCGGAGCGGAGGAACTGACCTACGGAACCACGTACCACTCGTCTCCCGCCTGGTCGCCCGATGGCCGCTGGATCGTTTACACCGCCGATGACGACGGGGCGAAGATCCAACTGGAAATTCTCGATCTGAAGAGTGGACGGACCCGGGCGCTGACCAGTGACTCTCAGGTCTACCTCGACCCCATCTTCTCGCCCGATGGAATGCGGCTCGCCTACGTCTCCTCCAAGCCAAATGGTCACTTCAACATTTTCGTGCGTCCGATTCGCGACGGAGATTGGGCCGGTGAGGAGATTGCGGTCACTCGCGATAACCAATACCCTCGCGACCGCCTCTACTTTGGTCCGTGGGACATGCATACTCAACCCGCCTGGGCTCCGGACGGCAAGGAGATCGTGTTCGTTTCGAATCGCGGTGTCCCCCTCGGAGCCGGTGACCTGTGGCGCATGCCCGCGGAACCGGATGGCATCCTCAAGGCAAAGCGAATCCTCGCCGAACAGACTCTGTATCGCACCCGGCCGCACGTGTCGATCGACGGGAAGCGAATCCTCTACTCCTCCACCGGGGGCGCCGCCGACCAGTTCGACAACCTCTACGTGATTCCGATCGAAGGCGGTGCGCCGTACGAGCTCACCTTCGGTGAGTTCGACCGCTTTCACCCACGATGGTCTCCCGACGGGGAGTGGATTGCCTACATCTCGAACGACGGTGGGCTACCGCAGCTCGCGCTGCTCGAAACGTACGGAGGTGCAAACAGGGTTATCCGCATTACCTCGCGCAAATGGAAGCGCCCCATGGGCACGCTGCGCGTACGAGTGATCGACGCAGGCACGGATAAGCCCACACCGGCGCGCGTCCATCTGAATGCCGCCGACGGAAAGTTCTACACGCCCACGGATGTCTACTCCCGCATCGGCGCGTCCGGCCGCCACCTGTTTCACACCGCCGGCGCGTTCACGGTCGAGTTACCGGCCGGGACAGTGACCGTCGAGGCGCTCAAAGGTTTTGAATTCATTCCGGCCTTGGCGAAGACGGAAGTGCCTGCCGGAGGCGACGCGGAATTAACGCTCACTCTGCGCCGCCTCGCCGACTTCTCCGCAAAAGGCTGGCACAACGGTTCGATGCACGTTCACATGAATTACGGCGGCAACCTCCGCAACACGCCGGAGAATCTGCTGCTGATGTCGGATGCCGAGGACCAGGACTTCCTCAACGCCCAGGCCGCCAACAAAGACAATCGCGTGCTCGACCACCAGTACTTCGCTCCCGGCGGTGGAGAACATCCGGCGTCCCGTGGCCGATCCGGCAGCAAGCTGATCTTCGGCCAGGAATACCGGCCGCCGTTCCACGGCCACACTTCCCTGTTCGGTCTGCGCGACCATCTCATGTCGCCCTTCACCACCGGCTACGAGGGCACTGCCATCGAGAGCCTCTATCCCACCAACACCGACATCTTCCGCAAGGCCCGTGCGCAAGGCGCCGTCACCACCTACGTACATCCGTACGGCGATGCCGATCCGCTGCCGGCTGGGCTAGGTAATGCGAAGGCGTTCCCGGTCGACGCCGCGCTCGGCACCGTGGATGCGCTCGAATGGTCGGACGCCGGCCGCGGCGGCTTGATCGTCTGGCACCACGTTCTCAACAACGACCTGCCGGTCGCCCCGGTCGGGGGCGAAGACTCCATCACCGACCTGCATCGCAGCAAACTCATCGGCAGCGCCCGCGCGTACGCGTGGCTCGGGTCAGACGTTTCTGCCGAGGCCTGGCTCGACGCAATCCGCGGAGGCCGCACATTCTTCTCGACCGGCCCGCTGCTCGAATTCCGCGTGGACGGGAAGATTCCGGGGGAAACGGTGAGACTTCCAGCCGAAGGCGGAACCATTTCCATCGAGGCCTCGGCCGTCTGCATCGCTCCTCTCTCGAAGGTGGAAATCCATCACAACGGCAAAGTGCTGATGGTGGTCCCGTTGGCCGCGGACAAGAAAAGCGCGTCGCTCAAAACCCAACTGAAGCTGACTGGCAGCGGCTGGTTGTCGCTCTATGCCGAGGGTCCCGCACATCCGTACTTCGACGCGACCTTCCTCCAGGCAGCGACCAACGCGGTGCGCGTGTACGTCGGCGGCCAGAAGATCCGGAGCCGGGAGTCCGCCGAGTACTTCGTCCAATGGATCGACAAGCTCAGCCGCATGACCGCTGATTGGCTCTGGTGGCGTTCGGAGCAAGAAAAGACCCACGTGCTCGGCCAGTTCGGCGAAGCGCGCGCTGTCTACGAACGTCTGGCCAGCGAAGCCGGCGAGCACTGAGCCGTCACTCAGGCCAGCGCAAATGTTTCTCCAGGAACCGGAAGGTTCCCACACCGTGGATCGTGTGCGGGCCGTCGAAATATTCAATCTCCGTTCGGTCCGGAATTTTCAAAAAGGTGTAGAACCGGCGCACCTTCGCATACTCGTACGCGACCCATTCGTCGATCCCGACGCCGTCCCTGTGCCCGCGCTCGACCATGAAGGGCCGTGGCGCCATCAGCGAGGCGAGTTCGGCGTAGTTGAATGTGTTGCCGAGGTCGAACTCGGGCATCTCGTACTCCTGCGTAAACATGTAGCTGAACGGCTGATCCACGCTCGTGTTCTTCCAGATCCATTCGTTGAAGTCGCCTGAGCAGATCGAGAGCGCGTACCGTTCGAGCAGCGGCGGCACTCGCATCGCCGTCTTGCCCCCGTAACTGAGCCCGTAGAATCCGATGCGTTGCGGATCCACGAACGGCAGTGAGGACAGCCACGAGAGCGCCCTCTGTTGCTGGCCGATGATGAACGAGAACAGGCTCAGCTTCAATGGGTTCGCCTTCCTCTGGATCTGCCGGAACTGTGTCTCGAAGATGTACGGATTCTGCGGGGCGTATACGATGAAGCCGCGATCCGCGAGCCGCGCGGCGAAGCGCCGGTACGCATTCTCCGCCGCGGGGGTCTTCGGTTCGACAAGATCCTGCGGTCTGCCCTCCAACCCGTGCTGACAGACGACCACGGGCCTCCGTTCGCCCGGCTTCATCTCCTTTGGCACGAGCAGCACACCGTACGCGATCACGTCCGGCCATACCGGCAGTACGACTTCGTATCCCGTCCAATTCGGCCGTTCGTAGATGCCCCGAGTGCGCGCCTCAAGCGGCTCCGAGGGGTCCGGCATCCGGCCGATCACTTCCTCCCACAGGTAGCGGCGGTACCACTCGGTGCTGCGCTGCCACGCTTCCACCGACGATGCGTCGGCCTTCGCCCAGAATTTCCGACGCGCCGCTTCGGCACCCCGCACCACCGCCTGCGTAAAATCGACAAGCTGATTGAACTGCCGCCGCTGCCGCGCTTCGGGAACGAAGCCGGTCCGAAGATCCCCTGGCGGAGCGCCGTGCAGATTTAGATCGTACTTCGCGCCAAGCGCTTCAAGAAACGCATTAAGCGTCCCATGCTCGCTGATCCGGCTTGTACCGCCGAGACTGAACGAAAAGAGTGGGCGAGGAGTACCGGGTAATTGCATGTGCCAGCGAAGGACGCGGTGGATTTCCTTGCCCGCCTGACGCGGATCCGGTCCAACGAGCGCACCAGGCGCGGCGCCTTTACGCTCCTTCGTCTCCAGACGAGGCCCGTTGATCACGGGTCCCGGAGCAGTTTCCACTACCAGCGCACGCGGTGCGATCAATCCTGCGATCTCCGCATCGCCAAACTCGCGTAGCAGACCCCAGACGTTGCGGTAAATCGGTTCGTTGGCCAGCCCTTCTCGCGGCCCGAAGTATCCGGAGACACCGGCCGCATCAATCCGTGTGTCCGCCGCCGCGCTGTAGAAAGCAATCAGACCGCCCTCGCCATATCCAAAGACTCCGATCGGCGTTTTCTTCTCGCTCCGCGAGAACCAATCCACTCCGGCAAGGACCTTCTGGACCTCGTACCCGATGATGTGCCGTCCGACTTCGTACGCCATCCGGTAGATGAATTCGCGGTGCGGCTGGTTGGTGAGACACCCGAGCGCGGCGTTCCCCGAGAAGTTGTCCTTCCGATCGATTAAGACCGGTACCAGTACAAGAACGCCTTGTTCGGCCAAACGCCGGGCGTACTGGGCTTCCGGCGGAAGCCCTGGCGACATTCCCGCGATCGCCTCCGGCGTCCAGTCGGCATCGGGCAGCGCGACAACGCGAGCCACGGGTTCGCGGTCCGGTTCCAGCAGCAATCCTTCGCCGTCAACGCCCGGCAGCACCGGCCAGCGTACCGCCCGCGCCGTATAGCCAGAACCTTTCGCGACTATCACGGCGCCACCGAAGACGACATCCAGCCTCGGCGCGTCATATGGCACCCTGGCGTCAGCTAACCCTATGATTCTTCGAAATCGTTCGCGGTTCGGCGCGACCGATGCCTCGTAGGCGTTCCGCGTCCGGAAAGCACGCTTCCATCGAGATTCGCGAGCAGCGGCAGCCGCCGCGGTTTCGCGATCAAGGAAGCGGTGAATGCCCTCGACCATCCGCACAGCGTAGTCGGCCTCCTCCAGGAGAGGAGAAGTGCCCGGCAGCGCGTTCGGCGCCGTTGCCGTTTGAACCAGCAGAGCGAGAGACCAAATCATCATCATGGCTTCAAGCGCTTTCGCTCATCTGAGTCTACGCCCGAGACGGGTTAACAGGGGTATTGGCGTCCTGCTGGGGTACAGTACTCCTAGTTTCGATCGATCCCTAAGATACATTGACACGTTCGCAGTACCTGCCACACAATCGACGTAAGACTTACGGTTGAAGGCGAAGCAGGTGTCGAGAGAGAGGGGACGGTGAGCATGAAAAAACCCTGTAAGGAAGCTCGGAGAGGTCACGCAATCGTCGAACTATCGCTCATGGCGCCCTGGATCTTCTTTCTCTTCGTCGGTGCGCTGGACATGGGCTTCTATGCTTATGCTCTCATCACGGTGCAGAACGCCGCGAGAGTGGCCGCCATCACGACGGCGCGAAGCGAGGGAACGGCAGGGAACCGGGAATATGCGTGCGAGCTGGTGTTGAGGGAAATGGAGCGGTTGCCCAATGTCCCGGACCCAGCGAGCGCCTATACGGACCTCTCGTGCAGTGACCTGCCGGCCAGCGTCCAGGTGGACGCCTCCAGCGGGCTCGATGCCGACGGGAAGTTATTCTCGCGCGTGCAGGTGAGATATGAGACCGTCCAACTGATACCGATCCCCGGGCTGCTCACCGGTAAGACCACAATCAGTCGGACCGCCGAGTCGCGGATGTACGGAAGAACGAGGCCGTAGCTATGGAGCCGAGCAAGAAAAAACGAGGAAGCACCCTGCTGGAGTTCACGCTGGTCGGGATTCCGGTGATCTTCATGCTGATCTCGATCTTCGAGATCTCCCGTGGCATGTGGCTCTATCACACGCTTGCCAGCGCCATCAAGGATGGCACGCGCTTCGCCATTGTGCACGGCAACAACTGTAGCATCTACCCAAGCAATTGCACTGTCACGATCCGCGATATCTCTGAGCGGATTCGCCGGAACGCCGTAGGCTTCGTGCCGGACGACCTGCAGAACCTGGAGTTCATTTCCGCTACCCGTGGTACGTTCACCTGCGCAACGCTCGCCGCCTGTCTCGATACCGGAAATCCAGGTGACCTGTCCTGGCCGGGCGGCCCGGTGGGGAGTGCGCCCGAAGATTTCCCTGACGGAAGGCAGTTCGCGTGGGTTGAGATTCGAGCGCAGTATCCGTTCCGCTCGGCGATTGCGATGTTCTGGCCCGGTGCGGGCCGCGGCCAGAATTTCGGGGAGTTTTTGCTCCCCGCCA
>DATIFQ010000387.1:0-18166 GCA_035455185.1 Bryobacteraceae bacterium | reverse complement strand
AAACCCGGCATCTTGTTCGGAATCAACTGCCGGACGGTCGACGTGGCGGCCTATGCCAAGACGCAGGGCGACGAGATGCTGGTGGTCGAGGACAACGAGGAACTCCGGAGTACGATCGATCTGCTGCGGGCACGCAAGATCTTCCGCGAGACTTCGGTGCTGTTCCCGACGAACCGCGGCTTTCCGTCGGTGGCTTCCTTGACGGGCATCACGGACCTTCAGGATCTAGAAGCGAGGTTGGGCGTGAAGGTCAGAATGCTCCCGTACAAAGCACTGGCCGAGTCCATGGAGACGACGCTTGCGGACAACGCTGTGCGACAGGGGACCGGCGCCGAAGCGGACGCGTTGATCCGGAACGCCGTCCAAAGTTACCTGGATCGGGAGTACGTCGTCCGGAGCCTTCTCTTCAAGCGGACCATTGAACGATTGATGGAGGCGCATGCCTGCAACGCGTTCACCGTCGAGTGTTTTGAGTTCTGCGCCAGCCGCCTTCCCGAGAAATGGAAGATCACGCCGTGCCTGATCCACACGCTGTTCAAGGACCAGGGCATCGCGTCGTCGTGTGAAGGGGACATGGGCGCGCTGCTAGGGATGCGGCTGCTGATGTCGGTGTCGGGCAAGTCCTCGCATCTCGGAAACATGTTCTTCCGCAAGGGCGGCGTGGTGGAGATCAATCACAGCGCTCCTGGAATCCGGATGAATGGGTTCGATCAGCCGGGTCTGCCGTACAAGCTGGGGCGATTTGTTCAGTCCGGCTGGGGCACGAAGGCGGTGGTCGACTTCATGCAGAACAGCGAGAAACGGGTTACCGTCGCTCGGATGCATCCGAACGCAAAGCAGGTACTGGTGATGAAAGGGACTCTGGTCCAGTCGGAAGGCTGGGACAAGGACAACCTCGGCTGTTCAGTGGCAGCGTTCATCAAACCGTCGGAGACGGGGAACGGCGAAGCGTTCGTCCGCAAGCAGACCGAGTATGGCAATCACCTCGTGTGGGTGTATGGAGACTACTCCGAGGCGATGGGACGGCTCGGCGCCCTCATGGGTCTGGGCGTGGAGGTAGTGGCGTAATCGTCAACTACTTGCGGTTCGTTTGCGCGCGGCACCGAGGATTTCTCGGAGCCGGCGACCGATGAGGAGATCTTCGCCTTCCTGAATCGTCAAGGAGACGATTTGAAGACGGTTCGGCCGGGGACCGGACTTCGAACTTTTGCCGCCGCCCTCGCTCACCACGGGAACGAGACTGGGGTTCTTCGAGGTAAGCACCTCGATGCGCGGCTCGCCGTCGCGGAGTTGCTGGTCGCACTGCTCCACCGTTAGTCCGAAGGCCTGCTCGTCCCAGTTCACGGTCAATGTGGGGTACCGGTTGCCACCTTCGGGAATCTTGATCTCGGTGGTGACGCCGGGAACGGTTTCCACGAGCTTCGCGATCCGTCGAACGCGCTTCTCCCATTCCGCATTGAGTTTGTTGAGGTCCAGCTTGAACCACGATTCGACGGCGGCGAGCACGCCGATGATCTCCTCCTTGCCGACCTTCATCGGACGGCAGACGGCGCCTTCCCACGGGCTGTAATTCGCGAGCGCGCCATCGATCAGGTCTTTCCGGCCGAGGAGCAGGCCGGAGCATTGCGGGCCCTGGAGACCCTTGCCGCCGCTGAAGCAGAACAGATCGATGCCCATCTTGGCATACGTGCGCAGGTTTTCAATGGGCGGGATGCCGGCGGCGTCATCGAGGAGCATCGGCACGCCAGCCTTCTTTGTGATTGCGAGCGCCTTTTCGAGACGGTCGCCGAGCCAGGTGGTGTAGACCATGGCGGTCCGGTCGTTCAGAGCGGGGGCAAGTTCGTCGAGAGAGTGAACGAGAACAAGTTTCCCCCCGGCAAGGCGGATCGCGCTGTCAAAAGCGCTGCGGCCTCCAAGCATGACGACCTCGTGCTTAAGACCTGTGGTATCGGGCAGTTGCCACACATTATTCTGGTCCGTCCCAGCAATGCAGGCGGCGGTCGCAGCCGCCATCGCTCCCGCGGCTCCGGATGTGACCATTCCGAACTCCGTGCCGGCGAGCTCGGCCAACCGCTTGCCGGCTGCGCGCTCGAGTTCGTAGATGTCCACAAAATGGCGCGCTGCGTCGTCCATGGCCTTTCGCACCTCCGGCAGGAGTAGCGAGCCGCTGAGGTAAGTCCAGGTGCCGCGGGCGTTGATCAGGGGCCGGATACCGAGGCGCGTGTAGACATGGCTGCTGGAGGCTTTGCCGGCGGCCGCCATCAGCTTCTCCGACAATCCTTTCGCTGCGATCGTTCCGAAGACGGGCGCAGCCACAACCCACTTCATGAAAGTACGGCGCTGTTCCGAGTACGGGATCATGTCCGGTTCTCCTTAGTGATGCCTCAAACAGGATACACTCATGTACGGTTGAGGTGAGGATGCCCTCGAAAGGCTCACTCCGTTTGCGGCGTCTTTTGAAATGGGTGGCGGCTGCCGTGGTGGCGGCGGCTCCACTTTGCGGCGAGCTTCGGGTGGCGACGTTTCGCGCCGACGCCACGCCGCCGAATGGAGAGCCCCTGATCTGGCTCACGCCTGCCGCGAAGGTGGAAGACCCGCTCTGGACAAAGGGACTTGTTCTTGCCGATGGGAACCGGCGGTACGTCCTGTGCACGGTCGACTGGTGCGGGATAGGCAGCTCGATCCACGAGCTTTTCCGGCGGAAGATCAGCGCGGCGGTAAAGACTGACGTCACGAACGTGGCGGTCCATGTTGTGCACCAGCACACGGCGCCGTACGTGGACGGCGACTCCAACGAGATCCTGTCGCGCCTCGGACGGCCGGCGGGATTGATGACGGGCCGGTACCTCGAGGACCTGACAGACAGGATTGCCCGAGCCGCGGCCGAGGCGACCAGGAGACTAGAACCGTTCGATTCGACCGGCATTTCGGAGAGCGCCGTGGATCGCGTGGCGTCCGCCCGCCGCCTATTCGGAGACGATGGCAAACTCATCACACGCTTCAGCGGGGGCGGCAAGGACCCGAAGCTCGCCGCGTTGCCCGAAGGACCGATCGACCCGAAGCTCCGAACGATCACGCTGGCGCGCCGCGGAAAGCCGCTCGCACGAATTCACTTCTATGCGACGCATCCCCAGACGTTCTGTTGCGATGGACGGGTTACGGGCGATTTCGCTGGAGCAGCCCGCGAGGCGATGGAACGGGAAGAAGGCGTGTTCCAGATCTATTTCACGGGCTGTTCGGGCGACGTGACCGTGGGGAAGTACAACGACGGGACGCCGGAATCGCGGGAGCAACTGGCCGGGAGGTTGAAGCAGGGCATGGCCGCTTCCGCCGCGGCGACGCGGTTCTCGCCGGCGGGCAACATGCGGTGGCGGCACAGGGAACTGGTATTGACGCCGAAACCGGCGGAGGCCGCACGGACGGTGCTGCGGGAATCCGCGCCCCACTCCGGTGAGCAATTGTATCGGGCGGCGCTGGTGGTGGCGTTCGCCGATCGGAAGCGTCCGCTGGAGGTGAATCTGCTCGAAATCGGGAAGGCCGCGGCGCTGTTTCTGCCCGGCGAACCGATGCTCGAGTTTCAGAACTATGCCGTCAAACAGGCGGCCGGACGGTTCGTGGCCGTCGCCGGCTATGGCGACATCCAGCCCGGATACCTGTGCACGGACCAGGCGTTCCAGGAGGGCGGGTACGAGCCCAGCGCCTCCAACGCAGGACCGGGCACGGAGGCACGGCTCAAGGCGGCCATCCGGGCGCTGTTGATCGAGTAGACTCTATTCGAAGGAGAATTCCATGTCCGAAAAGAAGCTGGAGAAGAACGCGGGGCAGACCCGCCGGTCATTCGTTCAGGCGGGCGGTGCGGCTCTCGCGGGTCTTGGCGCCGCCAGCGGCACACTCTCCGCGCGGGCGCCGGAGGCGCTGGCGCTGGATGGAGGCCCGAAATCCGTTACCTTCCCGGTCTCCCAGCAGTCGGCTCTCACGAAGTGGCCGCGCTACGGACCGGCTGAGAAGAAAGCTCTCCACGACCTCATCGACAGCGGGAAGTTCTATGAAGAGCTCCCGATTTTCGAGAAGGAGTGGCAGGAATACACGAAGTCGCCGTTCGTGAAAGCTCACATGAACGGCACCAGCGCGCTCACCAGCATGTATTCCGCGCTCGACCTTCCGCCCGGCAGCGAGATCATGGTGCCCTCCTACACCTTCTTCGCGACCTGCCTGGCGATGCGCTTCTTCGGCTACGTGCCGATTTTCATCGACATCGACCCGAGCACGGCCTGTTTCGATCTGGAAGACGCGAAGCGGAAACTGACGAAACGGACACGGGCGATCTGCACGATGCATTCCTGGGGACTCCCGTGTGAGATGGACCGGATCTCCGATTTCGCAAAGGAGAAAGGGCTGATCTTGCTCGAGGACGCCGCCCACGCGCACGGCGCGTCGATGCAAGGCAAGATGATGGGAGCATGGGGTGTGATGGGGATTTACAGTTTCCAGGCGTCCAAGGTACTGCCGTCGGTCGAGGGCGGCATGGGAATGTACCAGACTCGCGAGTACTTCGAAAGGGCCGCCGCCTTCGGCCACTACGAAGACCCGCCCAAGTTCCCCCAAGACAGCCCGGTGCGGCAGTACGAGGGAACGGGTTTCGGACAGAAATACCGGATGCATCCGTTCGCGGCGGCAGTGGCGCGGCAGCAGTTGCGCGGCCTGGATGAGCGAAACGCCGTAGCGGCGAAGAATATCCGGGCGCTGAACGACCGTTTGCTCCAACTTCCCGGCTTGTCGGAGCCCCGATGCCGGCCCGACCAAACGCGGGTCTACTACTACGCCAGCATGCTGTTCCTGGACGAAGCGAAGGCGGGATTCAAGCGCGATGTGTTGCTCAAGGCGCTGCAAGCCGAAGGTGTCCGGGCCAGCAAGTGGGACTATCCGGAACAGCACAAGATGAAGATCTACTCCGAGGCGAAGTGGTGGCATCACAAGCCGGAGATTCCGGCGGCTCTGGTCGGCACGACCCAAGTGAACGCGACTCACATCTTCATGCCCATCCTGTACGGGGAAGCGCCCGAACTGCTCGATCAGTACGTACAGGCCTTCGAGAAGGTGTGGGCGCGGCGCAATACACTGGCGAAGCTGTAGATATCGCGATTTCCGATATGAGAACAACGTTGCTGCTGGTCGTGTGTGCCGCCCTGCCGACGGTGCCTCAGGATCGCGTCGTGCCGGGCGACGTGACGACGCCCTACCCCACGATCCGGAACTTGAGCATCGAGTGGGAGATCCAGGGGGACGACAACCTCAACAGTCGTGTGACCGTGAAATACCGCCGCGCAGGCGACGAGGCATGGCAGGAAGGAATGCCACTCCGGCGGATCCGCGCTGGAGACAGCGGAAATCGAACGCGTCCGACCTTCTCGTGGGAAAACAAGCAATCGGGTAGCGTCTTCGACCTGCGTCCGAACACCGAATACGAGATCCGGCTCAACCTGACCGACCCGGATGGGGGCTCGACGGAGCGGACGGTCCGTGCCCGCACACGCGGAGTGCCGCGGCCCACGCCGGGCGCGAGAGTGAAGCAGGCGAATCCGAACAACTTTCGAGAGGTCGAAGCGAGCGCAGAAGCCGGCGACATCATCCAGTTGACGCCGGGCTACTACGAATCGTTCACCGCGACGCGCGACGGGGTTCCGGGCAGGCCGATCGTGATTCGCGGGGACACCAGCCACGTTGTCCGAAGCACATTCGAAGGAATCTCTCTCGAAGGCCGCAAGCACATCATTCTCGAGAAGCTGACGGTGAATGGCCGGGTGAGCCTGGTTGGAGCCGAAGAGGTTGCGGTGCGCCATTGCACCGTCAACGCGAAGTACGGGATCACCGCCTCGCGGCCACCCGGTTGCAAGAACTGCTATATCGCCGACAACATAGTGACGTACGTAATGCCCTGGACGCCGGAGGGCATGGGGGATGAAAGTATCTTTGGTGGTGAAGGGTGCGTCGGCGAAGGCATCCAGATCACAGGCCCCGGCAATGTGATCTGTTACAACCGCGTCAAGGGCTACCGCGACTGCATTTCAACGATGGAGGACCGGAACGCGCACGAGCAGGTGTCGGTGGACATCTACAACAACGACATCTACGTCGGGGCCGATGACGGAATCGAGGCCGATTTTTGCATGGGGAACTGCCGAGTGATGCGGAATCGTCTGACGAACTGCTTCATGGGCTTGAGTTCGCAACCTAGTCTGGGCGGCCCGATCTACTTTATCCGCAATGCGATGTACAACATCATCGACGCACCGTTCAAGCTTTCGCGGGGCAGCCTGGGTGACGTAATCCTCCACAACACGGTGGTCAAAGTGGGGGATGGCCTCCGAATGCCGCACGGCCCGACCCAGTACGGCAATTCGTACTTCCGGAACAATCTTTGCGTTGGCGGGAAGGGAGGCGGAAAGTTCGGCCGGTACGGAAGCGGAACCGGGCGAGCCATCTTCACTCCGGCGACCGATCCGCTCAACGATCTCGACTATGACGGGGTAGGCACGCACGGAACACCGTTCGAGGGGTAGATCGGGCGGGTGACGTTCGTCGGCCTTGACGAAATGCGCCGGCTGACCACAGAAGTGCATGGCGTGCAGGTAGATCTGAGCGTGTTCGAGAGCGTCGAGTTTCCTGATCCGCCGCTGCCGGAACGCAACCCGGCGGACCTGCGACTGAGAGGCGGTTCAGCCGCCATCGATGCCGGCGTCCGGCTGCCGAATGTGAACGACGGGTTCGGCGGCAAGGCTCCCGATCTGGGCGCTTACGAATTCGGGCAGGCCCCGCCCCATTACGGCCCCCGTCCTGAAGGTATGGACGAAGAAACGTCCGATAATTAGAGTGGGAATCAACGACAATGACCTTGCCGGGGAACAGGAGTGCACAGTTCAGTGGAGAATGACTTTTTCACTCGCCCTTTTTCGCTAGGGAACAAGCAGGTCCAAGGGCGATTCGTGATTCCGTCGGGAATCCGGTGCACCCATGCGTCGACGATCGCCAAGACGTTCGCGGAGGTCGCGCCGATCGGCGTCGTGACGACCAAGAGCATCAGCTTTGCGCCTCGGGCAGGCTACCGCGAGCCGATTTACGCCCGCTACGCCGAGGGCTGTTATATCAACGCGGTCGGGCTGGCGAACCCGGGGGCGAAGAAATTCCTCGCAGAGTTCGACAACATTGAGATCCCCTCGAACAAGTTTCTGCTGGTGTCGATCTTCGGCGGAGGCCTGGAGGAATTCCTCGCCGCCGCGGAGACCTTAAGCCCGATCGCCGACGGTTTCGAACTCAACATGTCGTGCCCGCACGCCAAGGGTTACGGGCTTCAGATCGGCGAGGATGTCGAGCTGGTGACCGCGATCACGAGGGCGGTGGCTGCGGTGAAGCCGGTACCGGTGTTCGTAAAACTCGCGGCGATGATGCGCGGCCTGCCGGAGACGGCACAAGCGTCAATGCGGGCGGGAGCGGCCGGGATCACCGTCACCAACAGCATTGGCCCGGCGATGGCTGACGTCGGGGAAAAGCCGATTCTGTACAACCGAGTCGGCGGACTGTCCGGCGACGGAATTCGTCCGCTGGGTTTGCGATCGGTCCAACAGGTCCGGGACGCCATCGGACCAGATCCAATCGTCATCGGCATGGGCGGCATCGGGACAGCTGAGCACATCGCTCAATACCGCAAAGCAGGAGCAAACCTGTTTGGCGTAGGCAGCACCCTGACGGGCATGGACAGCGCGGCGATGCGCACCTACTTCGAGCGCCTGCAGGACGAATCGCAGCGCGAACTCGCCCCCGGCGAGGCGACTTCGTTCCCCTCAATCACCGACATGTCATATACGGCGTCGACACTGGTGTCGCGCGACAACATCTCCGAAGGGCTGTACGAAATCCGGCTCGATACGCTGGGGAGGGAATATGCGCCTGGCGAACTGGCCGGCAGGTACTTTTTCCTCTGCGTGCCGGGCGTCGGCGAGAAGCCTTTCGCAATCCTTTCCGCTGCGGCGAAAACCATCCTGATTCGCACCGTAGGCACGTTTACGGCCTTCCTGGAGAAGGCGCCGCTCGGGACGCGGATCCTTCTGCGCGGGCCATACGGCGCCCCGTTGCCCCGTTTCGAGAACCGGAACCTGGTGCTGGTGGGCGGAGGAACAGGCACTGCCTCTCTGCTCGAAATCGCCTACGCGAACCGGTACGCAAATGATGTCCGTTTTTTGCTCGGCGCGCGAACCCGCGATGGGTTCTTCGATCTCGACGACTTCCGCGAGGTCGGCGACGTTCTACTCGCGACCGACGACGGTTCCGAGGGATACCATGGCACCGTGTCAGATCTCCTTCGTCACGTCATGGAAGCTGAGGCGGGATGGAGCCGGGATCGCCTCGAGTTCGTGAACTGCGGACCCGACGGTATGGTCCATTCCTGCATTGCGATCCAGCGGGAGGTCGCCGAGCCGGAGCATATCTGGGGCTCCATCGAATACATGACAAGTTGTGGCGTCGGGATCTGCGGGAAGTGTGCTTCTCCGTCCGGGAGCCTGACATGCATCGACGGCCCGTTCGTCCTATGCGACGAGTTCACGCCGCGCTGCGGTTCGGCCGGCTGCTGCCACGAGACACGGACCGCCTGAGTCAGCGAGGACTCGCCGTGGGCAAGATCACTGCGGTTCCCATGGGAGCGCGAGTGTGGGTTGGTGAGCGTACCGCTTCATGGAGATCGTCAGTCGTTCACCGGAGCCCGCTGCAAGTCTCACGCGAAAGAAGGGGGCGTCGATGACAATCTTCCGCGCTCCGACGGTCACGCTATCGCAATGGTGCTCCCGGTAAGCGCCCATTTGCACGATCAGCTCACGGGTATCGACCGGGTTCGTGTTCACCAGCGCAAGCACGATCTCTTCGGGTAGGATTCTTTCGACCAGCGCCGCCACGTCGTCCGGCAGCCCCGCCCGGCGCCGAACGGGGTCAAAGTAGCGGACGCGGCTGTGCAGGATATTGCCGGCGTTTCCCGGGTCGTTGGCTCCCAACGTCAGGTTGATCAGCGCGGTTGTGGCCACCGGATTGTATCGCTGTGGCGTGTCGGCATACCGCGTGTCTGGCGTACTGGGATCTTCCCGCAGTCCCTTGACCTTCGAGCGAACCCTCTCGAACTCCGCTTGAAGGGCCTTCAATGGGTAGTCCGGCTTATTTCCCTCTAGAAACGCAATCCAGCCTTGCGTAGCTACACGCTCCCGGTCGGAAGGCTTCATGGACCAGAGATACAAATCCAGTTCCAGATCCGAGTGCCAGCTCGGCATGTACCCAAACCAGCCGGCGTCGCCGTGCTTATTGGGAAGAAGGACGAGGCCGTTCTCGATGCGCTTCGCAGCGTAGAGGTTGTCCATCTGCCGGCGCAGGATGTCGATGTATCGCTCGTCGTGAGTCAGCAGGAACGCTTCGCCGAAGGCGATGCGCGGTCCGCGTTTGAAGTAATTCCGATGACTTTGCTTCGGATCGAAGGCCCATCCGAACACGCCGCCGTACCATTTACCACCCCACTCACCGCCGATGCGGCCGTCGAGACCGATGTTCGTCGGAATGTTCCCGCCGTTGGCCTCCACCCGTTCCCGCCACGCGGAGGCATACTCAAGCAGCCAGTCATGGTATTTCTTCTCTCCCGTGAGCGCATAGGCGTTGAATGCCAGCGTGGAGGCGCAGAGGTTGAGAGGGTGATCACCGCGGATGTTCGAGGCTTCGCGGTACCGCTCGAGCAGTTCCGGTTTTCCAGGGACCGGAAGGCCACCCCAGTCCTCCATGCTGGCCGGCGTCAGCTTCGGTCCGCGGCTACCGTTGTGCAGACTGCGGATGATCTTGTGTTTCGGGTCATAGTTCGGCGCTTCCGGGTCCTCATTCAGGTAAAAGCCGGCAAAACGGCGCACACGCTGCAGATAGATGGGATCGCCGGGCGCGGCGAGACTATAGAAGTGAAACGCGGCCAGCCCCTCACCGGTGTGCTCCCAGTCGAAGGAGGTAATGAACTCCTTGTAGTACATCCCATCCTTGGCCATTTCGCTCCCCGGCGCACGTGCCTTCATGTATTGCTCCAGGTGGCCTTCCCAGATCTTGCTGTACAGGTCGAGGACGGACTGCGGCCCTCCGAGTGCGTAGAGCAGTGTCCAGTTGTGGAAGTTCTCCATCGCGTCGTCTGGACCGTCGTTACCGCCCCAGCGTTCGACACAGCGCAGGTACCCACGAGCGTCGCTGTATTTTGCAGCGAATTCAGCCGCGGCATCGGCGTTCGCTTTGAGCAGCGCCCGTTCGGCGAGAGCCCATCCGGGCGGGGACATGGGGGTATCGATCGGGATGACCGTCTGGCCTGAGAGCGGCCACAGGAAGAGGAAAACCAACGTGAGTCCGCGCATGCGTCTCACAATGTACTTCAGTCAGAAACGGAAGGTGTAGTTGAGCTTCGCCCGGACGTTGGAGAGGATCGCCTCATAACGGTCGAAGGTGTTCTGCTGCCACGCGTGATTCACAACGAAGAACAGCTCGTTACCGGGCCGGATCATCCATCGCAGGCGGGTCTGCAGACCGATGTTCCGGCTGTCGGTGTCGTACTGGACGAAGTTGGAAAGCGTCAGAGCGGGATTGAACGCGTAGTTGAGCTTGAATAACGCGAGGCGGGTCCGGAACATCCCTTCCCGCAGGTTCACCCAATACTGTTGCAGCTCGAACGACGTCGTCACATGGGCGTCTTTCCGCCAGGTCATTTGCGGGCTTAGTTCCTGGCTGTCGCCTGAGTAGAAGGATCCGGTTTCACCGTCGATCTTGAAAGAAAGAGGACGATTCTGAGCGGTCTCAAAGGTGAACCGGTGACGGTAGAACCAGTAGGCGCCCGGCTGGATCACCACGCCTTTCCGAATCTCAAAAGGCTTGAAGAGGCGCTCGAAATCCGGGGTAAACACGTAGGTGAAGTGCTCGCCGCTGTCGAACTCGATCTCGAACGGAGTGGATTTGAACTGCCTGCTCTCGATCTGTTTTTCGAACAGATTGTAGTACTGCGTGTAGTAGAAGCGAAAACTGATCTGGCGGATGTTCCACAGATCGGGGCGAGGCCGGAAATTGCTGCCCATCGCGGATTCCCGAACGCCGGTGCGTCGCATGAAACCGAGAGCCGGAAAGTAGTTCTTGCCGACATACCGCCCGCGGTACCAGAGGTACAAGAGATCGTTCGGATATACGATCTCGCCGCCCCAGAACTGATCGTCTCCCTTCATGCCGGGCGTGCTGGTTTTGGAGCCGTAGAGGAGGGAGCGAAAGTTCTTGCCGCGGTTGAACAGATTGGCGGTGGCGATCTTGAGGTCGACACCGACCTGGCGGTTGGAGGTCTTGCCCGTCGGCTCGCCGTCGGTGACCAGGGCCCCGATGTAGGACTGCGACCAGAAGTTGGTCTTCAACCGTCCGACGAAGAAGTTCCGTCCCGGAGCGATGTTGGAATCACGGGTTTTGACATCCATCAGGCCGAGGTCGAAGCGGCCGATCTTACCGGTAATCTTCTGCCCAAGAAGGATCGGTACTTCCTCGCCCTCCACCAAACCGATACGGCGCGAGAAGAATGGAGTGAAATCCCGCGTGCCGGGGCTGGCGGCGAACTCGAAGATTCCTGAGTCTTCCAGGAAGAACTGCCGATGCTCCGGGAACAGAAGCGGGAAGCGGGTCAGGTTGATTTGCCGCGTGTCGACCTCTGTTTCGGCAAAGTCGGTATTGATCGAGGTGCTCGACACGAGGTTGGAAGTAATCCGGTAGAAAATGTCTACCCCGGCGTCGCGAGCCATCTGGTTCCGGTCGGCGCGCGAGACGTCGCGGCTGAAGCCGCCGAGCGCATACGGTTTCACATCGAGGCCGATGCCCTGGGAGAGTTTTTCGAGGCCGTTGACTTCGCCGGCGCGCGCCACCAGGAAGAACTCGCTGTCCAGATTCGACGAAGTCCAGCGGGACTCCTCGCGTAATCGGGCCACCCGGCGGGCGATATTGAAGCCCCACGTCGTTGTGTTTGGATTGAAGGCGATCGTCTTGAAGGGAATCTCCATCTCGACGGTCCACCCTTCGGAATCGATTCTAGTTCGCACGAACCAGACACCGTCCCAGTTCAGGTTAGGTGTGTTGTTCTCGGAGATGGTGCCTTCCACCATGACTCCGGCGGGGTTTGTGGCGAAGTAATAGGCGTTGCGCCGGTCGTGATAGGTGTCCAGCAGGACCTGGATGTGGTCGTCGAACAGCAGGCTGCCGTCGCGCTGCATCTGCGTCGCTCTGAGTTGTCCCGGCTGAGAGTCTCGGCAACGGATGGCTATGAAGAGGGCGCTGTCGTTGTAAAGAAGGCGGACTTCGGTGGGTTCTGAAGGCGCCGCGCCAGGTTGAGGATCCTGCTGCACGAGTTCGCCGACACCGGGGTGTTCCAGCCAAGCTTTTTCATTCAAGACGCCGTCAACGCGGATCCGCTCCGCTGTGCGGATTGCGACGGTCTGCCTTGTGCCTTCTTCCTGGGCGGCCTGACCTAGGGATGAGATGCCGAGCAGGGTGAGGCCAAGAACGGCCCTGCCAGCGGCACGTGCGAAGGCCGATGCGGGCCGAACCGAGGATGATCCCACTACTCGCCCCGAACCAGGTCTTCGTAAGTCTCGCGAGAGCGGACAACGCACCAGGAAGAACCTTCGATCAACACTTCGGGCGGGCGGACGCGGGAATTGTAATTGGACGAGAGCACGAATCCGTACGCGCCGGCAGTCCAGACGGCAAGCAGGTCACCGGGGAGCACGTTCTCCAGTTCACGGTCGAGAGCCAGAAAGTCGCCGGATTCGCATACCGGCCCGACGACATCGGCCCGAATCCGCCCGCGGGAGGAGGCACGGAGGGGGATAATCTCGTGGTGCGACTGGTAAAGCGACGGCCGCATCAGGTCGTTCATCGCCGCATCCACCACAACGAACTCGCGTGAGCCGGTCCGCTTCCGGTACAGCACGCGTGTCAGTAGCACGCCGGATTCGCCCACGATCGACCGCCCGGGTTCGACCATCACGAACAGGTCCCGGCCCCGGACCTTCTCCTTCACGCGGGCGATGAATGCCCGGATCTCGGGAGTCTCCTCGTGGGGCCGATATCGGACTCCGAGCCCTCCGCCGAGATCGAGATGCCGGATCGCATGTCCCGCCGCACGCAGGCGGTCGACCAGGCCGAGCATCACGTCAATTGCGCCGATGAGCGCGTCCGTATCCAAGATCTGAGAACCGATGTGGCAGCCGGCTCCCTCGATCAGCAGGTTGGGCAGCACGCGTGAACGGTCGTAAACCCCTTCAACTTCCGAGATGTCGATTCCGAATTTGTGCTCGCGCATCCCTGTGGAGATGTACGGGTGCGTTCCGGCTTCGACATTCGGGTTCACTCGTAGTGCGACGCGAGCCTTAACACCGCGCCGGGCGGCCAGCGCGTCAATCAGCGTCAACTCGTTCTCGGACTCGCAGTTGAAACTATGGATGCCCTGATCGAGGGCGTATTCGATTTCGTCAGCGGTCTTGCCGACTCCAGAGAAGACCACACCGGCCGGATCGCCGCCCGCCCTGATCACACGGAACAATTCACCGCCGGAGACGATGTCGAAGCCGGCTCCGGCCTTCGCCAGCAGCGACAGGACCGCGAGGTTCGAGTTGGCCTTCACTGCATAACAGACGCGGTGCGGCAGGTCACGAAGAGCTTCCTCATATGCACGGAAGCGTTCCAGAATCCCTTTTGCGGAATAGACGTAACAGGGCGTCCCGGCGCGGGCAACGATGTCGGCGAGGGCGACATCTTCGCAGAACAGCGTCCCATCGCGGTACGCGAACACATCCGAGTTCAGATTCATCCAGTTACCTTCATCACGACCACTGTCTGATCGTCGGTGGTCCCCGCGCCGGCTCCGAAGCGGTCCACGTCGATCAATATGGCATCAACAATCGCCTGGGCAGGTTCGCGCCAATGCTGCTGAAGAAGCGAGGCAAGCCGCCTTCGGCCGTAATCCTGGCCGGCGAGGTTGTTCTGATCGACGATGCCGTCCGAGTAGAGAACGACGACATCGCCCGGGTGCGTCTCGAACGAGACTTCTTCGTACTCCCTGGCATCCAGAAGTCCAAGCGGCAATCCTTCGACGCGAGGCTTTATAATCTCGCCGGTGCGGCAGATAAGCGGCGGGAAAGCGCCGGCGTTGGCCATGCGGAATTCCCCTGTGCGCGGATGCCAGACGAGTACGAGCAGGGTGACGTAGCGGGCGTCGACTTTCCTCTCGATCAGAGCCTCGTTGAGCGACTTCAAGAGCAGGGAGGGCTCGCAGTTTCGCGGCGCCATTGTCCTCAGCAGACCACTCACGAGGGCGCCATAGAGTGCGGCGGCCGCTCCTTTGCCGCTGACGTCTCCCATTGCGATGACGACGTGCTCGTCGCTATGGACGAAGAAGTCGTAGAGGTCACCGCTGATCTCGCGCGCCGGTAACAGACCCGCGGCGGTTTCCAGACCCTCCACCGCGGGCGGCCGGCGAGGCAAAAGCAACGTCTGGACTTCCCGTGCGGCGTGGAGGTCGGACTCCATGCGGCTCTCGCGTTCGGCGAGTTCCTGATACAACTGCGCGTTCTCAATCGAGCTCGCGATCTGTGGTGCGAGCAGAGAGAGCGTCCGGACATGATCTTCCGTGAAGAAGCCGACGCGCTCGCTTTCGAGGTCCATGACGCCGATTACGCGATCTCGGACCACCAACGGCACAGCCACTTCCGAGCGAATGCCTGGATGGAACGGAAGGTACCTGGGATCGGCTAGAGTGTCCGGAACGCGGATTGTCTCCTTCGATTCCGCGGCAGCCCCGGTAATGCCCCTGCCCAATGGGATGTTGTCCAGGCTGCCGCGCTCGTCGACACGCCGGCTGAAACGGTGGCGAAGAACCTTCGCCCGTTGGTCGAGCAACAGGATGCTGAACGAGTCCGATGGGATCAGCGACCGCACGGTATCCGCGATTCGGCCGAGCAACTCGTCAAGGTCGAGGATCGAGGAAAAGCCCTGGGAAAGCCGGGCAAGCGTGCGCAACGTGCGGTTCTGGCGATCGACACGACGGTAAAGGCGGGCATTGTCGATGGTGGCGGCCACGCGCGAGGCGATGAGCCGCAGCATGGCGCGCTCGTAACTACCGTAAGCGTTGAGCCGCGTCGATTGAAGATCGATGACGCCGACCAAGCGGCCGCGAGCGACCATCGGCACCGCAAGTTCGCTTCGGACAGCATCAAGCGCGTTGAGGTAGCGGGGATCATTCCGCACATCGCCCACGAGGACTGGTTCCCGGAGCTCCGCGGCGGCGCCGGTAATACCGTCGCCGAGGGGGATCACGAGTTTTTGGACGACTTCCTCCCGGTGTCCGATGGAGTAGCGAATGCGAAGTCCCTGGAGTTTCTCGTTGTAGAGCAGGATCGCGAGGAGTTCGTAGGGGACTACCTTTTTGACATTGTCGGCCACGTTCGCCAGCAACTGGTCCAGGTCGAGCGTTTCTGACGTAGCCGCTGCAACCTCCAGAAGAAAGTCGAGCAGTTCGGCGCGTTCCCGGAACCGCGTTGCGGATTTGGGTGCGGAAGCCATCGGAGAATCGCTCAGGCGGAGGCAGCCTCGACGATCTTGACGCTGGCGCTTGCACCGATGCGCGTTGCGCCGGCCTCGACCATCTTGCGCAAATCGTCCAGTGTGCGGATCCCGCCTGCGGCTTTGACTCCCATCTCCGGCCCGACGACCAGGCGCATTAGAGCGACATCGTGAACTGTCGCCCCGGCGGGACCGAAACCCGTGGAAGTCTTGACGAAATCCGCGCCCGCCATTCTTGCGAGAGCGCAGGCGATGGCCTTCTGGTTGTCATCGAGCAGTGCTGTCTCGAGAATCGTTTTCACGATCGCCCCTCCGCGGTGGCTCACATCCACGACCTGCTCGATGTCGGACCGGACGGTGTCGTACTCGCCGGAGCGGAGAGCGCCGATATTGATCACCATGTCCACTTCGGTGGCGCCGTCGCGCACAGCGGATTCGGCTTCGGCGCGTTTGATCCCTGTGGCGTTCGCGCCCAGGGGGAAGCCAACGACCGTGCAAACGGCGACGCCCGATCCGGCCAATTCCGCGGCAACGGCGGGGACCCAGAATGGGTTGACGCAGACGCTGGCGAAACAGTGCTCCCGAGCCTCACGGCAGAGACGGAGGATGTCGCCCCGGGTTGCCTCAGGCTTAAGGATTGTGTGATCGATCAGACTGGCTATCGATGGATCGACATGCGCAACCGGACAACACGAGGAGACGCGGGCGGCGCCGGCAGTGACAACCTCACGGGTGTGTCGAGCGCACGACTCGACATTCTGGTGCGGGCACGTAGCGCAGATCTTGCAGGGTGCGTCAGCCGTAAGTGGTGAGTGCAAGGAATCCGAGAACTGAGGAGGCTTGACACGGACGAGGATTTCCTCGCTGATGGCGGCTACGAGTCGCTGGAGTTCGGTGGCTTCCAAGTCCTTGAGTATCGCTGCTCGATCTCAGAGATTTTCTTGACACGGGCCGGGTGTCTGCCGCCAGCGAACGGCGTTGCCAGCCACACACGCAACACCTCTTCGGCCTGGCTCGCCGTCAGGAGACAGTCGCCTAAAGTGAGCGCGTTCGAGTCGTTGTATTCCCGACTGTTGCGAGCAGAAGCCCTATCATAACACAGGGCTGCGCGAATACCCGTAACCCTAGTTCGCTGCAATTGCCGGCCCATTCCGGACCCGTCGATGACGACGCCGCGCAACCTGCGAGACGGCGGGCATCCATGACGAGTATCGGCGTCAGGTTCGCGGCGCCTGAACACCGATCTCGCGCCGAATGGCCGTGAGCGTCATGCCGGTGCGGGCGAGCGCGAACAGGCCGATCACCCAAAGCGGCACTGTCAAAAGAAAGAAGACGATGAACGAGAATCCGGTAGCGGCTCCCTTCTCTACGCCGAACACTCCGAGACCAACCACGACAAAGAACTGGTAGGTGCCAAGGTTCGCCGGGGCGTTGGGGATCATCGTGCCCAGGTGGACGATCAACAACACCACCGCGCCGACCCAGACCGAGAGATGCAGTCCGCACGCGAGCATGACGAACCAAAAAGCAAGGATTTGACCGGCGAGCAGCAGCAATGATCCGCCGAACGCCAAATAGAACGAACGTGACAGACCGATCTTCCGCAGTCCCAATTCGAGCGCGTCGATCAGTGAGAGCAATAGACGCACCGGTTTCCAGTGCTGCAAGGCGGCTCGGGCCGTTTCGGGCGGTTGCTCCCGTTTTCGGTAGACAAGGTACAGGAACAGGGCTGTCGCCAGCAGGACAGCGACGCCGAGAACATCGGCGGCTGCGGCGAGATTCCGGGGCAGCGGAACGAAAATGGCAGTCAGGCCCATGCAGATCGCCAGCCAGACGCCGTCAAAGAGCCGCTCAACAGCGATCGAAGGGATCACTGCGGAGAAGTCCGAGGCGAGCCATCGCGACACGAGCCATGTACGTGCAAACTCGCCCGCCCGCATGGGAAGCACCTCGTTGGCGAAGAGTCCCACGTAGATGGCTTGGGTTGCCCTAAGTGTCCCAATTCGCCCCAGCGGAGCCAGAAGCAACTTCCAGCGCCATCCTTGGCTGACATAGCTCGCGATATCGAAGCAGATTGCCACCCCGACCCACCCCCAGTTCATCCCAGAAGCGGTTCGGAGCACCTCGCGAGGGTGAACATCATGGAAGAGCCATGCGAGACACGCGGCACCGAGCAGATAGCCGGCGGCGGGCTTGAGAAAGCGCTCAACGGTCCCGGCACGCCCTGTAGCGGCCAAACCTAGCGGGTCGCGAGGCGGACCCATTCCACAGCCTCCCGGAGAACCCGGAAGAATTCTTCGTGGTTGCCGACGAAGCGGTGATTCTGCGCCTCGATCACGGACAGTCGCTTTGGCTGCCGCGCTGCCTCGAACAACTTCTGGGCGTCCTTCGCCGGAGTGTACTCGTCTTTGCTCGAGTGAATCATGAACAGCGATAGTGGGGCGATATCTGGCAGATATTTGCGGGCGGAAAACGCCGGCTCATTCGGCAATTGTTTGGTGACGTAAGTGATGTTGTCAGCCCA
>DATIFQ010000386.1:0-10074 GCA_035455185.1 Bryobacteraceae bacterium | reverse complement strand
AGGAAAATCCTGTTCGCCGACTCGCGGCTTCGCATTGAAGGGTTTCGCGGCGTCATCGCCAAGCCGAACCGGCAGGAAGCCGAGGCCGCCTGCGGAAGAGTGTTCGGCGCGGTGGAATACGAACGGCTTCGGCGAGTGATCGAAGCGCCACTGCTGATCGTCACCCTCGGCGCCGACGGCGCATTGCTTGTCGGCGGGCAAGGAACGGAGAGGGTCTCCACGAAGCCGGTCGAGAATCCCGTGGACATCTGCGGCGCGGGCGATAGTTTTTCGGCCGGGTCGGCCCTGGCGCTCGCCGCCGGAGCGTCGCCGGCCCAGGCGGTGCGCTTCGGTAACCTCGTCACCTCCGTCACCATCATGAAGAAGGGGACCGGCACAGCTTCGCCCGAAGAAGTGCTCGCGGCAGAGGAGGCCTTGGTGCCGTGAATACCCTGGCCATTGACGTCGGCGGGACCAAGTTCTCCATGGCCGTGTTTGTGGACGGCCGCATGGCCGCGAGAGAGACCCGCGCCACAGACCGCGAGGGAGGCCGGGAGTGGATGCTCGATCAGATTGCCTCGATCGCGGCCGAGTGGGAGCGGACGTACCATCTTGAGAAGTGCGGTATCGGCTTCGGCGGACCGGTGGAATACGCCAAGCAGCGGGTGGCGCGATCCACGCACGTCGGCGGCTGGCTCGATTTCGCGCTGCCGGCATGGATCGAGCGGGCTCTTCAAGTACCCACATTGATGGACAACGATGCCAACGTCGGGGCTTTAGGCGAGGCGGTGTACGGCGCAGGCGCCGGGTGTGACCCGCTCTTTTACATGACCATCTCGACCGGCATCGGCGGCGGGCTGATCGCCGGCGGAAAAATCTATCGGGGCGCGGATTCGTACGCCGGCGAAATAGGGCACCTGACGGTCCGGCCCGGCGGCCGGCAGTGCCTGTGCGGCGCGTTCGGATGCCTCGAACGAAGCTGTAGCGGGCTTTGGCTCGAGCGCGATTACGGACGCAGCGCCAAGGAATTGCTCCAGGATTCCGATTTCGTGACGGGCTACGTGGTCGACCTCGCGATCGGGTTGAAATCGTGCATCATGCTTTTGAATCCGGCAAGGATCGTGATCGGTGGCGGTATCAGCAAGGCGGGTGACGCGCTGTTCGAACCGTTGCGAGCCGAGTTGCGGCTTCAGGTCACCGACTGGTCGAAGGCCCGCATTGACGTCGTCCCGGCCGCCCTCGGCGATGACAGCGTGCTTTACGGCGCGCTGGCGCTGGCAAAGGAGATTCCCGTTCAATGACTTTTCCGGAACTCTATAAAACCAAGCTTCTTAAGACGCTCGACGTCATTCCGCTCGACAAGGTCGTCGCCGCCATCGAGTGGTTCAAGGAGGCGCGGGCAGCCGGGCGGACCATCTTTGTCTGCGGCAACGGCGGCAGCGCGGCGACGGCATCCCATTTCGTCTGCGACATCGTCAAAGGCGCCAGCTACAACCGGGATTCGCGCTTCCGTATTCAGGCGCTGACCGATTCGCTGTCCACGATCACCGCCTACGCGAACGACGTGAGCTATGACATTGTGTTCGCCGAGCAGTTGAAGAATTTTGGCAGGCCGGGGGACATCGTCATGTGCATCAGCGGATCGGGAAACTCCCCGAACGTGCTGCGGGCGATGGAGTACGCCAATTCGATCGGCTGCCGGACGCTGGCTTTGACCGGCCGGGACGGCGGCAAATTGGGACCGATGGCGCAGCTCGACATTCGAGTGCCCGAGCCGCACATGGGACGCATCGAGGACGCACACATGATCGTGTGCCACATGATCGGCTACTTCTTCATGGAGGAACGCTCGTAGCCTACCGGGCTATCGAAGCGAGATCACGGGCTTGCCGATACCGTCCGCGTAGCGTTCGAGCGTATCGAAGACCCGCTGGATCTCCTCGAGCGGGCGGACGTGGGTGATCATCGGGACAAAGCGTTCCGGGTACCGGTGTAGCAGCTCGATCGCGGTCTCCGATTCGTGACTCGACCGCCGCACGTTGTACATCACCAGTTCCTTCCGGCGCACCACGTGGAATTCCACCGGCACACGCGGTTCCGGAAAGATCGCGGTGAGAACCACGCGCCCGGCGCTCCGGGTCAAGTGAATGCACTGGTTGATGGTGTCGTCGCGCCCGGCGCAATCGAAGGACACGTCCACGCCGCGCCGGCCGGTGTCGCGGAGGATCTCCGCCACGGGGTCGGCGGCATGGGGGTCCACGGCCTCGTCGGCTCCGAGGAGGCGCGCCAGATCGCGGCGGTGGGCGACGGGCTCGACCGCCCATAAGCGGCCGCAGCCCGCCATTTTGAGCATGGCGATCGTGAGAAGTCCGATCGGCCCCGCTCCGAACACGACTGCGCTCTCGCCCGGAGCGATGGCCGCGAACTTCATCGAGTGAAGAATGACGGCCAGCGGCTCGAACAGGGTGGCTTCCCGGAAGCCGAGTGTCGGCGGCAGGGGGAGCGCATTCGCCGCGGGAAGGTTGACGAATTCCCGGAAGAAGCCCGGTTCGCCCGGTGTGCTGAGAAAGCGGATGTTCTCGCAGACGTTGTGATGTCCGGTGATACAGAACTCGCAGTGGTAGCAGTAGTGCGCGGGCTCAAGCGCGGCACGGTCTCCTGGCGACCAACCGGTCACGCCGGGACCCGTTCTGACGATCTCTCCGGCCGGTTCGTGGCCGATCACCATCGGGTAGACGCACGGGGCGCCGGGGATGCCGCCCTCGGCGAAGTAGTGCAGGTCCGAGCCGCAGATGCCGACCGAATCGACTCGCACCTGGACCTCGCCGGGACCTGGCTCCCGGATCGGCCCGTCGACCAACTGGAAGCGGTGAGATTCGGAGAGCTCAGCGATGCGCATAGATCCGTGTCCTTGCCCGTGTAGAGTCCAACTCTGCGTTCACTGTGCGAGCGAACTATTTCTTGAAGAGGTTGTCGAAGGCCGCCCGCGCCTCGTTGGGACCGCGGGGCGCAGAAGTGACCCCGGAGACCGGCGAAGCGCCCGTGGGCGTCACGTCCCGTGCGACAGTGACCCGAGGCTCGAACAGTCCACACTGGTTCGGCTGGTCCTTCACTGCGATGCGCTCCGGAATCGGTTTGACACACTGGAAGCGCTTGGAGGGGTCGAAATGAGCACACTGTTTGCAGCAGTGCAGGGCAACATTGCACTTCGGGCAGTTGCCCTTGAAGTCGATGCCGGCTGGCAGAGTCACGGCACAGTTGTAACACCGTGAAGCGACAACGGTCTGCACGAGCCGCGGCAGCCGGGGGCCGGTCACGTCAATCGGCAGCCGGGGCCCCTGTTGCCGTGGCTTCTCTTCTCTTCGCCCTACCTGGGACTTGTCACGGTCGGAGTCCATGTAGCCGCGTTGTGAGTATTTGCGATCACTGTCCATGGCCGGATGCAGGCTCCTGGAAGTATTGGGTCTGGTGAGCTCGCTCCTGACGATCCGTCGGGGTGCTCCAGGACCTCATACGAAGGACCTCAGTGTGGAGCTTGTTCAAGAACCCCGCCCTCATCAGCGCAGGGTCATCAGAGGAAAGTCTGAAGCAAAGCCGGAAAACTCGCTCGGACGGGTTCCCAGCCAAAGCCTCAAATCTATGTGTACCACAACCGGGTAACAGAGTCTAGTGTTCCTTTTTGACCCGTGGGCCATCGTGTTGTCCCAAAGAGCGATACTAGGGGTGGAATGGCGACTCTCGTGGAGGATCTCGAGAGAAGCGTCCGAGAGGGCATCCTCTGGACGCCGCTGGAGGGGAAACGCATCCGCTGCGTCGCGTGCGGGCACCGTTGCCCGATTCCCGAAGGGCAACCCGGCGTCTGCAAGGTGCGATTCAACCAGGGCGGCAAGCTCTACGTCCCGTGGGGCTACGTCACCAGCGTGCAGTGCGACCCGATTGAAAAGAAGCCGTTTAACCACGTGCTGCCCGGCGCGCTGGCCTTCAGTTTCGGCATGCTGGGCTGCGATCTGCACTGCTCCTACTGCCAGAACTGGGTGACCTCCCAGGCGCTGCGCGACCCCCGCGCGTCGGCCCCGCTTCGCCGTGTACCGCCGGAGGAACTCGTGCAAGCTGCCCTGACTGTCGGAGCTGCTGCGGTGGTGAGCACGTACAACGAACCGTTGATCACCGCCGAGTGGGCGGTCGCCGTGTTCCAGCAGGCGCGCAAGGCAGGTCTGCTGACGGGCTTCGTTTCCAACGGAAACGCGACGCCGGAGGTGCTGGAGTATCTGCGGCCGTGGACCGACCTGTACAAGGTGGACCTGAAAAGCTTCGACGACCGGCACTACCACGAACTCGGCGGCAGGCTCCAGCCGATTCTCGACAGTGTCCGCCTGATTCACCGGATGGGCTTCTGGCTCGAAGTGGTCACGCTCGTGGTGCCGGGGTTCAATGACTCCGACGACGAACTGCGGAGCATTGCGGAATTTCTCGCCGGGATCTCGCAGGACATCCCGTGGCACGTCACGGCATTCCACAAAGACTACAAGATGCTCGACCCGGACAATACGCCGGCGGAGACTCTGACCCGCGCGGCTTTGATCGGCCGGCAGGCGGGACTGCGGTACGTTTACGCCGGCAACCTTCCGGGATCGGTGGGCGAGCTGGAAGACACTCGCTGCCCCGGTTGCGGTGAGTGTCTGGTAAGGCGGCGGGGGTACCGGATTCTCGACCACCGAGTAACCCCCGAAGGCCGCTGCCCCTCCTGCCAGACGGTGATCCCCGGCATCTGGGCGGAGCGTGTCACCGTAGACACGGCGTCTAACGCCTGACACCGCCCGGAGCCCACCGTCATCAAGTAACTCTCAATAAATCAAATAGTTAGAGATTGGAACCACCCGTGCCAATTCGTCGTGTGAGCTGGAGGAAACGGCAATGCGGCGAATGGACAACAGACTCATGAAGCTGGCGGCGGTGGCTCTGATGGCGGTGGCGGAGGGAGCAGCGCAGCAACCGCAGATCTCACGACGCAGAATCGTAATCAGCATTCCCGACCGCCAGCTGGCGCTGGTGGAAGACGGCCGTGTGGTGAAGATCTTCCGCACGGCCGTCGGCGCACCGAAGAGCCCCAGCCCCACCGGAACGTTCACCATCATGAACCGGATCCCGAATCCAACCTGGTACACACCGGGCAAGATCGTAGGGCCGGGTGCGGAGAATCCGCTCGGCACGCGGTGGCTGGGCCTGAGCTTGAAGGGCTTCGGAATTCACGGCACCAACAGTCCGCGCTCGATCGGGCGCGCTAAATCACACGGCTGCATCCGCATGAGGAATCGCGATGTGGAAGAGTTGTTCGAGATGGTCCGCGATGGCGACGTGGTCGAACTTCACGGCGAGCGCACCGAAGAGCTCGCGCGGATCTTCGACAGCGCCTCAGCTCCTAGCGAGTATCGCCAGATCGCCGTTGCACGGCCTCCGGCCCCTGAGAACTTCTGAAGGAGGATCAAACCATGCTGTTTCTCAAGTACCTGTTTCTGGCGGCGGGCGCCGGGCTGTTTGCGGCCGCGGCCACCATCGTTCTCTATGACTTCTACCGCGGCGTCGAGCAGTGGCGGAGGAGGGATCCGGCAGAACGCGGAGCGGGGGAACTTCCACCGATCCGCTGGCAGACTGCGGGAAAGCTGGCGGGGTTGGCCTGGCTTCCTCTGCTGCTCGGGATGAGCATCGTGGTAGTGCCGAGCGGGAGCGCGGGCGTTCGCGTGAGCCAGATATCCGGGACGCTGAGCGGCACCCTGTATCCGGGCGTGCACCTGGTGGTCCCATTGGTGCAGAAAGTGGCCGTCTACGACATCCGCGATCGGATTTACTCGACTTCTGTGACGGCGGATGCCAAAGCGAAGGCCGAGGCGCTGAAGGTGCAGTCCAAAGAGGGTCTGCCGGTTGGGTTGGCCGTGGCGGTCCGTTACCGGCTGGACCCGCGGCGGCTCGATTACGTCCACTCGAACCTTCCGCAGCCGGTCGAACAGGAACTGGTGCCGCCGGTGGTCGCCGCGGCGTTCCGGGAGCTCGTTCCGAACTACATGGTGCGGGAGGTCTTCTCGTCGAAGCGCGAGGAGGTCCGCAGACAAGCTGCCGAAACGATCAGGAATAAGCTGGCGGCAGACGCGATCGTTGTGAAGGAGGTCATGCTGCGCGACATCCTGCTGCCGGGCGAGTACGCGAAGGGACTCGAGGGACTGCTGCTGAAGGAGCAGGAGAACGAACGGCTCGCGATCGAGGTCGAGGTGAAGCAGAAGCAGGTGCGCACAGCCGAACTGGAGGCTGAAGCCGAGAAGGCCCGCCGCATCAAGGAGGCCGAAGCGCTGGCACAGGTGACGGTGCTGCAAGCCAAAGCGCAATCGGATGCGATGCAATACACCCTTCCGCTGAAGGAGAAGCAGATCCAGCAGACGAAGCTGGAGGCCGAAGCACGCAAGGAGTCCACGGTGAAACAGGCCGAGGCGGCGGCGCAAGCCAAGGTGATCGACAGCAAGGCGGAACTCGAAAAGCGAAAGCTGATGGCCGAAGCCGAAGACCATCGCATTCGCATCATCGCCGCGGCAGACGCGGAGCGGCTCAAGGGCGAAGCGCAGGTGCTCAAACAGAATCCGTTGCTGATCCAGAAGATTATCGCCGAGCGCCTGTCGGACAAGGTGCAGATCATGATGGTTCCGACCGACGGCAAGTACTTCTTTGCCAATGACGTGCTGAGGTCGACGATGACGCTCGGGGCGGCCCGGGGCGAAGAGAATGAACCTTCCCAGGCGAGTTTCACGGGAGCGATGAACCAGGGGAGGTAACCGGCGAAGCATGGGCCGAGGTTTGTGGCACTGGCGGGACATGCGTGTTTGACCCTGGTATATGCTGAAGGGACAAACGGCGCATGTCCCACTCCTTTTTGCGGCGGTTGGCGATGTTCCTGATATGGATCGCCCCGTTCGCGATGTCATCCGCGCAAGAACCCGAAAGCGCCGCCCGGGAACTGGCCCGCCGAATCGCCGGGAGCCTGAGCCCGGGCGAAGCGGTGTCGCTCGCGATCGAAAACAGGTCGTCGCTCCCTCCCGCGGCCGTGGTGGAGGCGCGTCGTGCTGTCGAGGCGGCCCTCAGGGCGGCCGGAGCCGGACTTCGGAGCGACGGAACGAAAGCGACGATCACCCTATCGGAGAATGCGTCGGGGCAGGTTTGGACCGCCGAAATAATGCGGGGCGATCGACGGGAGGTGTTCCTGGTGATCGGAGATAGCTCAGCGACTTCCAGAGGACAGTTCCGTGCGGTGTTGGAAGCGGCAATCCTGATCGAGGCGGCGGAGCCGATTCTGGACGTGGCCAGTGTGAGCGACAGTCTGCTTGTGCTTCAGCCGGGCGAGGTGTCGATCTACGAGCGTAACGACAAGGTCTGGGAACGGCGGCAGGCTTCACCGATACCGAACGCGCCAGTTTGGCCACGGGACGTCCGAGGACGACTGACGTTGGAAGGCGAGACGTTCCGAGCCTATTTGCCAGGCCTCACCTGTGCCGGCGCGATGCAACCCACGCTCGTTTTCGAGTGCAACGAGGGAAACCGGTGGCCGGCCGGCTTCGGCGGCGCCGAGTTTGCAACGGGCCGGAATCACTTCACCGGCGACGGAGCGGTTTCGTTTTTCTCCGCCGCCGTAGTTGGCTCCGAATCAGGCAACCTTCGTGTGCTGGCAGGAGTAGACGGTCGGACCTACGTGTTGGACGGCGCGATGCGCCGGCTCAACGTATTCGATGGATGGGGCAGCGACGTCACTGCGATCGACTCGGCGTGCGGCCGGGTGGTGCTGGCGTCCGGGAGCGGCGAACCGGTTGGGCAGGACACGGTTCGGGCGTACGAACTGATCGATGGCCATCCCGCGGCGGCAAGCAGGCCGCTTCATTTCGACGGCGTCGTCACGGCGCTGTGGCCGGCGGGAGACGGACAAACCGCGATCGCCGTCGTCCAGGATCCGGAGAGGCAAGGGTATGCGGCATACCGCGTGTCGGCTCGTTGCGCTCGGTAGCTTTCTGGCGCTGCTTTCAATCGCCGCCGACCGCCCGCGTTACGGAGGAACTCTTCGCCTGGCGATGACCGATGCGCGAGCCAAGGAGATACTGTCTCCGCTTGTGTTCGAACGGCTGGTGGATTTCCACGGCGGGCAAGCGAAAGCAACGCTCGCCGTCTCCTGGGTGCACAACACACCGCGGACGCGCTGGCGGTTCAGGCTTCGGCCGGACGTCAGGTTCCACGACGGTACGCCGGTGAGCGCGGAAGCTGTGGCCGGGTCACTGGCGTCGGGGAAGAACGACTGGCGAGCCTTCACGTCCGGTGGGGACATCATCATCCAGGCCTCGCGTCCGATACCGGGGCTGCTGTGGGAACTGGCTGAGTCACGTCCTCCAGTTGTGGTGCGAAACCCTGACGGCGCCGAGAAAGGCACAGGGCCCTTCCGCATCTCGGAGTGGCAGGAAGGAAGCCGCGCCGTTCTGACCGCCAACAACGGGCACTGGGCGGGCAGGCCCTTTGTCGACACGATCACCGTCGAACTGGGCCGCTCGTCCCGAGATCCCGTATTGGACCTCGAGCTTGGGCGAACCGATGTCGCGGAGGTGGATCCCGCCGAGGCGCGACGCGCATCGGAGCGCGGCCTTCGCGTCTGGAGCAGCGCGCCGCTCGAGCTGTGGGCCTTGCGATTCGAAGCGGGAAGGTCAGCGGGCGCAAACGACGCGTTGCGGGAAGCAGTCGCTTTCGCAATCGACCGTCCGGCCATTCACGCAGTATTGCTGCAGAAACGCGGGGAACCCGCGGGCGGAATCCTTCCCCAGTGGATCAGCGGCTATGCCCACCTGTTTCCCTCAGGGCGGGACATCGAGCGGGCGCGGCGGGCGGCTGCTTCGACACCGGCGGCGCTTCGTTCGATCGTGCTTGTGCACGGTGCGGACCCGATGGAACGGGCAGTGGCGGAACGAATCGCGCTGAACGCGCGTGAGGCTGGCATCTCCGTCCGCACAACAGGCTCGGGAACGGCCGACCTCCGCCTTGTACGGGTGCGGATCACCAGCGTCCAGGCGGGAGGGGCACTTGGGAGCATAGCTGACGCTCTGAGGATTCCCGATTTCGAACCGCTCCCGGCGACCGCTTCCCTGGATGCGATTTTTCGTGCCGAGCAGGCGCTTGTCGAACAGCGCGTGGTGATTCCGCTATTCCATCTGCCGGAGCTTTACGCCACGTCGCCGGAGGTCAAGGTCTGGACGACTCCCCCGGTCTCCCGCGACGGCACACTGCGGCTGGACAGTGTCTGGCTGGCGAGGGAACGGCCATGACGTTCCGTGTTCGGCTCATTCTGTCGGTCGCGCTGACCGTCGCGGTCACAGTGACGCTGGCGATCTGGGCCGTCTCCTCGTTCACGGAACGCGCCTTCGGCGAGCTGGACGATCAGCGGACCAAGGCCCTGGTAGCGCAATTCCGACGCGAGTTCGCGCGGCGGGGCGAGGAGGTCGTCCGCACGTCCGAGGCGGTTGCGGCGTCGGAAAGCGCACTAAGGATGGTAGTCGAAGCCCGCCGGCGCCAGCCGGATTATTCTCCCTACGTGCAGGAAGCGGGAACGCTCGCCGCTGCCCAAAGACTGGATTTCCTGGAGATCGTCGCCGGCGACGGCTCGATCATCTCGTCGGCGCAATTCGCGGCGCGTTTTGGCTACAAAGCCGACTGGCTCTTGCGGCTAACCGGCTGGCAGAAAACGGGAGCCTTCCTGAAGAGAGAGGAACTGCCTGGCGAAATGGCGCTGGCTCTGACGGCGGTGCGTGAAGTGATGGCCGGCGACCGGAAACTGTACGTGGTCGCGGGACGCCGGCTGGACAAGGAGTTTCTCGGCTCGCTGGTCCTTCCGGCCGGAATGCGCGTCCTTCTGTACCGCAACTTCACGGCCAGTTTTGCGCAGGACAGCCTTACCGATCCGCTGGGGGCGGTTGCGGGCGCGTCAACCCTTGAGGGGTTGATCGAGGAGGTACGCACGCACAAACGGGAGGTCAGCCGGACGATTCAATGGCCGGACGGGCCGGAGACGTTTCAAGCGATCCC
>DATIFQ010000385.1:0-6141 GCA_035455185.1 Bryobacteraceae bacterium | reverse complement strand
ATCGCGTTTCACGATCGGGATGTCGCAATGGACAAGGGCGCGATAGAGCGTCTGCTGAACGATCTCGGCAAGGGCGTGCGATACATGACTGCCGGCGAATACTGCGCGTATCTGCACTCCACAGTCGCCCGGGACCCGTCTCCATCCGAATCGCTGGCGCTGTCGCTGATGTACGACGACCATTACTGCCGCCACTTTGACTCTCACGAATCAACGTGGACCCTCCACCTTTCCGACGAACTGCGAAGCAGCCTGAAATCACAGCAGCCCGAGAAGCAGACAGTCGTTGTTCCGAGGGGCCTGGGTCGGCACATCCTGAATGTGAGCGCGGAGGGGGTTCTGCTCCGACGGGGTTCATAATCTGGAAATCCGAGGAATAAAGAATATGCGCGCCATCATTGGACTGCTCGTCGTGCTGCTGCCCGCTGCGGCGGCCAGCCATAACCCGTTGCTTCCTCGCCCGCAGGAAGTCCGATACGGACCGGGAAAACTGTCGCTGCGCGGCCTGACAATCCGGCTAGCCTCCACGCCCGGCGCGGAGGATAAGTTTGCCGCGAGGGAACTGTCGTCGGCACTGTCTGCGGCAGCGCAGTCGAGTGTTTCGGTTACGGAAGGCTCAGGTTCGGGTCGGGCGATCGTACTCGCGCAAACGGGGAATGCTCCGGCGCTTCCCATGCGCGACGAACGCGGGGGGCCGGACTCGCGCGAAGCGTACAGCCTCAAGATCACCGCGGAAGGCGCCGAGATCCGCGCAAAATCCTCCGCCGGCTTGTTCTATGGCGTCCAGACATTCCGCCAGTTGGTGGAAGGTTCCGGTTCACAGGCGGCGCTCCCCGAAGTGGAGATCCGGGACTGGCCGTCGCTCGCCTACCGCGGCTTCATGATGGACACCAACCACGGAGCACTGCTTACCGAGGATGAGATCAAGCGGCAACTCGATTTCCTGGCGAGGTGGAAGGCAAACCAATACTATTTCTACGCCGAAGCCAACATCGAAGTCCGAGGTTACCCATTGGTGAACCTGGAATCCCGCTACTCCCAGCAACAGATCAAACGGATCATCGGCTATGCCCGCCAGCGCCATATCGACGTTGTGCCCTGCATGGAATTCTACGGGCACATGCACGACGTGTTCCGCGTCGAGCAGTACTCCGACATGGCCCCGCTGCGGTACGGAGGCGAATTCAATCCACGGCACCCGCGGGTCCGAGCGTTCCTCGATGACTGGGTGGGCCAGATGGCTCAGTTGTTTCCCAGTCCCTGGTTTCACATCGGCTTTGACGAACCGTGGGCGTTAGAACTCTTCGGCAGCCCTGTGGCCGGTGCACCGCCGGCGGAGCTCTTCATGGAGCATCTCAAGAACGTCTCCGCCATTGTGCTGAATCACAACAAGCGGATGATGTTCTGGGCGGACATGATCGCCGGGGCGCGGATTTTCTCCCGCTATCCGGAGTTGATTTCCCAGCTTCCCAAGGAAACAATCGCAGTGCCCTGGCACTACCGGGTTGAGAAGGACTTCACACCGATCGTTGAGCCGCTGGCGAAGGCCGGCTTGCCGATGGTTGTCGCTCCGGGCGTCTGGAACTGGAACGAGGTGGCGCCAAGTTTTCAAACGTCCTTCGGAAACATCAGTGGTATGCTTGCCGCGGGCCGGAAGTACGGCGCCATGGGCCTCCTCAATACGGGTTGGAGCGATGACGCCCAGACGATTTACCGGATGTCGCTTCCCGGCATGGCCTTCGGCGCGGCAGCTCCCTGGCAATCGTCTCCGGTCGATCAAGAGCAGTTCTTCTCTGACTATGCCCGCCAGATGTATCTTCCCTCCGTTGCGACCGAGGTCGCTCAGGGTCTGGCTGCGCTGACAAAATCGCAGGAGACGTTCTTTACAGCACTGGGCGGTCCGACCATGCTGCATTTCTGGGACGACCCGTTCGAACCCGATCGCCTGAAGCAGCTCGAACAGCGGGAGAAGGAGCTTCGAGAGGCACGCCTCTCGGCCGAGGAGGCAACCACGCACCTGCTTGAGGCGTTGAGGCTCAAGGGCGATCCTGCCACTCTATCCAGCCTTTTGTTGGGTGCGCGCATGCTGGATCACCTCGGCATGAAGAATCTGTACGCGATCGAGATTGCCAAGTACTTTCGAATGCTGGGTCCGGATGCGCCGCGTGACAAGGTGAATCTGCTCTTGAGGACCCAAACCGGCTCTCATAACCACGGCCTGCTTCAGGACCTGATGGACTCCACGATGGAGCTGAAAGCCCTATACCGGCAAGCCTGGCTGTCCGAGTATCAGGACTACCGTCTCGCCACGGCGCTGGGCAAGTGGGATGCCGAGTTCGAGTACTGGTGGAAGATGCAAAAGAAAGTGCAAGACGTCATTGGCGGCTTGAAGCCCGGAGAACCTGTGCCGCCCCTCGATTCTTTCCGAACCGCTCGTTAAAGTGAGCTGAGGAACATTTATGCCAGAGCCCCAATCGTTTCGGATCGACGGTATTGTCCCGATTATCCCCACTCCATTTACACGAGAACAGGAGATCGCGTGGGATGAACTGCCAGGCCTGATTGAGTTCGCAAACGTTGCGGGCGCTTCTGCCGTCTGCCTGCCGGCCTTTGCGAGCGAGTTCTACAAACTTTCCGAAACAGAACGTATGCAACTGGTTCGGGAGGCCGTCAAGCACTCGGCCGGGAGGATTCCGGTGATTGCCCAGGTGAACTACCCGTCGGCGATCGCGGCGGCGGAGATGGCGTGCCGCGGACAGGACCTCGGAGCCACAGCCATCGCGGTCACCGTGCCGCGCCTGTTTGCGCTCGGCGAGAAAGACCTGTTTCGCTACTTCGAGCGAATTCTCCAGGCAATCCGCCTCCCGCTCGTGATTCAAGACTTCAATCCGGGCGGGCCGACAGTGAGCCCGGGCTTCGTTAAAACGCTGCATCAGGCGTACCCTCACTTTCGCTACATCAAGCTGGAAGAGCCGATGATGGCCGCCAAGACGAAGCGAATCATCGAAGAGTCGGACGGGGAGGTGGGGGTACTTGAAGGTTGGGGTGGCATGTACATCCTGGAGTTGATCGACGCGGGGATCTCCGGCGTGATGCCGGGACTCGGCCTCACCGATCTGCTCGCGCGGGTCTACCGGCTCGCCTCAGACGGTAAGAAAGAAGAAGCATACGGAATATTTACCGGTGTTCTGCCGCAGATCGTTTTCAGTCTTCAGAATCTGGAACTGTTCCACCGTGCGGAAAAACTTCTGCTTCAGGCGCGCGGCCTCCTCACCGAGACGCACGTTAGAGAGGCGAGTCTGGAAATCGATCCAGGAGACACCGAACACATCCGGTTCCTGAATAGGCGCATCCTCTCGCTGCTGGACAGCCTGGGAATGCCGGCGAATCCCGTGAGCCATATCGGAAGGGCAAAATGAGCGCAACCAAATCCTGGATCTACCTGTTGCTCTGCAATCTGATGTGGTCACTGCAATTCACCTGCATCAAACTGGTGCAGGACCAGGTGGGACCGTTTGCCACAGTTTGGGGTCCCATGACGCTGGCGACTCTCATGCTTTATCCGCTCGTACGCCGCGAGGCGAAGAGTCACCCACAAAAGGGTGAAAGAGGCCGCAAGGACATCCTTCTGTTCATGACACTGGCTCTGCTCGGCGTTTTTCCCGGGCAGTTTTTCGTCACGTGGGGCACGCAATTGTCTCTGGCAAGCAATGCAGCGCTGCTGATGCTGACACTGCCGATCTGTACGGCGTTCATGGCGTACCTCTTTCTGGGGGAGAAGATGACCGGTATTCGCTGGGTCAGCTTTGCTTTCGCCCTGGTGGGTGTCGTCATGTGTTCGGAAATCGACTTCGGCACGCTCAACTTCGGCGCCACGTACCTGGCGGGAAATGCTCTCATTTTCGCGGGGATGCTCGGTTGCGCTTACTACAACTCCTACGGCAAGAAGGTCCTGCAGCGTTATTCTCCGCTGGAACTGCTCTTCTACACTTATGTTGCAATGTTTGTCATCATGACGCCTCTCACTCTGGCGACCGAAGCGGATGTATTCGCTCGCATCCCCAACTTCACCCTGCAAACCTGGATCGGCCTCCTGCTGCTGATTTTCTTCCATAACTATCTTTCGATGGTCCTCTTCCTGAAAGCACTGGACTACCTGGACGCGATTCAGGCCGCGCTGTCCAACTATCTGATTACGTTCTTCGGCCTGCCGATTTCGGCAATTTGGCTCGGCGAGCGTCTTACTCCGATGATGATCGCGGGCGGCGTCATCGTCCTGCTCAGCACACTGCTGATCACAGTGTGGGAAGAGAGGAAACGCCGCTCAGTCCCCGCCGTTGAGGCCGCCGACCCTCGACCAATCCGGGATTGAAGTTCAATCGCTACGAACGGCTGACTTACGGCAACGGCAGGCGGACGGGTCTGCCCTCCGCCGCCGAAATATCCGCCGCCAGGCAGATTTCGTGGGTCTTGTACGTATCGGCCACGTTCGCGTGCGATTCCTTGTCGTTCAGAATGCACTCAACGAAATGATCCACTTCCTGCTGGAACGGATGATGGGAGACATCGCCGCTATCGGGGAGGACCGCCGGAATCGCTGCCCAGGAGTTCTGGCCCGGCCACTCTGTGGTGAACAACTGGTTGTTGCGGATTGTGCCCTTGTCGCCGAACAACTCCACGTTGAACACATAGGGCATCCGGCATTCCAGCGAGCAGGCAACCTTGCCGATCGCGCCGCCTGCGAACCGGATGATCGTGACGATGTTCGGGTCGTACTCGTACTTCAGCGGGTTCTGCCTGCTCGTGTTCGAGTATGCGGTAACCTCGACGGCCTCGTCGCGCACGAACCAGCGGAGTCCGTCAACCGCGTGGCTGCCGCCTGCCAGCAGAGAACTGCCGCCGTATTCCTTCTTGGCCATCCAGGACCACAATTGGTACCAAGGTCCGACTCCGTGCAGATAATCGACCTCAGCGTAGAAGACCTTGCCGATCAGTCCCTGGTCCAGGATCGCCCGAATGTTGTCGAACATCGGATTCCAACGCAGGACGAAACTGACGATACTCTTCACGCTGGCCGACCGGATCTCCTTATCGAGCTGGCGTAGGCTCGGCACGCTGATCGCAATCGGTTTCTCGACGATGACGTGCTTGCCGGCGCGGGCAGCGGCAACACCTTGCTCGACGTGCAGATGATGGGGTGTACAGACGACAACAATGTCGAGGCCTGACGCCTTCAACATGTCCGCCGGATTAGCGAAGGCAGCACAGTTCTGAAGGCGATGCTCGGCGGCCTTCGCCTTCGCCCGCGCAGCGTCCCGGCTGCATAGGGCGACCACCTCACAGTGAGGATTCTTCTGAAACGCTTTGATGTACTCTTCCGAAACCCATCCGGTTCCAATAATGCCCGCACCAAGTGTTTTCATCCGTATCAGCTCCTTCTGGGATTGTAGGTTACCTTCGCCGGTGTCACTCAGCTTCTTTCATCGTTGTGACGAGCGTGAAGACGGCTTCCGGCGGTAAGCTGATCCTGGCCGTTCCGTCCTTGATGGCGACTGTGTCCATCTTCCTGCAATCCACATCCCTGGTTGTCACGTAAACGTCCCACGCTCCAATTCTCGCGCCGGCCCCGGTCAGGACAAGATCGAACTCGGTGGGGGCGCCCTCTTTGACGCCGACCACCGTCAGCGTACCATCCGCGGCGTTACGAAATGCGGATAGCAACAACCCCGTTGCGTCGCTGTTCAGTGCGATCCTCTGCGAACCCGGACGGACAAAATGGTAGAGCTGCTTTGCGGCGAAGTAGCGTTTCTTCGGCGCATAAATGTGATCCGTGTTCTGCACGAGTCCATAGAACGTCAGCCGCGGATAGTGCTCATGGTAGTTGTCGTAAGCGTCCCAGAACAGCGCTACGCTTGCGCCCTCGTTGAGGGCGCGCAACGCCCGCTTGGTGGCAGCAAGTGAGAAGTTCTTCCATTCGTTGTCCTTGGACTTGTCGAGGTCGTTCAGGTCTCCATATTCCGTCAGCCAGACCGGGAGCTGCGGGCTCTTGCTGTTCCGGACACGGTCCACCTGAGGGGTGATGGACTGCTGGCCGTAGCTGTGTAAGGAAAAGACGGCGACCCGCTTCATCAGTTCCTCGTT
>DATIFQ010000384.1:0-3038 GCA_035455185.1 Bryobacteraceae bacterium | reverse complement strand
CCCACACCGCCGCGCCTGATCGGCCAGGAGTTCCAGATAATACCGGTAATCCTCCCGGCGCAAAGAAAAGCTGCTGCCGGTTGTTCCCTCGCTGGGTGACGTGATGCGGCAGGCCGGGAAAGACGACGCGAGCGCGGCGCGGCACATACATCCGTGTGCGAACGCGGCGCCTTCTCTCAGGAAAATGCGTCTGTCCCCTTTAGCCGCGCTCCGCCTTGCTGCGGTCTTTGTCGGCTGCTCGCTTTCTCAACTCGTCGTCCGAGTAGCTGCATCCAGCAGAGCAGTCCCAATTGTAAAGCCCTGACGGGTCAGTGTTTCTGAGCGGGTTATTCAGCCCGTACGAGTATCGGTTACAAGTCTGTGGATTCGAAAGTTGTGCTGAGCCCATCAGCGCGTCCGGGCTCGTGAACCTTCCCTGCGCGCCAGAGAAGTACCTGGCTCCGAAATAATCGAGGCTGGTCTCCGCATCCCGTTCTTTGCCGGTGAACTTCACCGTCCATTCTCGTGTATGCTGAGCACCCGAGTAACGATCAACTCCACCGGCCACTGTCCAAACACCGAGAACTCCTTTGCCGGCTTTCCACTCCGGTCCTTCAGCGTCCTCACAACGCCCTCCGCATCGACTAGATATAAAACCTCATCCTCAGGAGTCCTTGGCGATTCACTCAAAGCCCATAAGCGCTGGTAGAGCGTATCCTCACATGCCCTATGCAGATGGCGACTTTTCACTTCGTCGCGTGCCCGGATTCTAACTGAAAGACCTTCGCCATTCTGCAACGAGACGGCTACATGGCCGGATCTCAGCATGCCTGAAACGCGGATGGTCTTCCCATTAAACTTCTGAGGATTGGCCTTCAGCGCCTTGAGTTCGACGAGAGCGCCCTGTCGGGCCGAACATGGGTCAGCCGCGACTCCGGCGTTCGGGATGAAGAAAACGCCCAAAATCGCACTCAGCAGCTTTATCATTTTCGCCCAGCCAGCTCGTCCTTAACCGCTTGTACGGATCTTTGGGCGCCTTCTTTCACGGCCCTGGCCCGCATCGTCTCCTGGTCAGCTGCATCCCAACTCGGGTTCCAAAGGAGAAAGGGGACAGACGCATTATACTTTGGCTCACTCGATTCCCTGAAAGAGGCAGCCCTGACGGGCACGTTCCTCTGGCGATTGCGGCACCCGCCTGGGCCGGCCGCGTTCGAGAACCACCAGTCGCTTTCCCGCCCGGCGCTCCAACCCGGCAACGAAATCGCGAGACCCCACGGGCTCCCCGGTCCGCGTCGCCCGGCGGATGGCTTCCTCCACGTCGCCGGCCCCGCCCTCCGAGAGCAATTCCTTCCACTCGCCATAGTCCCACCGGCCGAACTGGCCGATCCAATCGAAGCTTATCACCGCATCCACCGCGTTCGCCGCGGTGTGCACGCTGGCGCTCGACCAGGGCCACCCCCAGGCCACCGCCGCCAGTCCGGCTCGGACCGGGTTCCGTTCCACGTAACGCAGCGCGCGCAGCAGGTGGGTCCCACCCAAAACGCACGAGAAGAAACGGTTCTGAAACACGTGGCCGGTACGCCCCTCCGTCCGGTTCACAGCCAGGGCGAACTCCGAGTGCGTCCGTCCCAACGCACGGCCAAGCGACGCCTCGTTTTCCGGCGCGGCGATCAAGTGAACATGATTCGGCATCGGGCAGTAACCGAGCACTTCAACCCCACACCGCCGCGCCTGGTCGGCCAGGAGTTCCAGATAATACCGGTAATCCTCCGGCGCAAAGAAAAGCTGCTGCCGGTTGTTCCCTCGCTGGGTGACGTGATGCGGCAGGCCGGGAAAAACGACGCGAGCGCGGCGGGGCACATACATCCGTGTGCGAACGCGGCGCCTTCTCTCAGGAAAATGCGTCTGTCCCCTTTAGCCCCTTTAGCCGATCCTACGCCGCCTTCACGGTCAACTTCACGCCGGCTCTCTTCTGCAGCACTCGGAGAATCGCGAAGAAGTTGGCCGTACTCGGGTTGCCGCCGGGGCCCAGCATGCGGTGCAGGCTTTTGGCCGGCTTCCCCAACTCCGCGGCCAACGGCTCGAAGCCAACAGTCGCGTTGATAACATCCCGCAACACCACTTTCCCCGTCGCCTCATCCCCGCCGAGATAAGCGTTCACCGCCTCCATCAGCAGCGCCTTGCGGAACGCGCTGTCCCGCTGCGCCCGCTGGTAAACCGTCTCCCGAAACGCTCTTGTCAATGCCATTTGCCCTACTCCATGCCGCCCTTGCGGCGCTTGTACTCGACCCATGCCGCCTGCGCGGCCGCAATCGCGGCGCTCTGCCGTTTCTTCGCGCTCCCTCCCAGCAGAACCACGATCCGTTCGTCGTCCTTGCCGAAGTAGACCCGATACCCCGGGCCGAAATCGATCTTGATCTCGAACACTCCGGCACCTACGCCTTCGACATTCGAGAAGTTCCCCTGGCCCAGCCGTGCGAGCGCAATCGTCACCCGCGCCGCCGCCACCGCGTTCAAGCCCTCAAACCAGCGCCCAAACGGCGACCGGCCCGAGGTTTCCAGGAACTCCCGGATCGCGATTTCCTTCACCGCGTTTATGGTAACACATACGTTACCATCCGCGCACCGCCATGACGGCCGCAGCGTATCAACCTATCAACCTGTTTTTCGGAGCTCCCGCTGTGCCCAGCGTGCCGAAAGGGTCCCAATGCCGGTGGCCGTGACGGCTATTCGTCATGCCTGAGGATCAGCGGTCGTGTGTGCTCGCTGCTAGCTCCTCGATGCCCGCATTGACCGCCGTCATTCGATTGGTCAGCACAGTCCAGGCGGTTCCATCCAGGCGCACGAGACCGTAGTTGCTGTTCTCGCCGCCCCATCCGCCGGGGCTGCGGCCGCCTTGCCCCTCCTTGGGCTGGTCACGGTATTTGAACCAGAAATACCCGACGCAAACCGGCAGGCGCGCCAGGTCCTGCGCATACGCGGCGAACAAGTCCGCGCGGTCTTCCTGGGTGGCCACCGGTTCGCCCGCGCCGATGGTATTCGGAAGACCGCTGTCCATC
>DATIFQ010000383.1:0-9981 GCA_035455185.1 Bryobacteraceae bacterium | reverse complement strand
CCGGCGGGCTGCCAGCCTGGGAGATATAAGCTCGGCGAGCAGGAAGTCGACCTGACGCCACAGGAGAAGGTCGTGTTGGCGGGAACAGACCGCTTGGCAGGGTCGGCGCTACGGATGGACCGGGGCGTCGAGAATCTGATGAAGCTGGCGGGACTGTCGTTGCGCGACGCGGTGACGATGGCGACGAAGAACCCTGCTCGGGTAGGACGGATCGCTTCACGACAGCGTGGCTTGGCGCCCGGCGACCGCGGAGACATCGTGCAGTTCCGTTTCGACCTGGAGCGGAAGGCGATCACCGTGGAGCGGACGTGGATGGCGGGCGAGGCGGTGTACGCGAAGGGGTAGGCAGTCCGGGAAAGGCAGCTCTGTCCGCTCGCAAACTGCGCTCAGGACAGGGTAGGCCTGTCCCGCTCAGCACATCACTGGCTCATGCCGCGGGCGGAGATGGGCCAGACGGCCTCGACCTGGTCGCCCCGCAGGCACCAGATGCGATCGTAGAGGTTCACCGAAGGGTCGCAGTGCGGCACGATGAACTCGATGCGGTCGCCGACGTTGACGGCGGTTGAGGCGCTCGCGATGTTGAGCCGTCCGTGTTCGTCGCCTCCCCAGGAATATTGAATCCCCTGGATGCCCTTCGCCTCGGGCATATAGGGCTTGTCGGTCGAGAACGCTTTGAGGCCGCCATCGACGATGGCGAGGGAGTCGTTCGGCCGGCTAACGACGGTAGTCAGCACAGTGAGCGAGTTCTTGAAGTCGCGGTAGACAGGTCCATCGGCGCCGCCGATGCGGTTGTAATCGAGATCCATGAAGATGAAGCTGCCGGGCTGGAGCTCGGTAACGCCGTCGATCTCAGAGTCGATGTTGTAGGTACCGGTGGAGCCGCCCGTCACGAGAGGGCAGGCAATTCCCTTCCCCGCGAGCAGGCGCGCGGTCTCGACTGCCTGGCCCATTGCCTCGTGGGAAACCTTCGTCCGATTCTCAAACCCCACCGTGTGCGAGGCGTGGCCGGCATACGACTGAAGGCCTGCGAACTTCACGTGCGGCAGCGATTCGACCAGAGCGGCAAGCGCGACGGCCGGTTCGCCGGGAACGATTCCGGTACGGCCACCGACCCACAGGTCGACCGCGAGGTTGACCCGGACCTTCGCGGCGCCGGCGGCGTCGTTGAGGTCGCGGACGTTCTGGGCGTTGTCGACGCAGAACATCGTGTTGGGGCGGCGGGATGCAAGACGAACGGCACGCTCAATCTTGTGGCGGCCGATGACGGCGGTGGTCACGAGCAGCCCTCCAACGCCGTCGTGCGCGAAGACCTCCGCTTCACTCAGTTTCGCCGCGCAAACGCCAGCGGCGCCCGCCCGGACGAGACGACGGGCGATCTCGGGGCACTTGTGAGTCTTGGCGTGCGGACGGAAGGAGCGTTTTCGCTCTCGAAGATGGCCAGCCATTTTCGCGACGTTGGCCTCGAAGGCGTCCATGTCGAGCAGGAGCGCCGGGGTGGGTAAGTCATCGCGCGTGAGTTTGCCGCGCACGTCGCCGCGGGCGACGATCTTCTCGATTTCGGCCCACGAGTAGCCGGGCGTGGCGGCGGATTTCAGAACGGCGGGTGCGGCAAGGGCACCGAGGACAAATTCGCGTCTCGATCTCATGTGGGACTCCAGATGTCCACCCAGTGTAGTCCTACTTTGCCGCGCGTTCCACTGCCCTCATCAGGCGGAGCGTGTTGCCACCATAAATCTTACGGATGTTGTCCGCGGAGTATCCCTTCTCAAGCAGAGCGCGCGTGAGGTTGGGAAACTTCGAAACGTCCTCGAGGCCTTCAGGCGCGCAGGTGATGCCGTCGTAGTCGGTGCCGATGCCGACGGCGTCGATGCCGGCGAGCTTCACGACGTGATCGATGTGCGCCACGACGTCAGTCAGTTTTGCGCGGGGTGTCTTGCGACGGGCGTCGGCTTCGAGGCGGGCGACTTCGCGTTTCAGCCCTTCAGAATCGTCCTTGAACCGCTCGCGGGCGGCCGCGTGAAGCCGTTCGTATTCGGGCCAAAGCTTCTTCGCGGCTTGCGCGGATTCTTCGGAGAGGAACTCGCAGGCGAAGTTGATCTGGATGACGCCGCCCTTCTTCGCCATGGCGACGATCATCTCGTCGGTCATGTTGCGGTGGAGCGAGGCGAGCGCGCGGCAGGAGGAGTGTGACGCGAACACCGGCGCCTGGCTAGTTTCAAGAACATCCCAGAAGGTCTTGTCGGAGACGTGGGACACGTCGACAATCATTCCGAGCCGATTCATCTCGCGGACGACTTCCCTTCCGAAGGTCGCGAGGCCATTGTGGTGCTTTACCTTGGGATTGTCGATATCGCCGGAGGAGTCGGCCCAGTTGTTCGTGTTGCTGTGGGTAAGCGTCACGTAGCGGGCGCCGAGAGCGTGGAACGAGCGGAGCACGCGGAGGCTGTCCTCGATCGCGTGGCCGCCTTCGATGCCGATCAGTGCGGCGATCTTGCCCTGCCGGCGGGCGGCTTCGATGTCGGCGGCGGTCAGAGAGAGTGCGAAATCGTTCGGATAGCGGCCGGCGATGTCGTGACGGATGGCGTCGATTCGTTCGAGGGCCTGATGAGCGGCTTCTCGGGAGCGGGCGTACTGGGCGGAGACATACGCGGCAAAGAAGACTGCGCCGACGCCACCCTGGCGCAGGCGCGGGAGGTCGGTGTGGCCCTTGGAGGATGCTTTGCCGATGTCGAAACCCTCGACGATGCGCATCGGCACGTCGTTGTGGGTATCGATGAGCAGCGCCGAGCGGTGGACCTTCATGACCTCGTCGTCGGAGACCGCGCGCGGCTGTGCGGCCAAAGAAACGGCGGTCACGAGGCACAACAGCAACAGCCAATGATTCATGTGGTGCTCCGGAAAGTCTGATTGTGGCACAGGCGGGAAGAAGACAGCGCCGCTCGCTGACGCTCGCGGCTCCATATCGCTTCAGTCTGCTCATGTGAAGAATAAGTGCCGACCATGTAACACGCGGCTGGAGTATTCTCACTAGATATTGAGGCTGGAGGGCTCACTGTGGAACAGGATGCGCGTGCTGTATCGTTCGAGGGGCTGTGGGATACGGAGCTGGACGAGATTGCGAAGTCGAGGACGCTACGGCAGGAGAGGACCGCCGTCGCGCCGCCGGTACCGCCGGTCAGCGGGAGGCCCTCGGCGAGGGCTCACGACGCGGCGCTGGCGGGGCTGGCGTTTTCGGGCGGTGGCATCCGGAGCGCGACCTTCAATCTCGGCGTGCTGCAAGGGCTGGCCCGGCAGGGCATTCTGCGCAGATTCGACTATCTTTCGACAGTCTCGGGAGGAGGCTACATCGGGAGCTGGCTTACGGCGTGGATCCGCCGCGAGGGAATCGGCGCAGTGGAGCGGGGGCTTGCCCCAAGCCCCGCCGAGACCGGTTCGGCGCAAGAGCCCGAGACGATCCGCGTGCTGCGCCGTTACAGCAACTACCTGACGCCGAAACTTGGCGTGTTCAGCGCGGACACCTGGACAATGATCTCCATCTACCTCCGGAACCTTGTGCTGAACCAGGGAATCCTGATTCTTGCGCTGGCGGCGGTGATGCTACTGGCACGGCCGCTGGCCGGTTTCACCAGGGTGATGGCGGAAAATCCGGAGGTTTCTCTGATGGCGGCCTGGGCCCTGCTCGGGTGCGCGCTGGTCTCGACCGGCCTCAATCTTAGAGCGCTGTCCCGAAGGCCGGCTAACGGAGTCTATCCACGCTATTGCGGCCCGGGATGTTCACTGATGAGCATCGTCCTCCCGGTGCTGCTAGCGTCGTGGGCAGCGGCGGGGGGAATCTGGGGACTCCAAGCCAGCGACGTGTTGATTCAGCGGATCGATCCGGCCGCAGCACCGTTTCATGTGACCACGTTCGGCACGCCGGCGATGGTGTTCCTGATTTCCTTCGCTGCGACGGGGATCATCGGGCTGTGGGGTCCGGCAATGGCGGACGAGAAGCGAGAGTGGGTGAGCCGGATCGGCGGGTGGCTGATGATTGCGTGCGTGGCGTGGGTAGCCTTCTTTGCGATGGCATTCTACAGCCCGCTGATCTTCCTTACCCGCGAAAGCACTATGGCCGAGCTTGCGCGGCGCGGATTCGGCCCTGCGTGGCTGGCAACCACCGCGGCTGGCCTGCTAGCCGGCCGCAGCCCCTCGACCGGGCAGCGTGGATCGAACCGGTGGCTTGAATTGCTGGCGGTGGTTGCTCCGTTCGTGTTCATTGGGGGTTTGTTGGCGGCGGTGGCTCTTGCGATTCACCAGATTCACCTGTCGTTCGTACCGGAGGATGTGTGGTCCTACTGGGGACAAATGCACTGGCCGCTCGATCCGGGCCGGAGGATGCAGGCGTTGGGGCTGGCGCTGGGTGCGGCCGCCGTGCTGACTTGGGCGGCACTATTTCTCTCGTCCCGCATCGACATCAATCAGTTTTCGATGCACCTGTTTTACCGGAACCGGCTGGTGCGATGCTATCTCGGCGCGTCCAGCCACGGGCGGCTGCCTCATCCGACCACCGGCTTCAGCGCCGCCGACGACGATATGCTGATCCGCCGGTTAGCGCCGTCGCGGATTGAAACCTGCACGGATGGCACACCGCACGGCTACAGCGGACCGTACCCGATCATCAACGCGGCGCTCAACCTGACACACGGCGAGGAGTTGGCTTGGCAGCAACGCAAGGCAGCCTCGTTCGTCTTCACGCCGCTGTATTGCGGCTTCGACGTGCCGCCGGCACGCAAAGATCCCTGCGATTTCAGTGCCGATTCCCCGCTCGCTCCGGCCGGTTACCGCCCCACTGGGGACTATGCGTACCCCGGCGAAGGGGTCAGCCTGGGAACGGCGCTAGCGATTTCAGGCGCGGCCGCAAGTCCGAACATGGGATACCACACGTCATCGGCAACCGCTTTTCTGATGACCGTATTTAACGTGCGGCTTGGGTGGTGGCTGAGCAACCCTCGCCACAACACCACATGGAAGGTGCGTGGGCCGAAACTCGGTCTGAAGTACCTGTTCGGCGAGCTGTTTGGCTTCACGAACGACCGCAGCCCATACGTTTACGTGTCCGACGGGGGCCACTTCGAAAACCTGGCAGTGTACGAACTGGTGCGGCGCCGGTGCCGGTTCATCGTAGCATGCGATGGCAGCGAAGACCGGAAATACACGTTCGAGGGGCTGGGCAACGCCATCGAGAAATGCCGGGCCGATTTCGGCGTGCCGATCGAGATCGATTTCGAGCAACTGCGCCCGGCCGACGGGCAGCGCCTGAGCCAGTGGCATTGCGCGATTGGCAGAATCCGGTACGACCTGGTGGACCCCCAGGCTCCGGCAGGCACGCTTCTGTACCTTAAGTCGTCTCTCACCGGAGAGGAGCCGGGCGACGTAAAGCGGTATGCGGCCGAGAATCCGGATTTTCCGCACCAGCCGACTTCGGATCAGTGGTTTGACGAGTCGCAATTCGAGAGCTACCGCACGCTCGGCGAGCACGTGGCGAACACGGTGTTCGGAGCGGCCGAAGAGACCAGGGTGCTATGGCAGTTGTCGAACGAGGAACTCTTTCTGGCGCTGCGGCAGCGGTGGCATCCACCCGCCGTGGCGGCGCCTGGAGCATTCGCGCGGCACGCTGCCGCGGTCGATCGGCTCATCGATATGATCCGGTCAAGTCCGGAGCTGGCTTTTCTCGATGCGCAGATCTTCCCCGAGTGGCAGCGGCTCATGAGCGGGAACGTGACGGCGCCCGCGCCGGAGATGTGGCTTCCCCGCGACTACGTTTCGAGGCGCGCGGGGTTCTACGCCTGCAATCAGATGATCCAGCTCATGGAGACCGTCTATCTCGATTTGAACCTCGAAGACTCGTGGGACCATCCGGACAACCGCGGCTGGATGAACCTGTTCCAGCACTGGGCGTGGTCGGGGATGTTCCGGGTGTCGTGGGCGATCGGAAGCTCAACATTTGGCGCTAGATTTCAGAACTTCTGCCGGAGGCGGCTGTCACTGGACATTCGCCGGGGCGTGCTGGTGGGGCCTCCGATGCCGCTCGAGGAGGCACAGCGGTCGGACACGCTGAACTTCTTTGAGAAGGAGCTGCTGGAGCAGTTCGTCGAGCAGAACCAGCCGCTCGGCCCGGACGATGTCTACCCGCTCCACGTAATGGTAGACGATCCGATGCGCAAAACGGAGGACGTGGCGTTCCTCTTCACATTCGGTTTCGCACTGGCGGGAACGGTGGATGGACAAAAGGCTTTACTGTACTTCCGCATTCAGAACCACCTGAGAAAGATGGGGCTGCCGCGCGAGGCGCTGGCGCAGCTAATCAGCAATCTGGACCTCCAGCAAACGCGTCTGGGCCTGCTCCAGCGCAGTGACGACGAAGCGGTCACACTCGAGAAGCGGCGGCAGTTCGCGCAACTGTTCGAAACCGTGAAGGCCGAGGTCACACACGGCTGCAAGGGTCCGGGCGCCGCGGTATGACGCCGCCTGCCGGGGCGGCTGTCAGAATGCGGTGCGCTCCATTCCGGCCTTGAGGGCCTCGTCGATTCGAGAGACCGATTCCGCGAGGTGTGCGCGCGTTTCGAGCGTCATCTTCACGCCGGGCCTGGCCAAAGCGCCCTGAACTCGGGTCTTGAGCGAGGCAAGAGTAAAGCGAGCCAGCGTCCGGGCGTCCTCGGGCGCGGCGGCATCTTTGAGCATCATGCCGATCATGCGCCGCAGGTGCTCACGCTGGAGCGACCGGCGGAAGCTGTTGATGGTCACGGCAGCATCCGGGCTTTTCAATTCGGCCCACACCGAGTCCTGGACTCCGGTGAAGAGGTCGCCGAGGCGGAATGGATCCGTGGGAGCGCTGAGTTCCGAATCGAGGATGCGCTTCAGCACGACAGGATTGTACAGGCGGTCAAGAACCGCTTTCTGGCGCATCAGGATTACGTCGTGGACCGGCACGTCGAATCGAGTTGCCATCGACTCGAAGTTCCGGAGGTCGGAGAAGCGCTCGTTGTTGAGCTTGTTGAGGAGCGATGGGGACAGCTTAAATGCGTCCGGCGCAAACAGGTGATCGCGGATGAGATTCAGCGCCTGCCTTTGCCGCGCGGCTGGAACGGGCCGGAACGGGAGGCGGCCGCCCGGGTCGCCGACGTGATCGCGATAGTGATTCACCCCGCCGATGTATTTCGCCGATAGCAAGAGGGCGGTCCCGGACATGTTGACCGCCGACAGGAAACTGCGGCGGAGGACCTGATAGCCCTGCCCGGGTTTCTGTAATGCGGTTTCGAGATTGGCCTGAATCTCCTCGGACAGCCGTATGCGGTGCACATAGTAGGCGAGCGGGTCGCTGCCCAAGTCGAAGCGGCTGACATCGGGGTCCATGTCCCACGCGCCACTGCCGAGGCCGGCGTCCTCGTCGGTTGCGTATGCCAGAGCCGGCTCCGCGGCGCGCGAGGCGATCCTGCGCAACTCGGGAAACTCGTCCTCGGGAGTGGAGGCGGCGAGGGGCTTGTAGGCGTATTCAATCGCCCAGTAATCGTATGGACCGAGCGTGGACTGGTGATACTCGCCCTGCTTTGCGCCGCGGCCGGCGAGGTTGGCTGGGATGTAATCCATCACAGAGCCTGTAAGGCCTTCCTTCGCCGTGAGTGAGGCGTTCTGGGTTTCGTCCAGGCGGCGGATTGTACTCGCCCGGAAATTGTGGCGGAGCCCGAGGGTGTGGCCGACCTCGTGCGCGGCGATTTCACGCAGGTAGCTGTAAACGAACTTGTCCGCCTCGGGACTGTCCGGCTCGATACCGCGCGTTTCAAGAACATCCCATGCGAACTCTGCGTCGCGGGCCGCCTCGGCAGCGAAGGTACACATGGCGCCCTTCTCGACGCCCCACGGGGCGCGCAGGTAGGCCGCCGTCTGCTCGTCCCATGGATTGGCGAGCGGGTTCTGCTGGAGCACGATCGTCTGGCGCCGGAAGCGGACCATCGATTCGGAGAAGCGAATGTCGGCGTCGTAGATTTCACCGGTGTACGGATTTGTGCGGCTGGGACCCTGTGCGAAACCAGCGTCGGTGCCAGCGAACCAGCGGATCGTGTTGTAGCGCACGTCGGCGGCGTCCCATTCGGCGTCATCGGGTTGTTCCTTGACGACGACAGCGTCCCGGAACCCGATCCGTTCGAACGCTCTATTCCACATAAGGATGCCGTCGCGGATGGCGGGACGATACGCTACCGGGATGGTGTTCTCGAGCCAGAACACGATCGGCTGCTTCGGGCGGGAGATGGACGCGTTCGGGTCCTCCTTTTCCAGGCGCCAGCGATTGACGAGGCGCCGAGCCGGCGTGTGCTCGACGTCCGAGGTAAAGTCTTCGACCTGGTCGAAGAAGTGCCCGATCCGGTCGTCGGCGAGGCGCGCCCGGTAGCCGGGTGGTGGCAATTCGGAGAGGCTGTAGCGAAGCAGGAAGAACATACCCCGGATGTCGGCGAGATTGCGTGGACGCGGAGGCGTGGGCGGCGCCGGCGCGCCTGGCATCCGAAGAGGCGGAACGGGCGGGCGATCCACCGCATAGTACGCCTCCACGCCGATCTCGACGTTTCGGTCGTAGCTTTTGACCGTTCGGAACGAGCTGTTTTTCCCGTCGAACCGGTAAGGAATGCGAAAGGTGGACTCCAGCGCGTAGGACATCATTGGAAGGTCGGTCAGCAGCACGGATCCGAGGTCGATGAGGACGCTCTTACGTTCCGGGTGGGGAAGGCTTTCGATCTTCGCAAGGCCAAGCGTTGAGTCGGAGAAAGATCGTTCCACAAAGCGGCTCATGGGTGTGCCGGCGGCTGCCCGGAAGCGCGGGTTCTTTGCTACGAACTGGAGGTTCTTGGCCCGCTTGCGAAGAAGAATCGGCGTTTCACCCGTCATGGCCGCGGCGTAGAAGCCGCGCTCACCGATACCGGAGTCGGCGGTGAGCGACAGCATGTAGATTTTGTCAAGCTGATCTGGAAGCACTTCGAGGTAGACTTTTTCGTCGGTCTGCCAGAGCGTGAAGAGGCCCTTGATCTCTTTGGCGTCCTTCACGATTTCAGCGAAGGTCTTTTCCTTGGGTGGTTCCGGTTTCTTCGCTTCCGCCGGCTTGGGCGCCTGAGTTTCGGGCGTTTGCTGAGCGGCTGCGGGAGCAATGACCGCGCAAACTACAAGCGTCTGAACAAAGTGAGACATAAATCGCATACTTTCCTCCCTCCGGTAGCGCGTGTGACGACATCATACAATAGACGGAAGGGGCGCCCAGCGGTGAGTCCCCCACGGCCGTTCCGTTGCAGAACTCGCCTCTCAAGGATCTTCGTGAATTCAATCAACTTCGAAGCGGCATTTGTGAACGTCGCGCTGCTGTGGATGCTGACAGTGCCTCATGAGTTCGCTCACGCCTGGACGGCGGTGCGGCTGGGCGACGACACACCCGAACGCGAGGGCCGGGTCTCGCTCAATCCTATGGCCCACGTCGACTGGCTGGGAACGGTCATCCTGCCGGCGCTCACTTCGCTGTTCGGCGGGGGGTTCCTTGGTTGGGGCAAAGCGGTGAATACCAACCCGTACCGGCTGCGGTGGGGATTGAACGGGCTGGCATTGGTGGCGCTCGCCGGGCCGGCCAGCAACGTGGTGTTTGCCCTGTTGCTGGGGCTCTTGACGGTGCTCCTCCACGGCACGTTGCCGGCGGTCGCGGAATTCACCGGCCGGGGCGTCTATCTGAGCCTGTATCTTGCCATGTTCAACATGATCCCGGTGCCTCCGCTGGATGGCTCGAAGCTCTTGCTGGCGGCGCGGGCGCCGGTGGCGGTCTACAACGAGCTGGCCCGGTTCGGTTTTGTGCTGCTGATCGTCGCGATCTCGGTGTCGTCGTTGGGGCGGTACCTCTCCCTGTGGAGCTTCCAGGGTACCCAAGTGATCCTCCGGATGTTCTGGTAGGACGGGCGGACCGCCGGACTCGTC
>DATIFQ010000382.1:0-7193 GCA_035455185.1 Bryobacteraceae bacterium | reverse complement strand
GGCTGGGGCGAAGTCCGCCGCCGCGACGGCACGGTCATCAAGCAGTAGCGGCGGAGTACGGCCACGAAGGGAAGCGGGACTGAGCAGCGGCTTCTCCCTTCCGTTCGAGCGCGAAGATTCAGTCGCCCGGGGGAAGTTCGGAAACTAATCGCGGGATGCTTACAATGTCTGAGATCGGCCCTACGATCCCGGATTAGCAATGTCGATGTTCTCAGGCACCTTGACCACTCGAACAAATCCGTCCGAACCGTCAAAATCAGTGTAGGCAAGAAGCGATGGCCCCACAAACTGGACCCTCGACTGAGTGAGCGGAGGAAGATATCGGCGGAAGACCTCAGCCCGGTCGCGGCTGCGGATGACGTACACTGAATCGCGGATCTCGCCCGTTCTGTGCATATCGCTAACACTCACAGCGATTAGCTTGCCTGTTGGGTTAAGGCTGACCGAGACTATATTCCGGCCTCTCGCCACCTTGTGAGTGCCGACGCGCCCTCCCACGTTCCACTCCAACACGCAACAACCGGGCGCTCGTAGTGGTTCGGTTTGCCACGAGATCCAGTTCGGCGAGTCAGCGACGAGTCGTGCGTCATCCGCATCGCCGACCCGAGGTAACCGCCATGCCACTTGGCCATCGAAGGAGATCTCCGAGTACTCATGGGAGAAACCGCGGTCCTCCAGGTCGGCGATCTTAACGTTTAGCAACCTGCTCGACTGCCGTCTGATAAGAAGCCTGCGGCGTTCCACGGAGACTCCCTCAAGACTAATGAAGCCCGGCCCAACCTTGGAAATGTCGACCACGAGTTCCGTACCATCGCCAGGCGACCCGATGTCCACGCGTCGTTCACTCACGCTGTATGCTGCGCGCTCGAGTGACCCCAGTGAGTCAGAGTCCCCCGAAAGTACGGGACACCCGGCACCACTCTTGGCTGGAACGTCTCTCTTTCCGAGCGGGCTTAACCCGAAAATGACACATCCTCCCGGTAGGTACTGCCGCTGGAACATCACGCCTGTCGGTGTGAATTGATAGCCGTACTCTGAACTCCAAGTCGTGCCCTGATTCGAGGATACGTGTTTGTCGAACCACATGTATCTAAAGCCTGCATGGTGCCATCCAATGTCGAACCCGGATTCACGCTTGAAGATCCTTCTTAGCTCATTCTCCCCCGTTTCGCTTGCCGTATATGCAACTTTCTGACAGCCCTCAGGCAGAAGAAGCGTCGGCTCTTCCACCGCGTGGGGGACTATCCATGCCCGACCTGACCGTTCGAGAAAGCCGTAGCGCGACCGCGCTGGCACGAGGAGATGTGCGTGTTCGGCTCGGCAGGATTCCTCCCAGTCAACGGCTTCGCCCTCGCCCTCGCGGTAGATGAACGGCACCACGCGGGCGTCCAGCCACACGGCAACGATGCTAAGCGGTACTCCGATAGCAGCAAATAGAGCCGCAGCAGTAATTGGCGCCCACATTAGTCGAGTTGCGTGTTTGAAGAAGAAATACAATCCGACAGCGAGAAGGCCCTGTAGCACGACCGTCCAGGCAAGGTAGGCGATCCAGACAGTCGCCGCAAAGGCGTCATCTAGTCTGGGGGATAGGAGTACCGAGCACCAGAATCTGGCTCCGAAGTCGTAGAAACTCACCGGAACCAAATAGACCGAACCGGAACACACCAACGCCTTCAGTATGGGAGAATTCAACCTGCCGTGTGCCATGTACCGTATGTTTGACACCAACCGGTGATCTCGTGTTCCGACGGGATCCGTCGGTCCGGGGTGCCGCAAGCGCCAATTCTAGCGGACTTCCCACTCCGGATTCGGAAAGCTGGCATAGAGGAATCGCCGTCGGCCGAACGGTACGCGCCCGACAGCAAACCTCGGCATAATCATTTGGAGCACGCAACCAACTCCGTTTAGAGCAGTCGCTATTTGCCTGCGCAAGGGCCGTTCAGCCCACCAAGAGGTGCAGGATGAAGGACAAGTCTCGCAGTTCGCGGATTCCACGTACTGCGGGTAGGCCGCGGCCTACGCGACATCGCTCTCTGCATACGAATCCGGCCTCCGCCTCTCCACGAGTGAGGCACCCTGCTGGGGCGAAGTCCGCCGCCGCGACGGCACGGTCATCAAGCAGTAGGGTGGATGCTACAGCACCCGTCGCATCACCGGCCGCGTTTCTGAGCGCCGCGCCACCTCGACAAAGCCGGCTTTCCGGAACGCCGAGGCCAGTCCAGTATAGACGAAGACATCGGGCATGTCGCCCTTCTTCGGCTCGACAGGATAGCCCTCGACGATCCGAGCGCCGCGCTTCTCCGCGTATGCGGCCGCTGCTTCGAGCAACTTCACCGCGAGTCCCTGCCGACGGTGCTTCTTCGCAACGAAAAAGCAGACGACCGACCATACCGGCTGGTCGTCCACCCTTTTCAGAATCCGGGACCGGTCGAGTACCGGAAACGACTCCCGAGGCGCCACCGAACACCACCCCACGGGCTCGCCGCCGGAATAGGCCAGGATGCCAGGCGTCCCGCCCGCGGCCACGAGTCGTCCCATGGCACGCTTGTTGTCTTCGCCTTTGCCTTGGACGAACTCTTGCCGGGGGAGCCTCCACCACATACACCAGCAGCCACCGCAGGCGCCTCGGGCGCCGAAAAGCTTCTCCATGTCGGGCCACCTTGCGGAGGTTACTGGATGGAACTCGAAACCTGCCGCCACTTTCCTGGCCATACCGCGGATTCCGGCCCTCCTGTTTGTGCTATTCTAAGATGGTACAAAAACGAGATTTAGAGAAGACAAGGAGTTTGTACCCTAGCATGGCATTGGCGGCAGACGTCAAAAGCGAGACCATCGGGAAGTTTCGGCAGCACCAGTCGGATACTGGCTCGCCCGAGGTGCAGATCGCTCTCTTGAGCCGGCGAATCGCGGAACTCACCGAGCATTTCAAGTCCCATCAAAAGGACCACCACTCGCGGAGAGGCCTGCTGACCATGGTTGCTCAGCGCCGACGGCTTCTGAAATACCTGAAGGATCGCAGTCCGGAACGGTATCAGACGCTGATTCAGGAACTCGGCATCCGCCGCTAGGGCGGGCTCCCAAGGCAGGGGCGGGCCGAAAGCCCATTGCGATACGAAGATTCTTCACCACTGGGGAAGTTAGAAATCGCTGGGGTAGTGGACCCGCCAAGCGACGTCCCGGCAAGGGACGTCACTCCCACCATTGTCAACTCCAGTCTCACACGTAAGCCGGCGAGTGACGCCGGTCTGAGACACCGCATGCCGAAAATCGGCTGAGGTTGGAGAATCCCATGGTACATAGAACAGAAATCGACCTAGGTGGTCGAAAAATCAGCCTGGAAACAGGCAAAGTCGCAAAACAGGCCAACGGCGCGGTTGTCGTCCGTTCCGGCGATTCGGTGGTGCTGGTCACCGCCTGCGCCAACGAGGAACCTAAGCCCGGCGCCTCCTTTTTCCCCCTCACGGTGGACTACCGTGAGTACACGTACGCCGCCGGCCGTTTTCCGGGCGGCTTCATCAAGCGCGAGGGACGTCCCACGGAGAAGGAGATCCTGACGAGCCGTCTGATCGACCGTCCTATCCGTCCCCTCTTTCCCGAAGGTTTTTCCTGCGAGACCCAGGTGATCGGTCTGGTGCTCTCTGCCGATCCCGAACTCGACCCCGGACCGCTGGCGATCGTCGGCGCTGCCGCCGCGCTGGCCATTTCCGACATACCGTTCCACCACGTTCTGGGCGGTCTCCGCGTCGCGATGGTAAACGGCGAATTGATCGCCAACCCGACATACTCGGAGACCCGCGAGGCGAAGCTGAACATCATGGTCGCCGCCACTGACGACGGAATCGTGATGGTTGAAGCCGGCGCCTTGCAGGCGACCGAGGCGGAGGTGCTCGCCGCCATCGAGTTCGGCCACCAGTCGTGCCGCAAGATCACGACCGCCATTCGAGAGCTGGTCGCGGCCGTGGGCAAGACCAAGCGGCTGTTCGAGCCGCCCGCGATTAACCAGGAGATGTACGACCAGATCGCTGCCCAACACCGCGCCGAGCTGAGCGACGCGCTGAATACCGAGAAGTACCCGAAGCTCGAGAGTTACTCGAAAGTGAAAGCGCTGCGCGCCAAAGCAGTGGAAGCCTACCCCGAGGAACAACAGGCCGAGGCAGGCGATCTGTTCGATCGCTTGAAAGAGCGCGTTTTCCGCGACGAGATGCTGAAAGATCGCCGCCGTCCCGACGGCCGGGCCTTCGATCAGATCCGAAAGATCGACATTGAGGTTGGCCCGCTGCCTCGCACGCACGGCTCCGCCTTGTTCACCCGCGGCGAGACCCAGTCGCTGGTTACGACTACCCTTGGGACGAAGGACGACGAACAGAGACTGGAACTGCTGGAGTCCGGCGAGACTTCCAAGCGTTTCATGCTGCACTACAACTTCCCGCCGTTCAGCGTGGGTGAAGTGGCCTTCCTGCGTGGCGCCGGCCGCCGTGAAATCGGCCACGGAGCGCTGGCCGAACGATCTCTGCTTCCCGTGATTCCCGACGAGAAGACGTTCCCTTACACGATGCGGGTAGTGAGTGACATCCTCGAGTCCAACGGTTCGAGTTCGATGGCGACCGTCTGCGGCGCGAGCATGGCTTTGATGGACGCAGGGGCGCCGATCGTTGCGCCGGTGGCCGGCATCGCCATGGGCCTGGTCAAAGAGGGTGACGACTTCGCCATCCTGACGGACATCGCGGGCGCCGAGGACCACTACGGTGACATGGACTTCAAAGTCGCCGGAACCCGCGAGGGCATCACCGCCCTCCAGATGGACATCAAGGTTCAGAACATAACCACCAAGCTCATGGAGCAGGCGCTTGAGCAGGCCCGGCAAGCGAGGCTCTTTATCCTCGACAAGATGCACCAGGTGCTCGAGTCTCCCAGAGCGGCCCTGTCACCTTATGCCCCGCGCATTTACACCTTGACCATCCCGCAAGACAAGATCCGCGAATTGATCGGACCGGGCGGGAAGGTCATCCGTGGCATCATCGAGCAGACCGGCGTCAAGATCGACGTAGAGGACGACGGCACGGTGAACATCTTCGCCACCGACGGCGCCTCCGCCGACAAGGCTATTCAGATGGTGACCGACATCGCCGCAGTCGCCGAGGTCGGCAAGACGTACCTTGGCACTGTGGTCCGGCTGGTGGATTTCGGCGCTTTCGTCGAGATCTTCCCCGGGACCGACGGCCTACTGCACATCAGCGAGATCTCGGAGAACCGGATTCGGAACGTCCGCGACGAACTGAAGGAAGGCGATCAGATCCTGGTGAAGGTCCTCGCATTGGAGGGCAACAAGATCCGTCTCAGCCGCAAAGCGGTGTTACGTGAGCAGCGCGAAAAGCTGAAGACCGGAAAGTCCTAGAAAAGCTCGTGGACTATGGCTTGTAGCGCGCGGAGGAGTCACGCGCTACAAGCCGCGGACCACGGAAGCTATCCGCGCAGTCCCGCCAGTACCCCGCGCATGTAGGCGAACGATTCCCGCATTCCCGGCAGTGGGTTGTCTTCGTCAATTTCGTACTCAAGCATCACGCCATCCTTGTAGTCGATCTTCTTGAGCAGTCGCAACATCGCGGCCACCGGCAGGATGCCTTCTCCCACCGGTACGTTCCGGGCGTTGCGGCTTGTGTCGACCAAGTCCTTCGCGTGGATATCGAACAGCCGCTTACCCGCCTTGTCGATCCACTCGAGGACATCTTGACCTGCCCGAGCGGTGTGGCCGATATCCATGCAGAGGCCCATGCGTGGGTCCGTCCCGCGGATTGCTTCCAGCACGCTCTGCGGTGTCGGAAACTCTTTGTCCTCGGGGCCGTGGTTGTGAATCGCCGCGCGGATATTGTACTCCTTGACGAGCTTCTCGACCTCCCCGACCAGAGGCCGCTTCGGTGCACAGATCATCATCGGCATGCCGGCGCCCTTAGCGTAGTCGAACATGCGCCGGAGGTCTTCCTGTTTTTCGAGGTAGATCACGCCGCCGCTCAGGATCTGGAGGCCGGCGCTCTCACACTCTATCCGCGCCGCCGCCAGTTCCTCGGGCGTGCTGCTGTACGCCAAGTGGAACTCCTTGATGCAGATGTAAGGCGTGCGCAGGCTGCGGACCATCTCGATCGCCCGCGCACGGGGAAACTTCCGCAGGGAGTAACTGGCCACCCCCAGTTTGATGTCGTCGTGGGCGAATTCCGCCGACGCGTCCGCGCCGAATCCACGCAGCGCAGCAAGCCCCGCCGCCCCAGCCAGGCACTCCCGGCGGCTCAGTATCGATGATGCCATCGGTTGACCCTCTCTTCCGAAATTTTGGCTGCTATTTCTGCTGTTTCTTCTTCCAGCGTTCGAGGCCGATATTGTCAAGATATGGCCGGGCGGCGTTTGCGACCTCTTCGGCCCGTTCGCGGGGGACCACGACCACGCCGTCGCCGTCGCCGACCACGATGTCCCCCGGACGAACCAGCACGCCGCCGCACATCACTGGCCGGTTCACCGACTCGAGTTCATTCCTCCCGGGCCGAAGCCCGCGGCCGAGACGTTTATAGTAAACCGGAATCCGCTGGTGGATGATCTCATCCGTGTCGCCCACTCCACCACTCGTCACGACGCCGAGCATGCCCCGCTTCTGCCAGGCCTTGATGTTGCTGGAGCCGATCGAACGCGTGTCACCGTCCTGGTTGCCGTCAATGACGAGCACCGAATTCGGATGAAGAGCATCCATGAAGGCTTCTGACGTGAGTTCCTGGTACCATCGCCCGACGGTTTCATCCGGCATTTTCGCCTCGCGCTTGTTGGAGGGAACGTAGCGCGCGGTCACTGCGATGCCGATGATCCGGTGCGTATAGTTGTCCGTGTCCCGCCAAAGGGTTTTGATGTCAGGCTCCATGATCCCGACATCGGCGAGGCCGACTGCGTCCAGGCCGTCGGAGACATCAGACACCCGCAATTCCTCGTACAGCTTGAGGATTTTCTCGTTCTCTGCCTGGGTGTACTGGTGGAACGGCATGTAGGTCTTGACTTTCTCTTTGTTGGCGCCTTGCGCCTGCGCCGCGGCAGGCACCGGAAGGCTGAGCATCGCGACCGCGATCGCGGGGAGAACCTGGATGATGTGATTTCGCATGATCGTCTCTCCTGAAGCCCTCTACTTTACCTTGAGTGCGCCGCGAACAAAAGGGCCC
>DATIFQ010000381.1:0-14903 GCA_035455185.1 Bryobacteraceae bacterium | reverse complement strand
GTCGCCATCGTCCGCAAACGACTGGGCCTGGGCATCAGCCTCTACACGTTTCTGCAAGTTCTCAGCGTCAGCTTATTCGAGAAAACCCCGATTTTACAGGCCTTCCAACACACCGAAGATCACAACCTTTCACCGCCCTCCCCTAACCAGTTGAATCTCTTCCACTTTTAACCGGACACTCCTGGGTCAGTCCCCCATTTCTTCAGAAACTTCGAGTCAATCCGGGGTTTTGCTACACAACGACCGGTGCGGCAAGTCTGGCGACTTGCGCTTCCGTAACTGCATGCGAACATGGGGCAGGTTTCTGACCGCGCACGCGAGACGCTGGCGCAAGGACAGGCGGAAAAGCGGGGAATGCTGCACGCCGTCGCACTCCAAAATTGAGTTAAAGGTACTATTGGCTTATGTACTAGCAAGACTATATCTTGAAGCTGTCCCCTGCGTCGGGATGTACTTCTTAAGGTGGCAAACGGGCAGCTTGTCATCGCGGCCCGTCACCTTTTCGGGTGTTCCATGAGTTCCGAAGTTGTTTGTTGGATATCAACCGAAGCTACTACGACCCGGGCACTGGCCCCAAGCTCGAGCGGAGCCGTCTCCGAGATTCCTTCCCGTTTCGGGCAGCTCATCGCTCTGGCATCGCTCGGGCGGGCTGAAGTTGAGCAGAAGGGGAAGATCGGCAGGTTGGTTCTTGGGAGCTGGCAATCCGCCTATCTTCAGTGGCTGTGCCTGGACTTGAAGGAGCAGGCATCCGACCTTCGTGGTTATGCCGAGTGGCTGGGTGTCGAAGTTGACGAGACGCTGGAGAAGCAATTTCTAGCGGATTTGAACTTGCTCGTACCGCAAGACTCGTCAGCAGCCGAGAGGTTGTTGTTCTTGAGCGACACGGAGATACTGTTTCAGCTTGCCGGAGTTCGCCGGCGCAGCGGATCTGTGAAGCTCAAGCAATCCATGGTTGGCTTCCCACGATCGCGGTTCGCTCATTGAGGTCCACGAGCGCCGGGTGCCCTGACTTCCGGCGCATCCGACCCGATTTTCCGTCACGATTGTATCGCGGAGGGAGGGTGTGGGGTGCGCTGGGGTCACGTCAGAGTGAATATCGGGGGATGAGGTTGGAGCGGAAGGTGGGTGGAGCGGGATTGAAAGCCGGCAGATCCTAGCCGGGCCAGGGAGCCCGGCGTACAAAGTACCGCTTGCTTACGCGCGCGGTTCCATTGCGCTTCCGCTCCCTGACGGTCGCGCTTCGCGCAACTGTCACCCATGTCGCCGGTCTAAAGTGTTACCCATGTCCCCGGCTGGTCAAAAGTGCCTCGAACATGGGGGCAGGTTTCTGACCGCGCACGCGAGGCGCTGGCGCAAGGACAGGCGGAAAAGCGGGGACAGGCACCAATTTCGCAAACACCACGAAATTGGAGCCAGTCCGTTTTTCCAGAGGAGCGGCCCTACGAAGTGTCGGCCCGGCACTATTCGATTACGGCCTGGGACACGGCGTTGTCGAAGTCGTACTCGAGCGACCGCCCCGCCGGCCCTTGCACAAAGAGCACCACCGCCATCTGTTCTTTCCGGTTCACCCACCAGTACGTGCCGAACGCGCCGGACCAGCCGTAACTGCCGTCCGGCTTTCGCAGCCGCGCGTCCACGGCATTTACCACCACCTCGCCCCCGAGGCCGAACCCGACGCCCTTCGGCGGGCGCCCGTGCACGCCGCCCTCGAAAAGCTTGCCGACGTGGTTGCTCAGCATCAGGTCGACCGTCCACGGACTGAGAATGCGCTTTCCGTTCAGTCGCCCGCCGTTGCAGAGCATCTGCGCGAATTGCAGGTAGTCTTCGGCGGTTGACGTGAGGCCGGATGCGCCGCCAAAATAGGCGGCCGGCACGTCTCCGGGCCGCTCGGGCGATCTCTCCAATCCACTCGGGGTCTTGCGGTACACCGTGACGAGCCGCGGCTTCTCCTTCTCCGGAACTTGGAACCACGTATTCTCCATTCCGAGCGGCTCGAAGATGCGCTGCCGGAGGAAGCGGTCGAACCTGGATCCCGAGGCGATCTCGACGATCCGGGCCAGCGTGTCGAAGCCCGCGTATGCGCTGTACCGCCACTGGGCGCCGGGCTGGCAATCCAGGGGCAATGCTCCCAGCCGGGGAATGAAATCCGCCAGCGTTTCGGCCGGCGTGCGGGCTTGCTGCAGCTTCCGGAAATCCGGCGCCGTGATTCCGCCGTTCGTAGCGAGTCCGGAGGTGTGCGTCAGCAGATCGACGATGGTGATGTCGTGAAGCGCCGGAACAGTGTAGTATCGCTCCCCGGCTTCCGGCCCGCCTTCCGTCATGGGCACCGGGACGGGTACCCATTCCATCGCAACTTTGGAGTTCTTGAATTCCGGGATGTATTTCGAAACCGGGTCGGTCAGCTTCAGCTTGCCTTCTTCCATCAGGATCAAGATCGCGGCCGCCGTCACCGGCTTCGTCGTCGACGCCAGGCGGAACAGCGCGTCCTTGGTCATCGGCTTTTTCGCGTCAACATCCATCAACCCGTGTGCCTCGAAATGGACCAGACGCCCCCTCCGCGCAACCACGGTCACGGCTCCGGGTATGTCCTGCGCCGCCACGCGCCGCATGATCGCCTCGTGAATGCGCTGCAGCCGTTCCGCGGACATCCCGACGTCCTCCGGTTTCGCCGCCGGCAGCGGCGCGGCCGCGAGCGGGAAAAGAACAAACGGCAGAATCGGCGCGCACCGAAGCGCGGCGCGGCCGGGAGCAGTCGAAAGCAGGCATTTGGGAATCATGGCTCCACTTTGTCACAAGAGCCCATCCGATCCAAGATTGGTCCGCTGCAACAGTACGCCACCGCCGCTGTGGGCCACGGGGGCGCCCACGCCGAGCGGGCGAACTCGTGCTCCGGGTGGTCAAGACCTGACCTCGCACGATCGGCGGAGTTGCGCTCCCGCGGGAGGTTTGTTCAGCTAATGTACTGTGGCATAGCTTGACCATAACGAGGGAGAAAGAGCAATGGCGGAGAAGCAAGGAAAGGTCACGCGCCGGGGATTCGGAAAGGCGCTGGCGACGGCGGCAGCGGCATCGGCACCGGCCGCGGCGCAAATCGCCACACCCGGGCCTGGCCAATTCGGGCCGGTAGTAGTGGGCAATTACAGAGCAGTCGACCAGATTGTCTTCGGCGGTATCGGTATTCGCGGGCGCGGGATGGCGGACCTCCGGATGCTGCTGGGCGATAACAGAGTGAAGTTCGTTGGAATCGCCGACGTTCGCGAGGACGCGCGCGAGATGGTGAAGAGCACGGTCGACGGGTACTACCAGAACAACGACTGCAAAATGTACCGCGACCCGGCGGAGATCCTGGCGCGCCCGGACATCGACGCGTTGCTGATCGCGACCAGCGACCGGTGGCACGGGTTGATGGCGATGTGGGCGGCGCAGTCGGGCAAGGACATGTACATCGAAAAGCCCGGCGCCATGTCGATCAACGAAGCCTACGCGATGGCGGACAACGTGAGGCGGTACGGCGTGGTCTACCAGTCAGGGGCACAGAGGAAGAACCAATACGCGTTCGAGTTCGCGGTGGGGCTGGCCCGGAGCGGCAAGCTGGGGCGGCTGACCGCGGTACACGCGGACACGGCCATCGGACTTGGTACGGTGGACGCCGGCGGGCACAGCTGGTGGGCCGAAGAGAGTCCGGAGCCGGATCCGCTTGTATTCGACTGGGATAAGTGGCTGGGGCCCTGCCTGTGGCGGCCGTACAACTCGAGCTACAAGGATCAAGGCCGCGGCGAGTTCTGGGATTTCCATGCGGGACTTCTCGAATGGGCGTCGCACACGGTGGCGATGGCGCAGTGGGCAGCCGACATGGAGCACACCGAGCCGGTCGAGTACATTCCGGAAGGACCAAACTTCCGCGGCGACGGCCTGATCGAGCGGTACACGATCCGGTGCCGGTACGCCAACGGCGTGCAACTGATCCTACGGAACCACAGTTGGCGGCTGCTAGGATCGTGCAGCAACCTGTTTGAAGGAACGGAGGGCTGGGTCGAAGTCGGGGACAGCGGGCGGATTGAGGTGTCGGACAACCTGAAGCCGCTGGTGCCGAACAAGCAGGGCACAGCTTATGACCCGACGGCCGAGCACCTCCGCGAGTTCGTCAACAGCATCCGGTCGCGCACTCCTCCGCGTGCGAATGCCGAAGTGACGTGCCACACGCACGTGGCATCTCACGCGGCGTGGATTGCGGCGCAGCTGAACCGGAGAGTCGAGTGGGACCCGGTGAAACGGACGTTCATCAACGACGAGCAGGCCAACCGCATGCGCGGCCGCGCCTACCGGGAACCCTGGCGGGCGGAAGCCCTGGCGACGAGCATGTAGGAACGCGGAAAGGAGATCATCGCAATGGCACAACAGACGACCGGGCAGACCCAGACCCCCCAGGCCCCGACGGCACAGCCGCCCGCGCCCCCAAAGCCGCGTCCCGCGGTTCCGCCGGAGTTCGACGCGCTGCCGATCTGGGCAATGAACGCGCCGAAGCTGGTGGCGATCCTGAAGGACCCGGACTCGACCGTGTTTCAGAAGGCGATTGCGTGCAAGAAACTCTCGATCGTGGGCGGCAAAGAGGCCATCGGGCCGATGGCCGCGTTGCTCAATCATCCGCAACTCGCCTGCTACGCGCGGTTCGGCATGGAGCCGAATCCCGACCCCTCGGTAGACGAAGCCTTCCGTGCAGCGTTGCCGAAGCTGACGGGGAAATTGCAGATCGGCGTGATCAACAGCATCGGCATGCGCAAGGACGCGAAAGCGCTAGACGCGCTGAAGAAGCTGATCGACCACAGCGACCCTGAGGTGGCGCAAGCCGCGGCGGCGTCGGTGGGAATGATTGGCGGCCTGCAGGCTTCGAGGGTACTGCAATCGGCCCTGGGACGGGCGAAAATCCCGGTATTCCCAGTAGTCGCACGGGCGACGCTACTGTGCGCCGAAGGCCTGATGGCCACCAATCGCCCGCGCGGGCTCGAGCTGTACCAGGATCTGAGCGCGCCGACGATGCCGAAGCCGGTGCGGCTGGCCGCTCTGCGGGTGTTGAACGCGGCGGGTCCGGCACCGGAGTACACGAATGAATGGCCAGCGCCGACAGGAGAAGCGGCAGCGAAGGACAGGAGCGGGTTCCTGGGCAGGTAAGGTAGAACAAAGCGAATATTCGATCCGGATGGCCGCCCCCTCGCTCCACACCATGTATGGGGGATTGGGGCGGACGCCGACAATGGCCCGGTGAACTGGCGTTGCGCGCCTCCCCACAGCGGACTCGGCCGCGAGTGTATCGCCGGCAATGCGGACGTAATCCACATGGGCGAGAGGTCAGGTGAACCTGGAGTTATAGGCCGTCAACCGCGCACGACCATGACCGGCATCCACATCTACGGGTCGGCTGCGAACCGTCGATGGAGGGGCCGTCATTCTGCGCCAGCCGCGGACGATTCAGAAGCGTCGACAATATCGTGCCTGTAGCGTTCAAACAGAGACAAGAACTCCGCCTGCTCTCGATCACCCACAGCATTCTTCTTAAGCGCCGCCCTGGTGAGTTCGAGATTGGCTTCCCACTCCGATTCGGTAATTCCCAAACCGGCATGTGAGGTTTTCATATCGCGGCCAATGTAGTAGCACGGTCCGCCTGACAACGAGCAAATCAGGTCCACGGTCAACTGTTGCGCCCGCTTACGTGAATCGATGCCGCGACCCGTGCCGAAGCGGCCGAACCGAGCATCTGCCCGGAGTAGGGCAAAAAGGTCATCGACAATTGCCGCAATCACCTCATACCCGCCGAGCCGCTTGTACAACGAGAGTTCTGACGCGTCGCTGCGAAGGTCCATACGGTCGATTATGCGCGCCGATGTGCCCACAGTCCATTGGCCGCAAAGTCGCCATCCCGTTGATGTGGCATCCTCTAGCCGGCTCGCAGCGGATTCCCCATCTCCCGGCATGGGAATGCAGCTTGTTTTCTACACTTTTCCCGGTGGATGGGCAGCGCCTAAGATAAAGCCCGTCGCGCTCTGAGGTTGGCCCTGTGCTTCCGGGGCATTCGCCCTTTTCGACATTCCATGCCGTTCATGACGATGATCCCGAGTCGTGCCGTCAGGCAGAACTAAACGCAACGGGGAGGGAGCGGACGGGGCGGACGGTGTCGAGGCTGACGCGGATGACCTGGCCGAGGAGGCGGCGGTCGCGGTTCTGGTAGAGGACGGCACTGACGGTGTCTTCGAAGATGGTGTTGGTGAGCGGGTAACCGCGGCGGATCTTGCGCTCAATCTCGCGAGCGAGGTAGTCGCGGGAATCCTTGGCCTCCCAGTGGCCGCGGGGGATGCTGTTGGCGTCGCGAAGGGTACCATCCGGGCGGACGGTGTGGCCCCGTACGCGGGAAACTCCTCGCACAGGCTGAAGGCCTGTGCCACTGGGCAAAACCTGGGACAGACACCAATTTTCAAGACATCACACAGACGCCTGCGAAGCGCGGCCCTTTGCCTTCGTCGAGCTTCGCCAGATTCTGATGAAGCTAGCCGGACCGCTTGCTGCTCGCTCGCCGGGGCTTCGGCTTGCCTTTGCCCTTGAGATTGAGCGCCACTGCAGCGCGGATGAGATCCTTCAAGGCCGCCTCATCGACTTTGTCGCCTTCGTGGATGTCGAAGGCGCGCCTGACATTCCCGCCGAGGCTGGAGTTGAACAGACCTGACGGGTCCTCCAACGCAGCTCCCTTGGGAAAGGTCATCTTGACGACGTTCTTGTACGTCTCTCCCGTGCAGACGATGCCGCCGTGGGACCAGACGGGAGTCCCAATCCACTTCCACTCTTCGACGATCTCGGGGTCTGCCTCGTGAATGATTTCGCGCACTTTCGCCAGCATCTTCCCGCGCCAGTCCCCAAGTTCCTTGATCTTCCCATCGATTAATGTGGAGGCTGATTCCACCGGGACGGGCCTTTTCATGTACAGTTCCAACTCAGCTCTTGCCCCAGCCGGGCAATTTGCTGGCTTGCTCCACCCAAGCGGCGAATTGAGCTTCGTCAAGCTCGTCGTCCTCGTGGATGTCGAGGTAGCGCACTTCCTTTTGCTTGGACTCGCCGGGGGGGACAGGACGCAGAGACATGCCGCGGAAGAAAGCCACCTTGACGTAGTTCGTGAAGCAATGGAAGTCGAGGAACCAGCCCTGGCCTTCGATTCCGTAAAACGGCGAGTTCCATCTGACCGCCTTGCGCACGCCGGGGATGGTGCGCACGATGAGCGCGTCGAGGCGGCGCCCGACGTCGCGTTTCCAGCCCGGCATGGCCGCGATGTAGGCCTGCACTGGGGTGTCGCCGTCGGCCTTCGCGATCTGAGGGTTGCCGCCTGCGAGGAGAACCGGCTTTGCGACCCTGCGAAACTGCGACTTCGGCGCCGTCTTGCGTGGTTCGGCCGCCTTCGCAGCGACCCGCCTGGCGGCGGCCTTTTTTGCGACATTCGCCGACTTCTTAGACGTCTTACCGGCCATTGTGTTCACTCCAACGGATAGACCCATACTAAACCGCCGACGCTGCGCGGTCAGGCGCTCGCCGGCGCGGCCTGCAGGCGGCGCCAGAGGAAGTACGAGAGCCCCCAGAGCACGCCGGTGGCCGCCGCCCAGCCCCACGCCTCCGGGCCGTCGCCCACCGAGAGGTGGGCTATGACCGCCGAGGCGAGGTCGATGGCGAAGCCGGCGTAGGCCCACTCCTTGAGCCGCGGCGGCACCGGCGCAAGCATCAGCACCACGCCGAGGAGCTTGGCGCACGAGAGCTCCACCCGGAAGTAGGCGGGGAAGCCGAGGTGGATGAACGCCTCCGCCACCTGCGGCAGGCGCAGTTGCGCGTAGGCGGTGAAGCTCATCTGCAGGCAGAAGAGCGCGGTGACGATCCAATAGACGATGGTCGTGGCTTTGGAGGCGGTCCTGGCGGCAACGAGGGCCGGCTTCTGCAGGGTCGATTCCATGGGGTTCTTCCTCCTACGCTTCAACGCTTCGGGGCGTTGGGCTACCAACCGGGGGTCTCAACGCCGAACTGCTTGGCGTACTCCGCGTTCAGCCGCTGCCAGCCGCCGAAGTTCATGGCTTCGGCGCCGACGATGCGTCCAATCGGCTCACCCGCGAGGAGGCGCTCAAGGACGTCGAAGCAGATGTGCCAGCCCGCGGCGCCCCACGAGATGAAGCGGCGATCGATGCTGTGCCAGAGCGTGAGGCGCGTGCCGCCACCGAAGGCTTCGAGTTGCCACCGGAGGTCGTTGTACTCAAGCACCTTGGGAGCGTCGGCTCGCGTCACTATTGTTTCCTGCGGCGTGGGCGCTCCCACCCAGGTGAGCTTCACCGTGGTTCCAACCGAACCCAGGCTCCCATCGGCTTCAAAGGGCGCCCACTCGCGCAGATGCGCCGGGTCGGTTAGCGCCTGCCAGACTTTTTCCGGCGGGTGGCGCAGGTCTCTGACGAGAATGAGCGTCCACTTCTCTCCGTCCTTTCGTATCTGCGCCCCGCGGGCCGGACCCGGTTCGTACTGCTCGCGATCGTTCATCTATACTCTCCTTGCCTTCCTCTTCGTTGGTATTGATTGATCCATGCGGTCGAGGTGGCGTTCGAGAGCATCCACGTGAGCGGACCAGAACCGGCGGAACGGAGCCAGCCAGGCATCCACCTCCTGTAGCGGTTCAGGTTTCAGCCGGTAGAGACGGCGCTGTGCGTCCACCGTGGATTCCACGAAACCGGCCTCGCGCAGCACTCGCAGGTGCTTTGACACGGCCGGCTGCGGCATACGAAGCCGACGCTCGATCTCTCCAACCGACTGTTGTGACGAGACCAGGAGGCTCAATATCGCGCGGCGGTTCGGCTCCGCAATGATTTCGAACACAGATTCCACGCTCTTTATATACTCCATAGAGCATATGCTTGTCAAGGTATATATTAAAGACTGGGGCCTCGCCGTGCGGGGGTGCACCGTCTGATGCGTTTTTGGCGGGTGCGATTCAGAGCGCTGGGCGCTCCGGACAAGTTTCTCTCGACGAAGCCGAACACTTTCCAGCACAATCGAGAAGCCGACGACCTTGTAGGTTAGAGGCTCCGAAGGATTCTCGACGAATTCGAGCGGCCAAGGTTCCAGTTGCTCGCAGTCCACGTGGAGGCGCGCGAGTTCGCGACCGACTTCAGCGAAGGCGGCGAAGTCAGGGGCCGCGTTCATGGCAGAACCCGGGACAGGCACCAATTTCGCAGACACAGCGAAATTTGGAGTCAGTCCCGGGTTTTGCTCTCGTCCGGCGCGCGCGAAGAGCGTCCCGAGCTTCTGCTCCTATTGGTTTCCTTTTCGGCCCGTGGTCAGGCCCTAAATTCCTCACTCGGCGGCCGCTCAGCGGCCGGTCATTCGCTCGAGGTTTTCGGGGTATCGAGCTCCTTGGACCGTGATCTGTGTGGCGGCGCTGTCGATCTCTCGCAGATCGCCGGACGTCAGTTCGACAGCGGCGGCTCCGATGTTTTCCTCCAGCCGGTGCAGCTTCGTGGTGCCGGGGATCGGAACAATCCAGGGCTTCCGGGCAAGCAGCCATGCGAGCGCAATCTGAGCAGGTGTCGCCTTCTTCTGTTCTGCGACCCTGGCCAGCAGATCGACCAAGGCCTGATTCCCTTTCCGAGCCTCCGGCGTAAAGCGAGGAACAATGTTGCGGAAATCGGAGCTGTCAAAGGTCGTGTTCTCGTCGATCTTCCCCGTCAGGAAGCCTTTACCCAAAGGGCTAAACGGAACGAAGCCGATCCCGAGTTCTTCAAGGGTTGGCAGCACTTCCGCTTCGGGCGAGCGCCACCACAGCGAGTATTCGCTTTGGACTGCGGCGACCGGCTGGACGGCGTGTGCGCGCCGGATCGTTTTCACTCCAGCCTCAGAAAGGCCGAAGTGCTTCACCTTACCTTCCTGAATCAGGTCCTTCACCGCTCCCGCCACGTCTTCGATCGGCACGTCCGGGTCAACACGGTGCTGATAGAACAGATCGATCGTATTGGTCTTGAGACGTTTGAGCGAGGCCTCGGCGACCTGCTTGACGTGCTCCGGCCGACTGTCCAGGCCGGCCTGTTTGCCGGTGTTCAGATCAAGTTTGAACCCGAACTTGGTCGCTATCACCACTTGCTCACGGAAGGGAGCGAGGGCTTCGCCCACCAGTTCTTCGTTCGTGAACGGACCGTAGACTTCGGCGGTATCGAAGAATGTGACGCCGCGTTCGACCGCCGACCGAATCAGGGAGATCATCTCCTTCTTCTCGCCAGCCGGACCGTAGCCAAAGCTCATTCCCATGCAGCCGAGCCCGAGAGCCGAGACTTCCAAGCCGCTCTTTCCAAGTTTGCGCTTCTTCATTGCTTCTCCTTCGTAATCGCTTCTCTCATCTCCAGGTTAGGGTCGAGGGCCGTGGAGGCGGTATCCTGATCCTATCGATTTATTGCCTATTCCTCTCGTAGCTTAATGAATTGCTGGTGCATCCACGGAGGCAGACAGTATCCTGGTGTAGAGGAGTGAGAAGCAACGGGCATTATGAACAATCGCACCTCTCCGGCACCGGATGGGGCACACGAATTGCGGACGGAGCTGGCTCGCAAGATTGCCTTGTTCATTGGCTCCGCAGAGAACCGGGCAACGGATATTCCCGGGCTGACGCTCCACCGACGGACCGCCCCTACCGCTCCGTGCTCAATGACCTACGAGCCGAGCGTGACCGTGATCGCCCAAGGGCGAAAGCGGGTAGACCTCGGCCGAACCACTTTCATCTACGATGCGTCGCGATTCCTGCTGACGTCGGTCGATTTGCCGGTCGTCAGCCGAGTGATCGAGGCAAGTGAAGAGGCGCCCTGCCTGGCGTTGTCGCTCAAACTTGAAATGCCCGTGGTCCGAGAGCTTCTCAACCGGGAGGAGATTCAGGTGGCTGAGGCGCCGTCTGACAGTCCTGGCATGGCGACCGGTGAGACCACGGTGGAATTCCTCCGTGCATGCTGCCGGCTCGTGGACCTGCTGGACACGCCGCGGGACATTCCCTTTCTCAGTGGCCTGATTCAACGCGAGATCATCTACCGAATCCTTCGCAGTGCGGAGGGAGCACGCCTTCGAGCGATCGCAACGCTGGGAGAGCAGAGCCACCGAACGGCAAAAGCGATCGCTTGGATCAGGGCGAACTACGCGAAGCCGCTACGGGTGGAAGATCTCGCAGAAATCGCGGGCATGGGCGTGTCCACGCTGCACCATCATTTCCGGGTGCTGACCGCCATGAGTCCTCTTCAGTATCAGAAACAGCTTCGGTTGCAGGCAGCGCGGGGCCGCATGCTCATGGATGGTCTGGACGCCGCAAGTGCGGCCTTCGAGGTCGGATACGAAAGCGCCAGCCAATTCAACCGTGAATACAGCCGTTTCTTCGGCCAACCACCGATGCGGGATATTCGGATTCTTCGCTCGCCAAGCGCTCCGCCGTTGGAGTCGGTCAGTAATCGGCAAAACGCTATCTGATCGTCTGTTCCGGGTGAGTCGCCGGCAAACCGGAAGTAATCCACTCTGTCCGTTAGGATCGAGCGCGTCATGCTGGTTAAGATGGTCTCAGTGCAAGAGGGACAGACGCTGAACCAAAGAAGGCCTCGTACCAGCGGGGAGCGGCGCGGATGATTGAAGAGGCACGCAGCACTCAAGAGAAGGCTCTGAAGATCAATCTGGATGCCGTGAGATTCGGCACGTTCGCGGAAATCGGAGCCGGTCAGGAAGTCGCCCGCTGGTTCTTTCACGTCGGGAAAGCGTCTTCCACCGTGGCCCGATCGATTTCCGCTTATGACATGGCGATCAGTGATGCGCTGTACGGACCGACCCAACACTATGTGAGCCGGGCACGGCTGGAGGCGATGCTGGATCGCGAGTTCAGCCAGCTTGTTGATCAGCTAAACGCCAAACGGGGGGAACGCAACGCATTCTTCGTTTTCGCCGATACCGTGGCCACACACGGCTCATCGCGTTCAGCCGGCGGGCATGGCTGGCTTGGGATTCGGTTCCAGGACAAGCCGGGAGGAGAACCGTCGGAAGTCATCATTCACATCGAGATGCTGGACGCCTTCAGAGCGAGCCAGCAGGAGACGGTTGGCCTCGCCGGCGTGAATCTTATCTACGGCGCCTTTAGCCGGCATCAGGATCCGGCTGCCTTGATCCACAGTCTCATGGACGGGCTTGACCGCCGCAGGATTGAGATTGACATGATCAAGTTCACCGGCCCCCTGTTCGGCGGAGTGGACAACCGCTTAATGAGCCTGCAACTCGTGGAACAGGGGCTTACGGATGCGGCGCTGTTCACCGCCGACGGTGAGGTTGTTCAGCCATCCGAGGTCCTCCACAACCGGCCGGTTGTCATCGAACGCGGCAGTTTTCGTCCGGTCACTAATGTCACGCTGGGAATGGTTGACGCCGCGCTGCAGCAGCTCCGGCAAGACGTCGATCGGCCAGTCGCGGAGCCCGTCATCCTCATGGAAATGACGCTGAACAACCTAATGTCGGCCCAAACGATCGATCATCAGGACTTCCTTGCCCGGGCCAACATCCTCGGCGCACTTGACAAGATGGTTATGATTTCAAACTACACCAGGTTTGACTGCGTCACCACTTACCTGCGCCAGTACACACAAGACCGGATTGGCATGGCCGTCGGTGTTCCGACCCTGCGCGCGATCTTCGATGCGCAGTATTACACTGAACTGAAGGGCGACATCCTCGAGGGCCTCGGCAGACTCTTCAGAGGACCGGTCACACTTTTCGCATACCCCACCGTATCTGCCGCAACCCGAGAACTCGAAACGGCCGACAAGATCGGCATCAGCCCGAACCTGAACCATCTGTATGCCTACTTGTTTGAGAATGGCTTTATCGAGCCCGTGCGACAATTCCCTACAGAGCAACTCCACCTTAATCCTGGCGATGTGCTGAGAAAGATACAAGGGGGCGATGCGACCTGGGTGGACTTCGTACCCGCTAAGGCAGCGGCTCTCATTCAGCGAGACGGGCTGTTCGGCTGCCCGCCACGAGCCGAATCGCCGCGCTAATTCCTGTTAGTCGCAAGGTCGTAGAGTACGGACGGTTGACCGCTTGTGTGTCGACGACCCCCATGACTTCCTCTGTCGAGCGGAGGTTGCCGCTCCGGAAGGCAAATGGTTCATCCAGTTCTTTGATTTCGCCGCCAAGCAGGTAACGCCGGTTGTCGCTCGGGGTTCCGGGACCGAGGTCGAGGCGTTAAGGCTGACTGTTACAGCGGGATTCGTCCTCAACCCCGGAGTACGAAAAGCGAACGGATCGGGTCGTCCGATCTCACCCGCGTGAATCCGCGGAATCCAGCCTTTGCAGCGAGTTCGCGCACATCCGGTTCCATGATACCGGTGCCGTAGCCGGGTCCACCTTCGGCAAGCGCAGTTGGCAGGCACTCAAGCAATCCGATGCCGTAGAAGCCGGCTCGCAAAGTATCTTTGTCGTCCTCCAGACGGGCGGACTTTCGGTATTCAACGATAAGTAACGCACCGCCCGTAGCGAGTGCTCGCCGCGAGCTGCGCAGCAGCCCAGCGGGGTCGCCGGCGTGGTGGAGTGAATAGTTGATCGTGATCAATTGGTACGGTCCGCCGGGGACATGGATGCCATCAAAGACATCGAAGGTCACACGATCTCCGAGGCCTGAAGCCTTGGCATTCGCCCTTGCCCGCGCCACGCTGGGCGCGTAAGGCTCGAACCCGAATGCGTGAGCTTTGGGAAAGGCCTTGGCAATCGCAAGGGATGCATGTCCAGCGCCGGCGCCAAGATCGGCGGCGCTGCCGCCAGCGCGAAGCTGCTCGACGATCCCCGGCACAGCCGGCAGCCATTGCTGCGTGAGCAGGTGCTGGTAGTCCGGCTTCGTAATACGTTCTATCGCGTCGAAAGTCTCAGGCGGGTAGTCGCCGTAAGGGATGCCTTTGCCCGTGCGGAAAGCAGCCAAGACGCGCGGGACCATGAGGATGTCTGGCACGGTTGCCTCGACGAGACCCGTGGAGAACGCGGGTGATTCCTCGTCGACGAGGACCGCGACATGCTCGGGCGGCAGCTCAAAAGCGCCAGACTCAGGGCGATAGTCGACATAGCCCGACGAGGCCATCGTGCGCAACCACTCAAGGACGTAGCGATTATTGAGCCCAGTCCTTGCCGCTAACTGGGGAGCAGTGAGCGGCCCAGCGCCAGCCATCGCTTTAAATAACCCAAGGCGATCGCCAATGTAGGTAGCGGCCACAAAGTAGGCAGCGTTTGTGTGCTCGTAGATGCGCTCGGCAAGTTCTTGATCTCTTTTCCGAGCGGCAGGGCGCGTCGAGATTGAAGGCTTGGGTCGACAGCTCGTCGTGAAGCAAGCGGCGCCACTGAGGATTGACCGAAGAAACGTCTTTCGATTCATGCCGTGCCTCGGCTCAGTATACAGAGACTTTCCGCACGACGGCCGAATCGGCGGCGTGGGTTGCTCCGTTCTATCCGGCCATCCGCCTGCTGCTGGCAAGTGCATTCTGGATGGATTGGCGCTTTTCCGGCGAATCCGAGCGCGCGATGGGAGGGACGACTCCCCCCGGCGGCGGGGAACGCTGCGCGCTTCCGCACTCCAAAAGTGAGTTAAAGGTACTATTGGCTTATGTTCTAGCAAGACTATATCTTGAAGCTGTCACTGGGGAGGGATGAGCCTCCCAAGGTGTTACATGGGTCACTTATCATCACGGCCCGTCGCTTTTTCGGGTGTGCCATGAGTTCCGAAGTTGTCTCTTGGATATCAGCGGAAGCCACTACGACCCGGCGACTGGCACCAACCTTGAGTGAAACCGTCTCCGGGATCCCTTCTCGTTTCGGGCAGCTCATCGCTCTGGCATCGC
>DATIFQ010000380.1:0-11372 GCA_035455185.1 Bryobacteraceae bacterium | reverse complement strand
AGCGACTACGCGCGGGAGAAAACCAGCCGTCTGGTTTTGTGGCTGCTCTTTTATGCCTTGTTATTCATGTTGTTGCCCACTGTTAACCTCATCAATATCAATGTAAGCCGGATCCTGGAGCGTGCATCGGAAATCGGTGTCAGGAAGACGTTTGGCGCATCTTCCTTGACGCTGGTCGGACAGTTCGTGATGGAGAATGTTCTCCTGACTCTGATCGGAGGGCTGATCGGCTTCGTCCTCTCCGCTGTTGTTCTACGAGGCATTACCGCCGCCGGAATTCTTGCCTATGCACAGTTTCAGGTCAACTATCGGGTCTTCCTCATTGGAATGTTGATGACGTTGTTCTTTGGCCTGTTCTCCGGCGTGTATCCTGCCTGGAGAATGTCAAGGCTGCATCCCGTTGAGGCGTTGCGAGGAGCATCACGATGATAAAACACATGTTCAAGCTGGTATGGAATCGTAAGCGAACCAATATCCTGATCATCACCGAGATCTTCTTCTCCTTCCTGGTTTTGTTCGGGGTGACGGCTTTCGGTATTTACTACACCGACAATTACCTGCGGCCCTTGGGTTTCTCCTACGAAAACGTCTGGAACGTCAGCGTAAGCGGAATTTTTGATTCCCGTCATGCCGAACGTGCCCAAGCTATGAATGATTTCAAGCAAATGCAGTTGGCTCTGCGGGACCTCGACGAAATAGAAGGAGTTGCCGGCATCGGGATGACGCCGTTCCAGATCGGCGCGAGTAATGGTCCCATCTGCTATAGGGGACGGAGCGCTGAGGCCCGATATAACGACGGGACAGATGAATTGAAAGATGTTCTCGAACTGAAAGTCGTTCAAGGACGGTGGTTCGACTCGTCGGATGATTCACTGAATTATGAACCCGTGGTCATCAATGTCAGGCTCCGCGACGAGTTGTTCGGCCATGAAAATCCTCTCGGCAAGGAATTCGATCTCCCGAAGGATCCGGAAGAACGTGCAAAAACCATGCCGCAAAGGGTCGTCGGAGTCATCACCGATTTCCGCCAGCACGGCGAATTCCACGAGCTGTACAACTACTGCTTCCACCGAGCCAGCGCTAAGAAGTTATCTGGCTTGGCAATGATTGCCTTGCTCGTAAAGCTTCGGCCAGGAACCACGGCAGCATTCGAGGAGAAGCTCATGAACAGGCTGCGCTCGGTAATGAAAGACAGGACGATTCAGATCGAGCCGCTCGATCGCGCACGGAAATCCCACATGCGGCTCGTACTCGCTCCGATGGCTGCTGCGTCGCTCGTAGCCGTGTTTCTGATCATCATGGTCGGACTCGGAATGGTCGGGGTCCTGTGGCAGAACGTCTCCCGCCGAACCAAGGAAATCGGGCTGCGGCGGGCGCTTGGCGGAACCGCCGGCGATGTTCACAGGCAAGTGCTTGGCGAGCTTCTGGTGATCGCCACCGCTGGATTGTTGCTCGGCATGGCCGTGGTCGTGCAACTGCCGCTTCTCGAAATTGTCGACTGGATGAGTCCCGGCGTATTCACTGTAGGACTGATCGTTTCGCTCCTTGTTATGTACGGCCTGACCATTGCCGCGGGCCTGTATCCGAGCTGGCTTGCAACCAAGGTCCAACCGGCCGGCGCGCTGCATTACGAGTAGTAGAATCAAGATCGGTGACCGGTGTACAACCGGCCGAAGGTCATGAATAAGGCGATTCTCATCGTCGATGATGATGCGTCTGTTACGACTTCGCTTGCGCTCCTGCTGAAGCAAGCAGGTTATCGTTCGCAGTCCGCCCGATCTCCGAATGAGGCCGTACGGCGGATGGAACTCGAGGAGTTCGCTCTGGTGATCCAGGACATGAACTTCTCACGAAAGACCGCGGGCGAGGAAGGGCTAGCTCTGCTTCAGGCACTCAAGGAAAGACGGCCGCACATGCCGGTGATTCTGATCACGGCGTGGGGTTCCATTTCCCTGGCTGTTCAGGGCATGAAAGCGGGCGCGACGGACTTCATTACCAAGCCCTGGACGAACCAACAGCTTCTCCAGTCCGTGGAAACAGCGCTAGGACTGGCGGCGGCGAATGCGCGCGCCGGACAGCGGGCGCTCTCCCGCGAAGAGCTTGACTCTCTGTACGACTTTCGCATGGTTGTCGGGCGTGATCCGAAGCTTCTCAAGGTGCTAGAGGTCATCGGCCGTATCGCTTCCACGGAAGCGTCCGTCTTGATTACCGGCGAAAGTGGAACGGGCAAGGAAGTCATCGCCGAAGCGATTCATCGGAACAGCAAACGGAAGAACGCCGCGTTCGTCAAGGTGAACCTCGGCGGGATCTCATCCACGCTCTTCGAGAGCGAAATGTTCGGTCATGTCAAGGGAGCATTCACCGATGCGCGACAGGACCGCAAGGGACGGTTTGAGATCGCGAACGGCGGCACGATCTTCCTTGACGAAATCGGGGAGCTAGATCCGAACAGCCAGGTCAAGCTTCTGCGCGTCCTTCAGGACAGGACGTACGAAGTGCTGGGTTCCAGCGCGACTCGTGCGGTCGATGTTCGGGTTATTTCCGCCACCAATCAGAACCTTCCGGAACTCGTCAAGAGCGGCGGGTTCCGGGAAGATCTGCTTTACCGTCTCAACCTCATTGCCATTCATCTGCCTGCGTTGAGGGAAAGACCCGCTGACGTTCCGCTGCTTGTCAGGCATTTCCTCGAGAGCATAGGCCTCGTTTACCGGCGGCAGGACCTCGGGATCAGCGACTCGGCTTTGAAGTGGCTCCAGGGAATGAGCTGGCCCGGAAACGTCCGCCAGTTGAAGCAACTGATCGAAAGAACGGTGCTTGTAACGGGGAACGATCTCCTCGACGTAGATCACCTTGCTGTTGCCCTGGGAATGGAATCCCGCGAAGTGCAGAAGGACGGCTTGCCCGCTGTGGGGGCAATGACGCTCGATGAAATGGAGGAATCCATGATCCTCAAGTGCATGCAGCATTACGGCGGCAACGTCAGCAAGGTCGCCGAAGCGCTTGGGCTGAGCCGGCCTGCCTTGTATCGCCGTTTTGAAAAGTACGGAATCACGCCGTGACTCTGCGCCTCAAAACCTTTCTCTATCTGGTGTTCATCCATCTCGTTCTCGCCAGCACTGCGGTGTTCTTCCTGAGAGAAAGACGTATATGGCTGCTGGCAGTGGAAGCGTTCCTCGTACTGTCGGCGGTTCTCGGCATCCGGATCTTCAACGGGATTTTCGGCCCACTTCAATTGATCCGGACCGGAATCCAGTTCCTCAGCGAGAGCGACTTGAATTCGCGATTCCGGGAAGTGGGACAGAAGGAGCTCGATGACCTGATCCAGGTCTACAACCAGATGATCGATCACCTTCGCGACGAGCGGATCCGCGTGCAGGAACAGCACCATTTCCTGAGCCAGATCGTGGAGGCATCGCCGTCCGGAATTATCATCTTCGATTTCGACGATCGTATCTCGTCGGTGAACCCCAGCGCGGAAGAGATGTTCAAGGTGCGGGAACTCGCGGGAAAGAAGTTGCAGGAGCTGGACGGAGCGTTTGCCGAGGCATTGAGTTCTGTCCAAACAGGGACGTCGCGGATCATTCCTCTCGAAGGAATCCGACGGGTCATATGCACGAAGTCGCGGTTTTTGGATCGCGGGTTCCAGCGCAACTTTCTGATGCTGGAGGAACTCACCGAGGAACTGCGGCGGTCCGAACGAGCCGCGTACGAGAAGCTCATCCGGATGATGTCGCATGAGATCAATAACTCCGTTGGCGCGAGCAATTCGCTCCTGCAATCCTGCCTCAACTACAAGGACCAACTGCAGCCTGAAGACCGTGAAGATTTTGAGATGGCTTTGAGTGTGGCCATCTCACGAGCTCACCATCTGAACGCCTTCGTACGCAGTTACGCGGACATCATCCGGCTGCCACAGCCGGAATTGCGCCCTTGCGACGTGAAGACGCTTCTTGAGGACATTGCCGTTCTTATGCGAGCAGAGTGCCACGAGAAAGGGATCACCTGGAAGTGGCAGATCGAGGATGCCGTCGGACTGGTCCCGATCGACAAGAATCAGATGGAACAGGTCTTTGTTAACATTCTGCGCAACTCGATTGAGGCGATCGACGAGAACGGCGTCATCACAATCCGCATGGGCAAAAGATCAGGCCGGACTTTCGTTGCGGTAGAGGACACGGGCCGCGGGATCACGCCTGAAATACGAGCCAATCTCTTCACTCCGTTTTTCAGCACGAAGGAAAATGGCCGCGGCATCGGTCTGACGATGATCCAGGAAATCCTGACACGTCATGGCTTCAATTTCTCGCTCGACGGTCAACCCGGCCGGCCAACAGAGTTTTGCATCTATTTCTGAAAGCCGCTCATGACGGGCTACCTGTGACAGACCCAAGCTGCATCATCGTCTCCCTGCACGTCAGCTGCGTATCGGCGAACAGGGGTGGGACTCACACACCTCATTCACTGGAGCGTGCCTCTGTTCCCCTTCTGCTGCGGACCGAACGAACCGGCTTCGGACCGCCGACTACGACGGATGGCGTTTATCAGGTCACTTCAATAAGCACCGTGCGCGCGCAGGATGACGCCGACTGTCTTCCAGATTACGCGCAGATCCAGCCAGATTGACCAGGAACGGATGTACCGGGAATCCAATTCGATGCGCTTGCGGTAGCTAGTATCACTGCGTCCCGAAACCTGCCATAATCCGGTGAGTCCGGGGCGTACCCTTCGGTAAAGATCGAACGCCGTACCGTACTTCGGGATTTCATCCTCGACGATCGGCCGCGGGCCGATCAGGCTCATGTCGCCCCGCAACACGTTCCACATCTGGGGCAATTCATCGAGGCTCCTTCGGCGCAGGAAACGGCCGACCCGTGTGACGCGGGGATCATCTTTCAGCTTGTGCGTCGCGTTCCATTCCGTTGCGAGGTCCGGCCTCTTTTCGAGGTAAGCGCGGAGGACGTCTTCGCTGTTTACAACCATCGAGCGAAACTTCCACAGACGAAATCGCCGGCTACCCCTTCCGATCCGGGTGTGGCCAAAGAACACGGGGCCAGGCGTCTCCAGAACGATTGCCAGAGCGATCACGACCGCGAACGGCAACGCGAGTACGATCAGGACCAAAGCGGACACTATGTCGAAGATCCGCTTGAGGCCTTGCGCGCTGGCGTGGAACAGACCTCCGCACATTTGCGCGGCGAAGCTCTCTTCGACCGGGACGCCGGATTTGTTCCAAGGGGAGGTCACGTTAATCGATTCGCTGGATTTTCGCGGTTCTGCTTAGCACCGTAGCATATACAGCGGCAGTCTGTTCGACCATGCGCTCCAGCCGGAACCGCTCCTCAAATACATGACGCGCCGCCCTGCCGAGGAGTTGCCGCCGGGACACATTTTCGATCATGCCGGCGAGCGCGGCAGAGAGCGCATCAACACTCCGGGCACGGACCAGCACGCCGTTAACGCCGTCCGTCACGGCCTCCCCGACGCCGCCGACGTTGGAGGCGACTACCGGGAGCCCGGCTCGCATCCCTTCCAGCACGCTCCGTGGAAACGCTTCCGACCGCGAGGAGAGGACGAACAGTTGCGCTCTGGCGAGCACAGGCGCCGGGTCTGGAAGGTAACCGAGAAAGCGGACTCGATCTGCGATGTTCAGAGCAGCGGCCAGCTTTCGCATCTCCGGTTCGAGCGGTCCATCCCCAATCAAGTCGATCTGCCAGTCCTTCTTCCGAAGAGCCGCGAGGGCCCTAAGCAGGGTGGCATGGTCCTTCGGCGATTCGAAACGCGCCACGGAGCAGATGCGAACGGGCGACAGCCCCGGTTCGGCGTGCAACCCGGCGGGAATGTCGCGCATCCCGTTGTGTACCACGACGAGTTTCTCCGGGGCGGCGATTCCTTTCTCGATCGCTAGCCGCCTCTCGTACTCGCAGACGCACACGATCGCGGATGCCCATTTCGCCGCCGTGCGCTCTGCCACAGCGAAGACTGCACCGAGCGTGGGGGAAATCCGATTCCCGATCGACCAACCGTGGGGCGTGTAGAGCGCTGGAAGACCGAGCTGCGCGCCAACCGCCCGCCCGATCCAGCCGGCCTTGGCGGTGTGCGTCGAAACCAGGTCCGGGCGCAATTCGCGCAGCACGGCGATCATCTCGGCCCGCGCGCGGAAGTCGCGGACCGGATGGATGGACCGCTGAAGGTTTTCGAGTGAGCGAAACGGGACGCCGGCGGAGGCCAGTTGGTCCGTTACCGGGCCGAGGCCGCCGACAAGCACAACCGGCTGATGCCCACGCTCCAGCATCGCCTGCGCCAGGTCCCGGACGTGAATGCTCGCACCTCCGACGGCATCCGCGCGCGTTATGACGTAGGCGATCTTCACCGTGCTTCCTTTCGAGAGAGGATCACCAGGAACGCAAGCTTCCGAAAGAGTGCGCGGGCAAGGATGGGAACTGCCGGGAAGTCCAGCAACCCCGCGAGCCATCGCCGTCCGGGACGATCCAGCAGACGATACCGGATGTAGTCGAGTTCCCGTGCCTCGCTCGTAAAGTAGCGGCCGAACGTACGGGAGATCTCACCACGGCTGCGATAGAAGGTGTAGGTGTCGATCCACCACAGCTTGTCCACCGCCCACTGCCGGCAGGTGGGAGCCTGCTCCTTCCAGGTTCCGCACCCGAGTCCACGCAACGCCCAGGTGTAGTAGAAACGAAGCTTTGAATCTTTGGGCAAGCGGTGCGAGAAGGGAATGCCGATATGGCCTTCCCGGAAGACGTCGCGCGACGGGAAGAGGCTCAGCACTTCGCCGCCGGACCTGAGGACCCGGTGAATCTCACGGAGCACGGCGTCGAGGTTCGCGACGTGCTCCATCACCTGGTTATTTACCACCAGATCGAAGGATGAGTCCGCGAAGCCGATTTGCCCGTCATGGATCTCCTGGATGGCCGTGCCGAGCAGGCCTGAGCGTTCAGCCTCTCCGCGGGCCCTCGATCCCGAGTAGAAGACGTCCGCTCCCGAAATCGCAAGGCCCGAGTCGAGACCCGCCTTCACCAGGCGACCGCCGCCGCAACCGAAGTCGAGGATGCGAGCGCCGGGGTTGTCGCGGGCGAACCTCATGGCGAAGTCGAAAACGAACCGGTTGGTGACGTCCATTTCCGGAAGAACACTCATGTCGTCAGTCGTCCACGGGTGGTTCCATTCCGCAGAGCCGCGCGGCCTCCAGCCGATCGAGATAGAGTTGCTCCCACTGCGCCACGACGGTGCGCATGTCGAACTGCGCGAGGGCGTGTGCTCGGGCAGATTCCGCCATGCGCACTCGAGCTTCCGGGGCCAACTCCGCGAGGCGCCTCATTGCCGCGGCCAAGGCGATGGGATCCTGGATCCGGACCACGAACCCGGTCTGCCCATCGAGGACCGCTTCGCGTACGCCGCCGACGTCGGTCGCGACGCAGGGGAGGCCGGTGGCGGCCGCCTCGATCAGCACCATCGGCAGACCTTCCACGACCGATGACAACACCAGACCGTCGGAGGCGTTCATCAGGTCCACGATGTCCTCGCGCAAGCCGAGGAAATGGACCCTGACTCCAAGCTCGCCGGCGAGCGCACACAGCTTTTCCTCCAGCGGGCCGGCGCCGGCGATGAGCAGCACCCCCTCGCGTTGCCGCGCCATCGCTTCCAGCATCGTAACGTAGTCCTTCTTCCACATCAGCCGCCCGACCGCCAGCCAGGTGAATTCGTCGCCGACACCCAGCACCTCGCGCATCCGCGCCCGTGAACCGGGATCTGGCCGGAAAAGGTCCGTATCGACGCCGTTGGGGATCACGCGAAGCCTGTCTCGCGACACAGCCCGAATGGCGGCATAGCGCTTCGCCCCGGCCGCACTGACACAGACGGTCGCGTCCGACAAACAGTCCGTGGCACGGTAAAGCCAGTCCCGGCGGCGAACGCCGGCCGAGCGGCGGCTGCTCTCCGCGATGCTGTGGATGGTCGATATAAGGACGGGAACGGGACAGACAAGGCGGATGGACCGCGCCATCAGGTTGGCATGGAACATGTGCGCGTGCAGGATGGACGGTCTGGATCTCCGCAACATAGAGAAGAAGCGGGTTACCGCGAGCGGGTCCACCTTGCCTGGCCGCATCCTGAGAGAGGACACCGGAATCCCGCACGCGGCTAGCTCTTCGACGAAGGCACTCGGTTCGAGCAGCGAGGCGACGCTTACGTTCCATCCGTGGCGGCGCAAGGCCAGGGCGAGCAGCGCGACCTGCATTTCCGCGCCGCCCCGGGCGAGATTGGTCGCAAGCAGCATGACGGGCGTCCTCATGACCGCCCTCTGGCAAGGCTCACGAAGAGTTCGGAGTAAGACGCGATCATCGCGTTGAGACTGAATCGCGGAACGCCGCGGAGGGCGGCCTGCCGGAATTCATCACGGCGCTGCGGGTCCCGGGCAAGCTCAGCCAGAGCGGAGGCCAGCGCCTCGGTGTCACCCGGCGGCGCCAGGAGTCCGGTCACTCCGTGCTCGACGACTTCCGGCACGCCACCGGCGGCGGTCGCCACCACGGGCAGCCCGGCAGCCATAGCTTCCATCACCGCCATCGGGTTTCCCTCCCAGTGCGAGGCCAAGACGAACGCGTCGGCGGCGGACAACAAAGCCGCCACGTCGGAACGGGTGCCGAGCAGATGCACGCGATGCCCGAGACGCAAGCGCGCGACGTGTCCGGCCACCTCCTCTCGAAGGCTTCCGTCGCCGACGAGCAGCAGATGCCATCGGGCGTCATCGGGCAACGCGCGGGCGAACGCGTCGACCAGTCCGAGGGGGTTCTTCTGGGGTTCCAGGCGCGCCACCGAGACAACGAGGTGGTCATCGGTGGAAAAGCCGTTTGCGCGTCTCCACTCGGGCCCGGCATCCGGCTGGAGGAAGCGATCCAAGTCGATGCCATTCGGGATTGTGGCCGCAGGGGCGAATCCGTAAACCTTTTGAAACGACCGGGCGACTTCCGCGGCCACCGCGACAGGGACCACCCCTCGTCGAAATGCGACGCGATGAATCAAGCGGCCGAGCCACTCCGTTTCCCGCAAGGCGACGTTGTGCACGCTGTGGACCATGGAACCCGCGCGGGTGGCCACACTCGCGGGAAACGCATAGCGAAGCACGTAGGAGTGCGTGTGGATAATGTCGGGTCTGAACCGGCGGAACACGCGCATCAACCGTGGATACATGCGGAGGTCCATGCCCCTTCGTTTTCCCAGGTGATCCACGGGGACGCGGCGCTCGCCGAGCACTGGCTCAAATCCCTCCGGAAAAGCGTCGAAGAGGGACACCACTCGGGTTTCAAACCGATCCGGGTCCAGGCCGCACGCCAGCGACACAGCCATCCGCTCGGCACCCGCGCGCCGTAGCGAAGCCAGCACTTCGACGACCCGAATCTTCACTCGCCCTTGCCTGTGGGCCACCAGGACCGCGCCCACTCCGTCATGATAAGGGCAAACATCAGCCAAGTTGGCTTGTAGTGCTCCCAGGTGAGAGTCGAAACGCCGGCTGCCCAGACCGCAAGCATCACGGCCCAGAGGGCACGCTCGGGGGAAGGCATCATCCAGACGAAGAGAAACAAGACGCCGAGGAGAAGCGCGTACAACCCGAAGCCAATCACACCGCACTCGACCAGCACAGAGAGAAACGTATTGTGAGCGACGTATTGGATGCCGGGCACGTCCGGCCGGCCGAGCCACGGGCGCACGGCCTCCGGATATGCACCCGAGCCGACGCCGAGGACCGGGTGACTCTTCCAGGCCCTGACTCCGCTCTTCCAGATCTCCGCGCGGCCGTGAAATGTGCCCCTGGAGATCTCCGACGGAATCGTCGCGAGCCGCTGCCGGGACGGAGCCGGAGCAAACCGAAGCAGACCCAGGGCCAGTAGTGCTGCAAGCAACACAGAAGAAACTCGCTGAGAGAAGTCGGCTTTGCGCCACGTCCAAAGGGCAAAGCTGAAGGCGATAAACGTCGCGATCAGAGCGGTTCGAGACGCCGTGAGCAGCACCGCGGAAATCACGATCAGGGTTGCGGCGCGCCAGCACCAGCGCATCCTTCCACGCCCGCTCAGGGCCAGATAGAGCGACAGCGGTATGGACAGCGCGAGTACCAACCCGAAATCGTTCGGATCGAACCCCGGGGCCGCGTAGCGTCGATAGTACGTTTGCAGGTCGTGAATGTAACGGACGAAGGCAACGCAGGAGCCGGTGACCGCACCGAGCACATAGGCTTCGATGAGCCGGCGTTGACGTAGCGGCCTGCGGCAGGAGTCCCAGACGAGCCACAACATCGCGAACAGTTCCACGAGAGTGACGACCCGCACCCTGGTCGCTGGCCGGTCGAGGCTCCACCCGTAGGTCAGTGCGGACCATAACACGAAGATGCCCGCCAGCACCAGGGCAATGTTGGGCGGGCGAATCGCCCGGCGCCGGAAAGCAACGACGGCGCCGGCCGCGAAGGCGACGATGCCGAGCAGTCGCGAAATCGTGCCGATTCCGTGCACCCAGACACTTTTCTCCCAAGGAACCGAAAAGACGAACAGACACAGGAGCGCCCAGGCGGCACGATCGAGTGCGCTCGGTGGAAGCCGGAGCCTCACTTCGCTGTCTCCATTCGGCGAATCGCCCACGCGAGGATCAGGAGTTGACCGGCTATCTGGAGCGAGGAGGCGAGGGCAAGAGCCAGGACCGCACCGTATAAGCCGAGTTTCGGAACCAGCAGCCAACTTGCGACTCCACAGCATGCCGCGACGGCGCAGAATAGCGGCATCTGCGCTCGGAAGACACGGGCGCCGGTGACGGCGTAGCCAAGAGCGATTGCCAGATAGCTCAGCGTGGCCGCTCCCATCACCGCAACGAGGAGTCCGCTGTGTGCTTCATACTCCGGCCGGTAGATGAGACGGAGAACGAACTTCCCGAGAAACATGGCGACGAGCACTCCCGAGGCCCCCAGAAGCAACACCAGCCCGGCCAGCCTGAAGATCAGTTGACGGAATCGCGGCAGGTTGCACTCGCTGAAATAGCGTGCGAGGCGGGGCGTGGACGTCTGGCCTAGTGCATTCACGATCGTGCTGCCCACGGTGATGAATGACACCACGGCGGCGAACACCCCGAGGTCGCGAGTACCGAGGTGATGCTCGACGGCATAGCGTGGCAGATTGGCGTTTAACGACACCAGCATGAGTACAACCCCGAGGGGCAGCGCGGTCCGGAAGATCGCCAGCTCCGCCCGCCAACCGGAGCGGGACAGATTCTCTCCGGCTGCGCCCGCATGACGATCGTAGGCCAGAAGCACTGCCAGGCGTCCGACGGCGAGGGCGGCCACAGCCCACACCAGATTGTGCGTCATCCAGAGTGCG
>DATIFQ010000379.1:0-3753 GCA_035455185.1 Bryobacteraceae bacterium | reverse complement strand
ACACGGGGGTACTGTTTCAGCTTGACGGAGTTCGCCGGCGCAGCGGACGTATGAAGGCCAAGCAATCCCTGTTTGGCTTCCTACGGTCGCGGTTTGCTCATTGAGGTCCACGAGCGCCGGGCGAGTTAGCTTCCGGCGCATTTGCCCTTTTTGACACTCCATACAGTTCATGACGATGATCTTCAATGCGTGGTCAAGGACGGCAGAAGGTGCGGCTGAGCACTCCCGGGGAAGCGCTGATCTTCTTTATGATCCGGCTGATCGAGCGGCTGCGGGCGTATGGGAGCGCGCCGGCGGTGGACTTGATGGAGTACGGGAGGGGGCTGGAGAGTTTTGGGGGGACAAAGCACAGGTCAGGAGTGTCCCTCGACCACAAAGACCACTGACGGCCCACGGATCGTCAGCAAACCCTTGCCGACCAGTCAGGACCTATTGTTCCGCAACACCGTTCGGAACCGAGCCCGGTCTCTGGTGATAAGGGCTGTTGTCGCAAGCTATCTGGACGACCGCCGCCACACATGGCAGAGAAAAGCAACGTCTCTCTGTTTGCAAATGGGATTTTGATGACCGACACCTCCTTGTCACCTTCCGGTCACAGTCAAGCGCGGCCGGCGGCCACCGGCACCAGCAGAACCGGGACGAACGTGTCTTTCAGCACCTTTGGGGTGACACTGCCTTCCCAGAAGGCGCTGCCTCCGGTCTTGCCGTGGGTCGCCATCACGATAAGGTCGGCCCGAGTCTCGGCGGCTGTCGCGACGATGCGCGCCGCGGGGTCGCCGCGCTGGACCTCGGCGGTCGCCTCGAAACCCTCCTGACGAAGCTCCGACGCCAGCTCTCCGAGGTGGGCCCGAAGGCTCTCTGCGGTCATCTCCAGCGCGGCCTGGGTGGTCCCTGGCAGCATCCGGGCTGAGGTGAGGGAGCGGCCCCGGAGCTGCGACCAGGTCGGGACGACCGACAGCAGCAGGACCAGAGCGCCGGCGGGGCGGGCGATCTCCCGGGCCGCAGCGAGGCCCTGCTCGTGATGCGGCTCGCCGTCTGTTGGCACCAGGAGCTTGCCGCAGTGGAACGGCGTGGGGGCATGGACTGCCCGCGCCCGGACGAAGAGTACCGGAATCGTGCCGAGGGCGCTGGCCCGTTGGGCGACGCTGCCGAACAGCAGGTCGCGCAGGCCGCTGTCGCCGTGGCCGCACATGACGATGAGGTCCGCTGCCAGCTCCGCGCGGTGCTCCGCGATGGAGTGGGCCACCTGGGCAGTGGAGGTAGTGTGGACGTGGGCCGCCACCGTCTGCCCCGGCCCGAAGGCGCTTGCCGCTATCGCCTCGAGGTAGGCGGCCGCCTCCTCAGGCCGGGTCAAGTGGTGCTCACCGTGCACCCGGGGCGGGGGCTTCTGCTCCATCACGTGAAGCAGGGTGACCTCCGACCCCAGGCGGTCGGCGAACCACCTCGCCACCGGCAATGCCGCCTCCGCCAGGCGCGACCCGTCGAGGGGGACCAGGATCTTCCGGAACATGCTTATCCTCCGAAAAACGTCTTGAACAGCAGGTACCCGTTCAGCAACAGGATGAGGGCGGCCACCAGCCCGGCCAGCCCAGTCGTCGCCCCGTGGTTTACCAGGCTGCCCATGAGATCCTTCCGGCGGCTGAACATCACCAACGGGATCACCGCGAAGGGTAGGCCGAAGCTCAGCACAACCTGGCTGATCACGAGCGTCCGAGTGGGGTCCACGCCGATCATAATCACGACAATGGACGGCGCCATCGTGACCAGCCGGCGCACCCACACCGGGATCTGGCGGTGGAGGAACCCCTGCATGATAACCTGCCCGGCCATCGTGCCCACCGCGGAGGACGACAGGCCCGCAGCGAGCAGCGAGACCGCGAACAGTGTAGGGGCGGCGGGGCCGAGCAGCGGATCGAGAGTACGGTAGGCCTCTTCCAATGTGCCCACATTGTGCATGCCGGCGCGATGGAACGTCGCCGCCGCCATCATCAGCATCGCCGCGTTGACGAAGCCCGCCATTCCCATTGCGATCGACACGTCGACCAACTGGAAGCGGAACAGGCGGCGCTTGTGCTCCGTTCCCTCGACCCGGATGCGGCCCTGGGTAAGCGCCGAGTGCAGGAAAATGACATGGGGCATCACCGTGGCGCCGAGTATGCCGGTGGCTAGCAGGACGCTCTCGGCGCCGGCGAAGCGGGGTACCACCGCGTGAAACGCCACCAGCGCCCAGTCAGGCCGGTCGAGGAACGTCTCCGCCACGTAGCAAACGGCGATCACCCCCAGTAGAGCGGTGATCACCGCCTCCACTGGCCGGAAGCCCTTGTTCTCCAGACCGAGGATGAAGAACGTCGCCACCGCCGTCAAGATCCCGGCCACCCAGAGCGGCAGGCCAAACAGCAGGTTGAACCCGACGGCTGCGCCCAGGAACTCGGCCAGGTCCGTGGCCATCGCCACCAGTTCCATCAGCAGCCACATAACCCACACCACCGGCCGAGGGAGGTGCTCGCGGCACAGCTCCGCTAGGTTGTGCCCGGTAGCGATGCCCAGTTTCGCCGATAGCGTCTGGATCAGCATCGCCATCAGATTGCTCGCCACCACCACCCACAGCAGCGTGTAGCCGAACTGGGCCCCGCCCTGGATGTTGGTAGCGAAGTTGCCGGGGTCGACGTAGGCAATGCTTGCGATGAATGCCGGTCCCAGGAACGGCATCAGACGAGCCAGTCCCCGTCGAGCACTCGTGCCCGAGAGTACCGCCGCCGCCCCCGCTCGCGTGGCGGTATCGCCCGTCACCACGGGCTTGCCCGGCGAAGCGCCGGTTGGCTTCATGACCGCAGTATACAGAGGTGCATGCCTCGCGGATACTGCATCCAAGCCGGTCGCACTTCAGAGTTCTCGGGCCCCGCCGCGCTCCGAGCCGCCCGCCGCAGGCGCGGGCCGCCAGGGAGGCGACGCGGGCCAGCTTTATGGAGTTCTCCCAGCCGACGCGAGGCCAGGCCGCGCCCCGAGCCTGCGATGGACCGCGGCTGCCGACTGCGTTTTAATACCTGCTGCCAGTATTCAAGAAGGCCTTTCGCGAGAATGATCCGGTTGTTGGACGGAAGGGCTGTTATCGTCAGGAATCATCCAGCGACATGAAACCGTCCGGCTCTGACATCCAGCCAACATCCAGGAAAGACATTGTTCGGGCACCCGAGATGTGCTTTAATTCTGCTTTGGTTCGCATAGTCTGAACCAGTCGGAAGTCCGGTCCCGGCATTGTTTCAGCAGTCGCGACGTGGATTGTTCGTTAACGGCGAACCAGCGACGCGCCTACACGCGAAAAAGCAAATCGACATCCCCGTTGAGGAAGTGGACCTCTCCAGCGTCACGGATCCAACACTGCGCACCGCCTTCTTCACCCGACTCATTACCAGGCTCCCGGAGTGCTCGCTGCAAAACGTTAGGGACGACTCCCCCCGGCGGCGGGGAACGCTGCGCGCTTCCGCACTCCAAAATTGAGTTAAAGGTACTATTGGCTTATGTTCTAGCAAGACTATATCTTGAAGCTGTCCCTGGGTAGGGATGAACTTCCTAAGGTGTCAAACGGGTTGCTTGTCATCGTGGCCCGTCGCCTTTTCGGGTGTGCCATGAGTTCCGAAGTTGTCTCTTGGATATCAGCGGAAGCCACTACGACCCGGCGACTGGCACCAACCTTGAGTGAAACCGTCTCCGGGATCCCTTCTCGTTTCGGGCAGCTCATCGCTCTGGCATCGC
>DATIFQ010000378.1:0-2438 GCA_035455185.1 Bryobacteraceae bacterium | reverse complement strand
GGCATCGTTCTCGGCCTGAAGGAGATCGGGCTCCGGAAGTTCCATTTCATCGAGGCGAACCTGTTCCACATGTGGAACTACCGCGGGTTTGTGGACATCAACGAACGGCTCGGTGTGGCCATGAACGATCCCGAGTTGCGGCCGAGCACGATGCACCGCGCCAACGAGGTGAACTGGAGCGAAGTGCCGGACGGCGTCGTATTCAAGCGCATTCCTCACTACGCGCCGGTGAACGAACCGGACACCTGGCTGCTGAACATCGCCAAGTGGAAGGGGCACGCGATGTGCCTGACGCAGGCGGTGAAGAACGAACAGGGACTCGTGGTCTACCCGTACGTGCAGTTCTGCTCGGGGTGGCGGATGGTGACCGGCGTGCCGGAGTTCATGAAGCCTGATATCTCTCCGGAGGTGGAACGACGCGTGCTCCGCTACTTTGAGAACCACAGGAAGCTGAAGTACGCCCGCTACGAGTATGAGGAGAACGCCGGGCTTTCGCCTCTGGTGCAGGAGATCTGGGCGCAGAAAACGTGCGACAACATGAGCGTGCTCAAGACGGGGCTTGCCATGATCGAAGGCATTTACGGCCGCGACGGCGACGGCTTTAGCGTCGGCGACGACTATATGGCGAACTATGTGCTTTTCGGGAAGGACAAGTTCCGGCTGGACCTGGCAGGCCTCTGGCTCGGCGGGCATGACCCGGGCAACGTGCACGTGTACCGCGTTGCCAAGGAGCGCGGGTTGTCCGACACGTTCAATCCATGGGAAGTGCCCCTCTACGAGTGGATCGAAGGGAAAGCGGTTCCGCGAAAGCTGACTGACTTCCAGCGGATTCCGCTCAAGTCGCCGTATCTGCCCCAAGAGAACGAGCCCCGGATGCACCTGACTAACGAGCCGTTCGACTATGACCGGCACAAGGTCTAGGGAGCACGCGGCTGGAATAGGGAAGGGAGTCCGGATGATGAAGCGTCTGGCGGGGTTCGCTATGGCCGCTGGCATTGCGTTGCCTGCGCTCGCACAGGGCGGTGGGCAGGTTCTCAAGATCGGCGCAGGCACAAGCGTCATCACGCCGTTTCTGGACGGGCCAATGGCCGGATACTACTATCCGCGTCAGGCCGATGGCGTGCACGATCACCTGCATGCAAAAGCCCTTGTGTTCGACAACGGCGGGACGAGGATCGTTCTGGTCGCCACGGATACCGTTAGTGTGTCAGCGAAAGCCGTTGAGGAGGCGCGCGCCCTGCTGGCGAAGCGGCTCGGAATTCCGGCGAGCCATGTGCTGATCAGTGCGACGCATAGTCACACCGGTCCACAGTTCACACCCGATTACGAGAAGAATCTCGCGCGCTGGATCGCGGACGCCGCCGTGTCGGCAAACGGTCAGGCGCAGCCGGCGCGGCTCCGAGTGGGCATCGAACAGGAGCCGTCGCTGCCACACTACCGCCGGTACCGCATGAAAGACGGCACGGTGCAGACAAATCCAGGGTTTCTCAACCCCGGCGTGGTGGAGCCCGCCGGCGCGATCGACCCGCAGGTCGGCATCCTCTATGCGGACGACGAATCCGGCAAGCCGCTGGTGACGTGGGTGAACTACGCGATGCACCTGGACACCGTGGGCGGCACTTGGATTTCGGCCGACTACCCGTACTTCCTGGCGCGCCTGCTCCAGAGCGTGAAAGGCCCCGACATGCTGACCGTCTTCACGATCGGCGCGGCGGGCAACATCAACCACTGGGACGTTCGCCGGCCCGGGCCGCAACGTGGCCTCGCCGAGGCGCAGCGGCTGGGCGAGGTGCTCGGCGCGGCCGTGCTGAAGGCGTACACACACCTCGAGCGGATCGAGCGGCCGCGAGTGGCCGCCCTCTCCGGTACGGTGCAACTGCCCGCCTGGAAGTCCACCGCCGAGGAAGTCGAAGAGGCGCGCAAGATCGTCGGGACGCCGCCGACGCCGGGCGTGGATTTCACGCTGGACCGGGTGAAGGCCGAACGTGTGCTCGACGTTCACAACCGGGGCGGCCGCGACTACCCGGCGGAGATCCAGGTGATGTGCGTCGGGCCGGTAGCGTTCGCCGGTATTCCGGGAGAACTGTTCGTCGAACTCGGGCGCAAGATCCGCCAGGAGTCTCCGTTCCCGTACACCTTCATCGTTTCACTGGCGAACGACGATCTCGGTTACATCGTCACCCGGGAATCGTTCGAACAGGGCAGCTACGAGCCGACAAGCTCGCGCATGGCTCCGGGTAACGGGGAAATGGTTGCGGCCAAGGCAGTCGAGTTGCTGCACGAGTTGAAGAAGCAGACTGAGCGCTGAATCCGGCCCCCGATTCCATTGACAACTTCGGATACCGCGTGATAGCGTTGGCTCCGCGAAACGGAACAGGACCCCATGAAGCGCCAGACTCCTGCCAAAGATAAACTGAATCCGAAAGACATCCCCGCAG
>DATIFQ010000377.1:0-2842 GCA_035455185.1 Bryobacteraceae bacterium | reverse complement strand
TCGGGCATGGAGATGACGTCCTCGTTCAGCATGTGGAACCACTCCGAGTTCCGCGAATTACGATATCCGCTATGCAGCGGGTTGGAGTGGTGCTCCTCCAGCCAACTGTCACCGTCGAAGAAAAAGAACTGCTTGCTCCAGAGCATGCCGGCGATGGCCTGGCGCATCACGTTGGCCGCGTCCGGCGAGACCGAGGGTGGCGTCACCGAGCGATAGAACTCGTCCGCCTCCTGCAACCGTGCCGTCAAGGTCGCGTCAAACGCCGGCCCGAAGGGGACGGCAGCGCTTTTAGTGGTTGTGCTTTGCCCGGCGGATCCGCGTGCGGTCAGGCGCAGCCGCACGGTCGCCGACTGGCCTGAGGCAATCGTCATCCGGTAGTGCGCCGCAACTTTGGTGCCATGCTTTTCGGGGTTCACCGCCGCCTGATCGCCCTGTACTACGCAGTTGTTGATGCCGTCCTTGACGTACGGGCCGGCATTGGGCTGACCGGGAAAGAGCCGTGCGTTGTTCGTGGTATTATCCGTGAAAAGCAGCGGCACCTCGCCTTCGCAGGAAAGGATGAATTCACCCAGCAGCCGATGCGTTGCCGCGACCGCGCTCGTGCCCGCCGCTGTCTTGATCTGCTTGAGGTTTGGTTTCTCAGGGGCTCGGTTGGATTCGGTGATCCACGACGCCCAGTCGTTCCGGTACCACAGCGTCGGCAGCAGATGCAGTTCGGCTGCATCCGGCCCGCGATTGTGAGCCGTGATTTTTATCAGGATGTCTTCCGGACCGGCCTTGGCATACTCCACGAAGACGTCATAGTAGCGGTCGTCTTTGAAGACGCCGGTATCGAGGAGTTCATACTCCATGTCGTTCCGGGTGCGACGACGGTTTGTCTCGACCAAGTCCGCATAGGGATAGGCCGCCTGCGGGTACTTGTAGAGATACTTCATGTACGAGTGGGTCGGCGTGCTGTCGAGGTAGAAGTAGTATTCCTTCACGTCCTCGCCATGGTTGCCTTCGCTGTTGGTGAGGCCGAAGAGCCGTTCCTTGAGGATCGGGTCCTTACCGTTCCACAGGGCCAGGCTGAAGCAGAGGCGCTGCTTGTCATCCGAAATTCCGGCGATGCCGTCCTCGCCCCAGCGGTAGGCGCGCGAGCGGGCATGATCGTGGGTGAAGAAATTCCAGGCGTCTCCCGCTTCGCTGTAGTCCTCGCGGACCGTACCCCACTGGCGCTCGGACAGATACGGCCCCCACTTCTTCCACGGAATCTTGCGGGCGCCACTGCGGCAGGTTTCGAGCCGTTTCTTTTCCGCATCGTTGGCCATGCTAGACATGTTCATCTCCTTTATGCAATTGAACTTGACAGTACGCAGCCCGCAAGAGGCCAACCCGCCACGACGAGCAATCCCAGGAGTTTCGACGCGGCATTCACGCGAATTGTCTCGTCATCGCCGGAAACGCGTCATTGATTCCAGCCTGCCTGTGTTAAGGCGTATACCAGATCGGCGACGTATAGGCGCGCTCCTGCAAGGTCATCGTCGTTCCCGGCAACGGCTTCGTGCCAAAACGTTTGGCGTCGTACGCGGTCCAGCGCGGCGTGGGAATTTCGAGGACGCGAACGTAGTAGAACGCCCGTTGCGCCGAGTCGAAGTCCGGGTCTTTCCAAACAGCGATCAGTTCCGGGTCGCCGATGGTGTTGGTCCATGTCGCATTCTCCACGTCAACCGTGCTTCCGACGGCTGTCTTGCAGCGGCCGTCCGCTTCGATCTTGCGTCCGCCAGACACGGCCACGTCGTAGATTCGCTCCTGCAGCTTGCCGTTCTTGTCGACCCAGCCCTTGATAATCTGAATGCGGTCGAGGTTCGCGCCGATGGGATCCTTCAACGCCGCGGCTATGAACGTCGGCGACTTGCCCTTCGGCGCGTTCTTAATATCGCCACCCATGGGCACGCCCTTGGCGTAGCCGATGGCAGCAGGCAGACGGTTGTTCGCGTCAGCCGGCTCGTAGTCCCAGCCGCCGAAGAAGCGCACGATCATACGCGGGCCGGTTGTGGCGTAGGTCTCGCGGCGCTGCATGGCGTCGAAGATCGCCCCGCGTGTGTTCTCTATCGCCCACACGCCTGCATACCCGGAAGCAGCGACCTCCCAGTCCATTACCGTTATGCCAGTCTTGGGATTCTTGAAGAAGGCTTTGGTCATGCGCTCGGGGCTTGGCTCCTGCGGCGCTGTCTTGCCGAAAAAATTCTCTTCCTCCATAGCGGAGAGGCCGGTATGCGCGTCGCTGCTTCCGATGAGACCGAACTTGTATGGGTTCACTCCCAGTTTTGCTTCGAGCAAAAGCCCGTTCTTGAATGCCGAACGAGCATACTCGTATTCGAGCATATCTTTCTTTTTCGCCGCGCTACCGTCAAGGTTGCCCTTGTCCCAAAGTTCGAAATTGGCGAACTCATCATTCGGCGAGAGATACGGATGCGCCTCGCCGGTACCCTTGGTCTGGGTGGTCTCATAGAGCCGCTCCCACTTGACGCGCGTTTCTGCATATTTCTTATCAATCTTTTTGCCGAAGGCCTCTACCATGGGAAACATGCGCCCGTTGCTCAGATTGCCGTTGTGGGCGATGGCGAGCACTTCGCTGCCGGTCTTCTCTTCCGTGGCCGCCATCCATTTCCACAGGTCCTCAGGGTTGTCGCTGCCGAGCGGTTTCAGCGTTGTATAGGGCTCGACGAGGCGAGCTTTGTCGCCATTCTCGCGGAAGATGACATTGCGATGCAGGTTGTTGCCGCCGGTGTTCGAGGTCCACTCGTAGCCGATGAAAGCGGTGAACCTGCCCGGGTCGTTGTATGCCTCAGCCGCCTTG
>DATIFQ010000376.1:0-2226 GCA_035455185.1 Bryobacteraceae bacterium | reverse complement strand
ACCCCCGTTTCGAGGGGATTCTGCGCAGGGTCGGGCTTCTGAGTGGCGACTCCGGCCAGGCGGCCTGAGAGGCCGCCGCAGGCCGGGGTCCTGCCCCACACTGAGGCGGCCACGGAACCGGAAGCGGGTTCGGAAGCCCCGGTCACCGGCCCCGAACGGTAAACTGGAATTATCGCGTCCTCCACTCCCTTCGAGGTGTTCTGTGTCTCGGTTATGTTGCCTGTTCCTCGTATTCATCGCCGTTCCGTGTGGAGGGCAGCGCATCGGCTTTGGCGTGAAGGGTGGCGTGCGGCCGACCAATGACATTGTGGGCTCCGCTACGTCTGAGTCGAAGCGGTATGTCGCCGGTCCAATGCTCGACGTGAGCCTGCCGTTGGGTCTCGGGATTGAAATCGATGCGCTTTACAGTCGCTTCGGTTACCGGACTGCAACCGGCGGATTTTGGGGCAGCTTCAGCTCCGTCAGGCGTGCGAACGTGTGGGAGTTCCCAATACTGGCCAAGTACCGTCTACCCTTTCCGCTGATTAAGCCCTATGTATCGGGCGGCTATGCGCTCCGGCGCGTCACCGGATCGTACAACTCGGAGGGCTACACCGTCGATTTGAGTACTGGCAACCGGCAGTGGTACACGCAGCATGGCTCGTGGGAACCTGAAGCCGGCGGCGGAGCGGTGATCGGGGGCGGCGTCGAGCTTGGCGGCCGCCATTTCAGAATCGCACCGGAAGTGCGCTACACGCGCTGGAGTAACGACATCATCAACGCGTATGGTAGTCAGGGCTATCGCGTCAACTCCGCCCTCAATCAGACACAGATCCTGCTCGGCCTGAGTTGGCGGTAACGGGCGTTCGCACACTGCACACAGATAGGGAACCGGAGGCGGGCCTCCATTGTCTAAAAGAGTGCTGAGAAACAGGCACACAGCCTGAAGGCTGTGCCACCGCCAGCAGTAAGTTGTCGAAGTTCGGCCCAAGGAACGGCATCCGCGCGTTCCGGGTGACCTCGAACGCGGCGAGCTACCGTCGTTGTTTCCGGACTTCGAGGTCCTCCAGTACACGGAATCCGAGGAGACCACTGATTTCTTTCACCTGAGGATGCCGGTGGGGCATTTACTGGCGAAGAAGAGGTGAGCTGGCGGCGCGTGCCGCGGCCCGACGCTCGCACTCCGCTTTCGCGCCCTCTAACATTACTTGCAGTGCCTCTGCCGGCAGCGAATCCATCGCCGCCGCCGCCATTGAGCGTGGGACAGGAATGAAGCCTATCTTGCAGGCGAACTCCTGGACGGACCGGGCCAGCGTGATGGTTTCGAACTCGAAGTAGACGCCGCCTTCCCGCCGGCGCGCGCGCCAGTACGCGTTGACCGCCCAGATGATCCCGTGGTCGTGGTAAAGCTCCATGAGGTCGTTCCTTCCGGGGACGCCACTGTCGGATTCCCGAACCTCGCTGGACCGCATGTGCACAAGCAGCGCAGGACCGCTGGAGACGTCCGTGTGGGAGTACTCGATGCGCGCTTTCATGCGGAACGCGTAGTGTTGTCGAAACAGCGAAGCGAAGGCAAACTTGTGCTGAAGCCAGAATGTCGCGTCGTATCCGGAGTCGGGACCGCTTCCGCCGCGCTCGGCGCGAAACCCGACGAAAATCGGCTGGTAGACACGATCGTAGCTGGGGTAATCCTCGAGCACCGTTCTCAGATCCGCGAGGTCCACCTCGCGAATGTGCACCGCCCCGATCCAGTGGACGATCGCCGCGTTCTGCCCGGCGATGCGCTGATTGACGGCGGCGTCGCTGAGCTTTTGCCGGATCACTCTGCCCGAATCAAGTCTGGCGCTCGCCTCGGCCGATGCGGAATGAGGCACCCAGGCGAGTTCCCCCGCGGCGAACCGGGCAGACGCCGCCTCTTCGGCGGCAATCACGTATGCTTCGTATGCATCCAGGGCAAGAGGGTCCAGAACCGTAGTACACCGCGCTGCCCAGCACATTCCGCTGAACCCGCAGGCCAGCACGAGCAATCTGAAAGGAGGGCTCATCGATGGAGAGCGGCCACTAGCCGGATGAACTCTGGATTGGCGGCCAGCTTGCCAGCGCGGGGCTCGACGCGCAGATACATCAGGTAATCACAGCGCTCGCCGACCGCCTTCCACCCCAACTGAAGGGCCCTCGCAACGTCACCCATCGAGTAGTAGATCGACGCAAGGTAGAATGCCGGAACATACCGCGTGCGCGACATCT
>DATIFQ010000375.1:0-9977 GCA_035455185.1 Bryobacteraceae bacterium | reverse complement strand
GGGACCATTCAACGGGTGCCTTGCAGGCCAGGGAGTGCGCTGGGACACTGTCGCACCGCTTGCCTCGACTACATTCAAATGTACCGGCGCCGCCGGTGAGGCTCTAAAGACCGCCTTCACGGGCGATAGTACGGTAGTCCTTCTCGCCGACTTCTACCGGCAAGGCGACGGTAATGATGAGTCTTTCACGGCGCAGATGATTGTATCTGGATCGGACCTCGCACCGGAGATACCTGGCGTCCAAAACGTCTGGATCCAGGGAATCGGCTGCGGTGAAGCGGTAGCTAACTTCAATCCCTAACCGGCTTGCACGCGACACCAGTGTCGTAACCTACGTGTTGCACTGCGGATATCAATGCCAACCTGCCTCGGACCGGCCTATCAGCTTAGGCCGGGTCCGGGGCGGCGCAATATCGCTTTCGAAAGCGCGCGCGAGGCCTTCGCGCCGCGCGAAGGAGCTCGCACCTGACAGGCCCAGCCCTGCTTGGTCGCCGCGTTAGCATAGGCGTCGTCTGTGTCCACGACGGCCGCTCCAAAGCCCGCCGCTGGGGCCTCCACGGGCCTCCCTCAAGTGGGCCGAGTGAGCTGACGGATTCGCACCTACAGGATGGGCGCCCTCCTCGCCGCCGTGCCGGCTCCCCTGCCGGCAGGCAGTTTCCGACCGAAGAAAGCGGACGCCTGTCGCTAGCCGATTCCTTCGCCTTCAAGAAACGAACGGGCGGAGCGCGAGCAGGCCCCAGTACGCGAGCGTCGTGGCCATTCCGCAGCACGCGATCGAAACCAGCAGAGCGTGGATCCGAACGGCCGGTCTGAGCTCGTACTCGAACGAGCGTCGGGCTAGCAACAGGGCCCAGAAAGAAAGCACGGGGAACAGCCATGACAGGAGGCAATACCCAATAGTCGGGAGGTCAAGGTGTCTCGACGCGGTTGGATCGTCCGCCGCACGGAGCATCAGTACGAAGAGGGCAACGAACACAATGACGGAGCATAGCGGCACGGCGCGCACCACGACGTGCTTGACGTTGCGGCCGAGGAGCTTTGCGGGAATCCATACGAGGCCGTGCAGCACAGCGCTCAGCATGAGGAGAAAGGCCAAGAGCAGTCCGACGGCGCAAGCGTAAGGCCTCCAGGTCGGCACCCGCTCGAAGTAACCGCGCGAACCGGTCATCACCCATTTACCATCGTCGGACCGGCTGAAGAGGATGCTCGGCTCAAGCTCATCCTTCGTGCGAAAGGCGCCTGGGAACGCTGAGGTGAATTGTTCCCGCCCTTTTCCGAACAAGCTCGCCTTGTACAACGCTCCGCCCTCCACGCTCAAGCGGCATGCCCTCTGCAGCAACTGGGGCCACGTACCGGCATGCACCCGGAAGTCGGCGGGCAGGTAGACGCCTTCCTGGCGGCGCAGTTCCGCGTCGGCACTTGGAGCCTCCTGGGGTGATTGCACCTTGGGCAAGCCATTCGTAAGGTATTCGCCGACGAGCTGGTCGATGCTCGCCAGAGAGGGCGACCACGTGTTCATGAACACTGCATAAGCAAGCCGAACCTCCGGCATGTAGACGTAAAATGCCAGGAAGCCTTCAATCTGGCCGCCATGGCCACGCCGCCTCAATCCTGGAGCGTTCATGGGGTGGTTGCCAAGGCCGTACCCCGACTTCAGTCCCATGCGTGCGGCCAAACTCGTCCGCGGCTCTTCTACACGCGCGAGCGATTCCGTCCGGAATAACTGGATGCCACCCACCTTCCCGCGGTTGAGCCACATCTGCAGGAAGGAACCCATTTCCGCGGGCGAAATCAGGAGTTCCCCTGCGGGCCGCTGTAACCCGAACCGGTACGGTAATGGTTCGAGCGGCCGATAATTGTAGCCTCGCGCCAACAATGTTCGGTTGGCGTCTGTCGGCCTGAAGCAGGACCGTTGCATCCCCAACGGGTTGAGGACGGCGCTCCGGATGCAGTCGTCGAAGCGCTGCCCCGTGATTTTCTCTATGAGATACCCGGCCACGACATAACCGTGGTTCGAGTAAACCATACGAGTGCCTGGCAGCCAGCGTACCCGCTGCCGCCCGGGGAAGAGGTCCATCACGCCCCGCAAAGGGATTTCCGTAGCGTCTTCGGTGAGGTTTCCGGCCCAACGCCAATCGTCAAAGCCAGCCGTGTGCTCCAGCAAGTGGGCAACTCGGACCGGATGCGTGGCTTCCCAGGGGTTCGGGATGTCGATCTCTGGCGCGAGATCCTTCACTTTCGCGTCGAGATCGATCCTGCCTTCTTCCTGCAACTTCATCAGAGCCAAGGCGACGAAACTCTTGGATATTGAGCCGCAACGGAACAGGGTGTCCGCGGTGACGGGCCTCCCCTCGGCAATGTCCGCTTTGCCGGCTCCGCCGGCCCACAACACGCGGTCTGGCGTGACCATGACAATACCGACGCCCGGAACGCCATGTTGAACGAGGAGGTTGTTGATCTCTTTCTGTAGCTCCTCGATCGTGCGAGGTTGCTGAGGCGCACTCGCCAGCGGCAGTGCTAAAGCCGGCAAAAGCAAGATCCTGAGCAGCGGCAATTTCATGGTCACAAGCTCCGTGAAACCGGAGAATTTCATCCGAATTAGACACCTGCGGAAGGGCTCAGGTTCCGAGGGCCGAGCAGTCTGTCTCCCAATGCCCGGATGCCTGGTGGCGATCCGCTACCCCGTGAACATCTCCCACACCGCCCCCTGTTGTATACTCGTATCCACCTGGGTTCCACATCGTCGTTGCTGAGGGCCGTCTTGTCGAAACCACTGTTCCACTGGGGAGTCGCGTACCAGTTCCGGGAGGCAATCCGCCCGTGACACGCGCCGCCTTGCGCAAGACACTCGCGGGACTCGGGATCGCTGCCTTCGCTGTGTGCTCCGCACTGCTCCTCAACCAGGCGCCGCTCCTCCGCACCGTCGAGTGGAAGATCTACGACCTTCTCATCCGCCACACCGCCGGCCCCGCCAAGGCTCGCTCCGACATCGTCATGGTCGAAATTGACGATCAGAGCATCGAGCGCATGGCCGAAAACGGCTTCGGCCGTTTTCCCTGGCCCCGCGACACCTACGCCGTCCTGCTCCGCTACCTGGAGAAAGCGCGCCCCAAGGCGGTTGCCTTCGACCTGCTCCTCCTCGAAGAAGATCGCGGACCCGAAGGCGCCTCGCGCGACCGGGAGCTCGTCGAAGCCACCCGGCGCATGGGCAACGTGATTCACTCCGTCGCCGTCAGTGACTCGTACGTCTCCGCGCCGCCCTCAGCGCCCGGCGGCTACCTGCTCGGCCGCGAAGTGGAGGAACACCGCAGCGTCAAGCTTCCCTTCGGCGAGCTTGGCTCCGCAAGCCGCGCCCTTGGCCACACGTTCCTCGTGCTCGATGAAGACGGACCGGTCCGCCGCGCTGTTCCCTTCGTGCGGCAGAAGGACAACTACTACCCGTCGCTTGCAATCGCCACCGCCATGGCCGTGCTCGGGATCGAACCCTCTCGCGTCCGGCTCGACCGCGACGGCTTGCGCCTCGGCGACCTCTCGATCCCGCTCATCGACCTGGACGTCGAGTATGTCGAGAAGATCCGCGCCCGCCACATGCTCGTGAACTACCGCGCGCCCGCGTTCCGCGACGCCGCACGGACCGAACGCGCTTACCGAACCTACAAGTTCTGGGATCTGCTGCTCTCCCAAGCCCAGATCGAAGACGGGCGGACGCCGGCGATCGATCCGCAATCGTTCCGCGACAAGATCGTTTTCGTCGGGACCACGGCGTCCGGCCTCCACGACGTCTTCCAGACCCCGTTCGGCGAGACCGGCAAGTTCCCCGGCATGCAGATCCACGCTTCAGTCGTGGATGACATCCTGAGCCGTTCCTTCCTGCGTCCGGCGCCCCGCGGTTGGGCGGTTGCTTTGCTTGTCGTTTTCGCGACGCTGGTCGGCGTCGCCGGCGTCGCTCTCAATTTCTGGTGGGCGAGCCTGGTAGCACTTGTGATCGCCTCCGGCGGCGCGGCGGCGGTAGTCCTCCTGTTCCGGCAGGGAGCGTGGCTTCCGTCCGTGCCCGCTATCACCGGCCTGCTGGTGGCCCAGTTCGCGAGTGTCGCCTACAGCTATTTCGTCGAGGGACGGTCCAAGCGGCAGATCCGCGCACTCTTCTCCCGCTACGTCTCCCCGGAAGTCGTCAAGGAACTGATCGAGGATCCTTCCAAAGCGCGCCTTGGCGGCGAGCGGCGCGAAATGACTGTCCTGTTCTCGGACATCCGGGGGTTCACCACGTTCTCCGAATCGCGCGACCCGGAGGACGTCATCCGCCAGTTGAACGAATACTTTTCGCGCATGGTCGAGCTGCTGTTCGAGCACAAGGGGACGCTCGACAAGTTCGTCGGCGACATGATCATGGGGCTGTTCAACGCGCCCGTCCGGGAACCGGATCATGCCGACAATGCGGTTCGCATGGGGCTGGCGATGCTGGGTGAGCTGAAAGTGCTCAACGAACGGTGGGGAAAGGAAGGCCGCCCCGCATTGGATATCGGCGTCGGCATCAACACCGGCGACATGATCGTCGGCAACGTGGGCTCGGAGCGTACTCTGAGCTACACCGTCATCGGAGACAACGTCAATCTCGGCTCCAGGCTAGAGTCTTTGAACAAGGAATTCGGCAGTCATATCATCATCAGCGAATTCACCCGAAACCGGCTGCGAGGGGACTACTTCATACGGCCGCTGGGCAAAGTCAAAGTAAAAGGAAAGAACCGCGAGGTGGCAATCTTCGAGGTATGCGTGTCCGAAGAAGAGCTGAGGGCAAAGGAAGCCAGGGCCGCCGAGCCGTCCTCGGCGGCAACGCACTGACGATGTTTTGAGAAGCGATTTGTGAAGGAGGAGGCTATGAGATCTGGGATAGTGGCGCTCGTCATGTCGAGTCTTTTCGTGCCGTGCCTGCCGGGCAGCGCGCAGTTCCCGCGCGGGATCACGTCGCGGATCGAAAAGGTGGAAAAGGTCACCGACAAGCTGAAGGACGTCGAACTGACGCCGGAAGAGGAGGTCCGCCTGGGCGAGGAGATCAGCTCCCGCATCCGTACGAAATACGGCGTGGTGCAGGACCCGGCGGTGCACAAGTATGTGTCTCTGGTCGGCACGGTGGTCGCGCGGAAAAGCGGCTCGACCATGCCGTTCCACTTCATCGTGTTGGACACCGACGGCGTGAACGCGTTCGCGGCGCCGGGGGGATTCATCCACATCACCCGCGGCGCGCTGGCCTTGGTTAAGGACGAGTCGCAACTCGCGGGCGTGCTCGCTCATGAGGTCGCTCACGTGACGCAGCAGCACACGATCCGCGCGATCCAGAAGGGGAAGGTGGTGCAGATGGCGGCGAAGGACCGAAACGTGTCGTCCAACCCCGAGCTCTTCCGCCGCCTGACGGATGAAGCATACAACATCGTGTTCGCCGGATTCGGACGCGCGGATGAACTGGATGCGGACACGCAAGGATTCGGGTTTGCCGTCGGGGCAGGTTACGCCGGCGGTGGATTGGGGATGTTCCTGGCCACCCTGAAAGAGAGGAACGGCTCTTCGAGCCAGCGGCAAGGCCTGTTCGCTTCGCACCCCGAGATGGATGAGCGTAAGCAGAAACTCGACGCCATGGTGCAAAGCCGGTCGGGAGACCCCGGCGCGACGCTGGCGGAGCGGTATACGGGCAACGTGAAGTTCCAGCCCGTCGACCTCGCGCAAATCGCCGCCGTCGAAGCGGGGGCCGCCGGCCTGGCGGGCGAGACGAAGAAGGAAGAGCCGAAGAAGAAGAGCCGTTTCAGTATGGCGAGTCTTCGGAACCCACTCGGCACGACCGAGTCGAGCCCCCAGAGCGCGGCCGTGACCGGCTCGGGAGGATCGCGAGGAGTGGACAAGGAGCGCCTGGCAAAGGGCGGCCCGAACCCGGCGCCCGTCGCCGTGACGCTCACCGAAGCGGAGATCACCGATTTCCGCACCACCGGCAACCTGAAAGCTTAGCGACAACCAGCTTCTACCCCTTCCGCCCCAGCATCCAGTCCAGGGCGTCGGAGGTCTGCCAGATCAACGCCTCGGGATAGTGGCGGAAGGGGTGGAAGTACTCGAACGTGAGATAGCCGCGATAGTCGAGTTTGTTCAACTCTTCGATCACCGCCGGCCAGTTGGTCGTGCCGTCGAGTAGCGTTCGGAACGTGTGCAGGTTGAATTCGTGCGTCCGCTTGTCCCACTCCTTGAAGTGGATGTTCCGAATCCTCTTCCCCAGGATCGGGACCCAGTGTTCCGGAAACTGGTACTCCATGATGTTGCCGGTGTCGAAGTGGATCTGCACGTGGTCGCTGCCAAAGCTGTCGACAAAAGTGTTCATCTCCTGAGGGCTGAACAGATACCCGCTGGTGAAGATGTTCTCGATGTTCAGATAGACTCCGGTCTCTTCCGCCTTCGGAATGAGCGACCGCACAGCCTCCCGGGCCCGGTGGTCGCAGACGTCGATCGGCACCGGATCGAAGTTCTCGATCCAGGGCGCGTACACGGCGCCCGGAACCACAAGCAGGTTCTCCGTTCCAAGCAGCGCCGCAGCTTCGATCATCCGGTTCGCAAACTCCAGGCTCTTTTTCCGCTTCTCCGGATCGTTGGCCGTCATCGGGTAGGGCCAGAAGAGAAACGAACAGACGCCGCTGATGGCGATCCCGGTCTTCTCCGCCGTCCGGCGGATTCCTCGAATGTCTTCGTCGGTTGCCTTGATCGAGAGATCGCTCTCGAGGTCGAAGTTCAGCTCGACCGCATCGAAACCTGCGTCCTTCGCCAGTTGCAGGCACTCTTGTAGCGACCAGCGGCTCGGGTACGGGAAGGCCCACAGGTTGATCGACTTCTTCATCGCGTAGGCGCGCGACGAGGGCTTGCGGCGGACGGGTTCCTTTGTCTGCCCGGCGACCGCCGAGCGTCCGGCGAGAAACGCGGCCATCGCCGCGGAGCCCACCAGCATTTCCCGCCGCGCCGGCATCGGGGGAAGGTTCCGTGCGGAGTTACGTTCTTCGGTTGTCATGGCTGAAGAATCCCAGGGGATTCTTCAGCCTTTCACGGACGCGCTGTCTCCGTCAAGAGAGACGCTGCGTCAGTGGTCGTCGCGCTCTTCCTCGTGGACCTCGTGCTCGCCTGAACTCTCGTGCGCTTCTTCGGCGTGGACCTTGACGACATCCTCTTCCTTGCCTGCACCGTGACAGGTCGCACAGCGCTCGCGGACCCTTCCGGAGTCGATACTCTGTTGCAGGGCACCGAATGAGGCGCCCTTCTCCACCATGTGCCTGCGGGCCTCGTTGCCGTCGTGGCAAGCCGAGCAGACTGCGGCGGTCGGCGTGATGTTTAAGTCGTTCGTCGGATCGCCGTCCACCACCTTGCCGCCGGCATCGAGTACACTTCGCGTGTCAACTGTCGTCCCAAGCACGTTCTTGCCGAGTGGCAAGCTGTATGCGCCCGGAATGTGGCACCTCTGGCAGTCCGCCAGGCTCGCCGGAAAGTCCACGTAGCTGAAGTCGTTCACCGAACCTCCGAAGCCGATGATCACCTCCGGGTTGTGGCGCATCCTGCCGGCGTGGATTGCGTGGATCATGTTCTTGAAATCGATCGGTGTTTCCTTGCCGGAGGTTCTGTAGGCGATGTCCGTCGCATTCGGGTTGTGGCACCCCACGCAGACCATGACCTCTTCGGCCCGGTTATTCCCGTGCACAACCAGCGGAGGCGCAACGGAACCGTGGCAGTTCTTACACTTGTTCACGTCCACGACCGCCCGCCTCGGAACAGGCGAAGGGTCCGTGATGGCGAAGAACTTGAACGCGCTGCGCACTGCGACCTGGACCCACACACCGCCAACCAACTCGACGAGGCGCCCCTCCATGGCCGCGTTCCCCGATCCCTGCGCCGTCGCCGGAATCGGCCGCGAGGCTGTCACGACAAAAGAACCGTCCCAAACCCCGCCTATGTAGTGCTTCTGCGGAAACGCCAATGCGTTGATCGGGATCGGCTGGGCGGCGTTCTTCGGACTGTTGAGTGTCTCGCTCTGGCTGCCGGTGTTGTGATAGTCACGCGTGTCCCAGCCGATCTGAATGAACAGGCGTGCGCCGTTCACCGTCTTGAACGAATCGTGCACCGTGATGTCGTACGGAGCGTTCCCGTTCGTCGGGTTGGTGACCGAAAACCGCACCGAGGGCGTCTGCCCCGGTTGCGAGTTCATCACCTCCAGAACGTTGTACTGAAACAGAGCCGAAGGGACGGCGCCTCGGCTCAAAGTGACACATGCGCCGGCAAGCACAGCACAAACGGCGCAAATGCGCCGAAAACGCGTCGAAAATGCGCGAAAAATGTGCATAAACTGCCTCCTCGTGATCGTTTTTTGAACAGCGTTTCGTATTGAGTAACACGAAGGGCGCCGGCCGTTCGAGGCCATCTGGCACATTCGGGGGGTCAGTCGGCGAGGCGGGTGGCGCCAAGCCCGAGAGCCTGGCCGGACAACCACCCGCGAAGGGCATCCAAGTCCCTGATCACAATGGACTTGCGTCGGCAGTCTATGATTCCGAGGCGCCGCAGCTTCGCGATCGAACGGTTCAAAGTCCTGCGCGAAACCCCGACCAGCGCAGCCATTTCGTCCTGGCACAGATTGGTGCGAAGGTGGATTCCCTCGGCGGTCGGCTCGCCGTGAGTCCCGCAAAGTTGAAGCAGCAACTCGGTCAGTCGCTCCGCGGGTTCCTTGAATACAGCGGCGTAAAGCTGGCGATACGCCTCGGCGGCCTCACCGCCCATCCTCTCGGCCACCCTAAGCGCGACCTCGCTGTTAGAGCGAAGCAGTGCCACGAAATCGTCCTTCAGAATGGCGCAAGTTGCTGTTTCCTCAATCACTTCTGCTGTCATGTCGTGAGGACGGCCAGAGAGTAGCGCTCGCGTGCCGAGGATGTCGCCCGCAGCGGCTATTCCGACAATCACCGTCCGGCCGTCCGGGGCGGTAGCCGACAATTTCACCCGTCCCGACCGAATACACAGTGCCGAGCGAGCCGGTTCGTCTTGCAGGAACAGAATCGATCCCGCCGGATAGACCGCTGACTGGCAACGGCCGCCGGCGACCTTCGGACGATTAATCTCGATTCCTTGGAAAACACTGGCTGGACGTGCCTGGCAGGATGTGCAACAACATTCCCAGTCATTGAGAAACATCCCAGTTCCTCTGAGTTGTTGGGCTAGAGACGGGGTCCTTCCTCGCACTTATCGCGCCAAACCGGAAGACGGCGTTTGCATTGGAGTTTTTCCGTGGCGCGTTCAGTAAGGCGTGTAATTTCTACCGGCCGGATGGCTCTATACTCGTTACCATGCGGGCGATCAGTGTTGTTCTGTGCTTGGGATCTCTTATTTTCTCGGGCTGTTCGTGGCCTATTCAATACGATGCTGTGCTGCGGAACGGCACGATCTACGACGGCAGCGGCGGGAAGCCATTCCGAGGAGATCTGGCGATTCGCGGAGACCGGATCGCCGCTATCGGCGACGTCGGCAAGGCAACCGGAAGGATCGACCTCGACCTGAAGGGCCTGGCAGTGGCGCCCGGCTTCATCAACATGATGAGCTGGGCCAACGAATCGCTCATCGAGGACGGAAAGTCGCAGAGCAACATACGGCAAGGCGTCACGCTCGAAGTGATGGGCGAGGGCGAGTCGATGGGGCCGCTCAACGACTCGATGAAGAAGGAACTGATCGGCCGCCAGGGGGACATCAGATACGCGGTCCAGTGGACGACGCTGGGCGAGTACATGATGTTCCTGGAGCGGCGCGGCATCTCGCCCAACGTCGCCTCGTTCATCGGTGCGGCAACGCCGCGGATTTACGTGATCGGGCACGCAATTCGGGCGCCCAAGCCGGAAGAGCTCGAGAAGATGCGCCAACTCGTGCGCGAGGCGATGCGGGAAGGCGCGCTGGGCATTGCCTCCTCGCTGATCTATCCGCCG
>DATIFQ010000374.1:0-2790 GCA_035455185.1 Bryobacteraceae bacterium | reverse complement strand
ATCGCGTCACTCGCCTTCTTCCATCATTCGCTCAATGTCACGCAGGTCGTCCGCGCTCAGCCGGCGGCCCTCGACGAGATGGACCAGCAGAGGGCGGGCGGAGCCGTCGAACACCCGCCCAAGAAAATCCTCGACCATGTTCCGGATCACCTGTTTTCGCGGCTTCGCTGCATGGTAGACGTAAGCCCGCTCGCCCGGTTTCTTTTTCAGGTAACCTTTCTGCTCGAGGATGTTCATCATCGTCATGACCGTCGTGTAGGCGACTTTCCGGCGCCGGCGGAGGGCTTCATAAACGTCGCGGACGGTGGCCGGGCCGAGGGCCCAGACGACTTTCATGATCTCGAGTTCTTGCGTTGTAGGTGTGGTGTTCTTCGTTTTCATCGCTTAGCCAAGTTCTACTGAACAGGAACCCACTGCTTTGAGCCGCCTACGTTTGTTTGCATCTCGGGCCGGAGGGCAATTCCAGCAGGGATCCAGAAGCAAACGCTGTCATCTTCGCTCTTGCAGGCGTCTTGGCCGGTCTTGACCGCCTGCGTTAATCTCTCAAGTGCGCCGGTCTCATCAGCGGCCACCACGGCCATGTCGTGATCGAACTGGCTGACACGCGTGAGATAGATGAGCCGCACCATTCTCGTACTGGGCGGCAGCCGGAATAGCAGCTCTTTAGGACGCACCTGCGGAACCGACTTACCTTCTTTCATCATGTCAGCGGAGACAAAGCCGATCCGCACTCCTCCGCCCTTTCGCGGTTCTACCGCGTAGAATGCGGTCTCGTATCCTTCGAAATCCTCCCCCGCGGACAACGTGACGGTGTTCCCATCGACCTGTTTCTCATTCAGCCGCAGCCGATACGCTCCGGACTTCAGCAAAGGTGTAGTCACGCGCAACCGCCATCCGGGTTGCAGGTCAATGTAATCGATACCACGAGTTGGTTTCGGAACAGTCTGCGACAGGTCGGCTGGCTTGCCGGAGGTTCGCACTGCGCGCGGGGCACAACTCAACAACAGGGCAAAGGAAGCGCATGGGATCAGGCACACAAATCTCATTCTCGTCTCATTGCCTCCGGCAGGTCTCCATACTAATTTTTTAGTACGAAGGGATTCGTTTGTCAAGTCCACTCCGTGTTGTGGGGCAGACGATCGCCGTTTGTCGTCTGCCGCCTTCGCCGCAAAACAACGCAGCACGCTACTGCACGGTCACTTTGCGGCGGCTGACGGTCGGGCCGCCACTGCCGGGGACCGCCGAAGCCTTCAGAAGGTGGCTCCCGGAGACGGCGGGAACACGCAGTTTCACGAGGTAGGTCTCCTGGCCGTTGGCCATCAGCTCAAAGGCTGTCTCCGCCCTGGCCGCCTCTCCCCCGCCCTCGGCCTCGAGCGACAGGACCAGGCGGCCTTTCACGGGCCGGGCTCCATCGTTCACCATCATCACCGGGAAGGTCCGTTCGGCGCCGGCCTTAAGTTCCGGCTGCCAGAAATGGATGTAGATGCCGAGCGGTTTGAAGGCTTCACCGACGTAGTCCGCAAAGTACGGATCAAGCTCGAGCGTCTCCAGATTTCGAAAGTGGTCCGAGGTGTAAACGCCGGGATAGCTGCACGTGAGATAGACAAAATGGAGCACACCGGCGTAATGCCGGAAAGCGCGCCAGTACTCCGTCAACCCGCCCAGCAGGTAGCCGTTCATGGCGAAACGTTCTTCGGCGGTGGCGTTGGGGCCCGTGAGATCCGCGTAGACCTTCTTCGTCAGTTCGGTGGGCGTGCCGTCACGATTGAGCCAAATCCAGCCGTACTCATTGACCACGGCCGCGTGGCCGCTTGGAATGTTGCCGGCGCCTCGGGGCGCGCCTCCCATCTCCTCGAGTTCGGCCATGCGAAACGGCCGGTCGCTGTCGTTTTCCGTGCGGCTGAAGAGATACGGGTGGTGCTCGACGGGGTCGTCCGGTCCAACGGGAATGTTGTAGCTGTTTTCCCAGGGGCGTCCGGAGAGGTCTAGACCGCGCACGGCCGGGATCACTTTGTCCGCGAAGATCGGGTCGAATGACTCGTTATTCGCGTCCCAGATAGCCACGCTCGGGTGGTTCCAGTTATCGCGCATCCAGCGCTTGTACTCCTCGACCAGAAAGTCGCCGTTCCACTTGCGGCTGTAAACGCCGCGCCATTCCGGATGGCCGGTCCAGATGAAGTACTCGTTCTGAATGAGCAGGCCGGCCTCGTCGGCGATCTCCAGCCAGCGATCGGGCACAGGGCCGATGCAGAAGCGGAAGCTGTTCCAGTTCATCTTCTTCGGGATCTCGGCGAGGAGTTTTCGGACCCACGCTTCGGTCCAGGGAAGCCGCTTGCAGCCTGGGTCCTCGAAGAAGCGATGCAGCGTGACATTCGACCCGCGCAGGAAGTAGACTTTTCCGTTGAGCCAGGCGCGGCGGGTGGCGGTGTCGAAGCGGAACTCGCGCATGCCGAACCGGCTGGAGGCGCTGTCGCCGCCGGTCGAGCTTTCGAGCACGTACAAAAACGGCTCCTCGGGCGACCAGAGCCGCGCGTTCGGGATGCGGATCGTCTGACGGACGGTCCTCTCCTCGCCGGCTTTGAGTTCGATACGCTCGGGTGCCCCCGAGGCTGCCTGCTGTCCGCCCTTCCAGGCTTTTAGCGTGTGTCTCAGTTCGGCGGCCCGTGCGGCGCCGTAATTTCTTAGCTTCGTCTCGACGATGATCTCGGATGACTTGATCCGGGGAGCCACCTGGACGGTCTCAATGATCGGGTTGTCCCCGAGGAGCAGCGAGACGCTGTCGTAGATGCC
>DATIFQ010000373.1:0-9665 GCA_035455185.1 Bryobacteraceae bacterium | reverse complement strand
CATCGAAGAGCGCCACGCGGAAGGTCATCCGTTCGTCGAGTCGCTCCTCGATGCGGGCATCATGCGACTGAGGCCGGTTCTGATCACGGTCGGCGCGACCGTGATTGCGCTGTATCCGCTCGCCTCCCATGGCGGGCCGCTCTGGGAGCCGCTGTGCTACGCCCAGATTGGCGGACTTACCATTGCAACCTTCGTAACGCTTCTGCTGGTTCCGGTTCTATACGCGATTTTCGTTCTGGACCTGAAGCTGGTGAAATGGGCCGGGCCGCCCGCAGAGCCCTCGGCCGGCACTGCGTCGGACCGGTGATCGCCGGTTGGATTTCGACCCTGACGGCGCTGGGGCTACTTTTTTGGCGGGTAATTCTTCAGCATTTTGTCGACAGCCTTAGCGAGGTTCTTGGAGCGCTTTTCCGGGTTCGCATTGGTGTCGATTGTTTTCGTGGCGGATGAGCGCCAGACCAGTTGCTTGTTTTGCGTGTCATACATATCGAGCACGAGCGTGCCGATGAGGATCGTTGACGTCTTGGCAGTGCCCATTCCTGATCCGCGCCAACCAGGGCCGTAGCCCCAGCCGGTGCCGTAAGCGGTAAGCTCCTTCTCCTGGTTGACCGCCACTTGCCAGCCAACGTACAAGTCCGCGCTGTCGGCGTCGGTCTTGGTCAAACCTTTTTTGGCAAGACCGGCATCGAAGGCGTCCCGAATATGCCTGGACAACAGATCGTCGAGCTTCTGGCCGCCCGGAATCTCTGCCCACTTGTACGTCTTGAAGCGGGAGAAATCGACCTGCTGATCAAAGTTGTACTGCACGTCCTGCGCGGCGGCGACTCCCGCCAGCAAGAGTGTTAACATCATGATGGCTGTCCACCGAACCAGCGAGAACAAAACCCTGACGGCGGAGAACCGAAATCACTTGGTCGGCCGCTAGACGCGGCGTTCTGCAGTCATCCAACTGTGACCTCGACCAGCTTCGCGGTCGGCGACAACTCAATCCCAGCCGAAGAGAAGTAGAGCCGGATCGCTTCCTCGATACCGCGTTTCGCTTCCTCTTCCGTTTCGCCGGCCGAGGCGCACCCCGGCAATTCAGGACAGACCGCCGAGTAGCTCCGGGCTTCCGGATCGTAGTCCAGAACCACACGGAACTTCATAGTCGCGGTATAACGCCGTGCAGCACTGCAAAGATCCGTTGTCACGACCCATGCCGACCGGCGACAATCGAGAGGAATGGCCAAAATCCTGATGGTCGCCTCCGAGGCCACGCCGTTTATCAAGACCGGCGGGCTGGCGGACGTCGTCGGCGCGCTGCCGGCCGCCCTCAAGGCACGCGGCGAAGACGTAGCGGTCGTGCTCCCTCTCTACCGCGATGCGCGGGTCGACGGCGCCCGCCGCGTGGCCGAAAAACTGGACGTCTGGCTCGGCCTCGCGCACTATTCGGTCAACGTCCAGATGGCGGTCGAGCGCGATGTCCCGTATTTCTTCGTCGAATGCCCCTCCCTCTATGACCGGAAGGGCGTTTACGTCGACGCCGCTGGGGACTTCCCGGATAATCACATCCGCTTCGCGGTCCTCGCCAAAGCCGCGCTGGCATCCGCCCGGCATGTGTTCCGCCCGCAAATCCTGCATTGCCACGATTGGCAGGCCGCCCTCGCGCCGGTCTACCTCCGGACGGCACTCGCTGGCGATCCGACCTTCCTGGGCGTCAAAACCCTCCTCACCATCCATAATCTCGGCTACCAAGGGATCTTCGCGCCCTCAGCCCTCCCCGAGATCGGGCTGGACCCCGCCCTGCTCACCATCGACCGGCTCGAGTTCCTTGGAGACCTCAGCGTCCTCAAGGGCGGGATCGTTTACAGCGATGCCATCAGCACCGTCAGCAAAGGCTATGCCCGCGAAATCCAGACGCCGGAATACGGCTTCCGCATGGACGGCCTCTTGCGAGCCAGAAGCAGCGTGCTTACCGGCATTCTGAACGGGGTCGACTACTCCGCCTGGAACCCCGAAACCGACGTGCATCTCGCCGCGCACTACTCGTTGGACGACCTTCGCGGCAAGAAGGCCTGCAAACTCGACCTTCTGCGCCAGTTCGGCCTGCCGGACGAGGCCGCGGGCCGGCCGCTCATCGGCATTGTGTCGCGGTTCGCCAGGCAGAAAGGTTTCGACCTCATCGAGCAGGCTGCTTCCGGGTTGTTGGACGAGGACGCGAGCCTGGTGGCCCTCGGAACCGGCGAACCGCGCTACGAGGAGATGTTCCGGAACCTTGCCGCCGCTTACCCCGGCAAGGTCGCCGTGCGCATCGCCTACGACAACCCCCTGGCGCACAAGATCGAGGCCGGCGCGGATATCTTCGTCATGCCCAGCCGCTATGAACCCTGCGGGCTGAATCAGATCTACAGTCTGCGTTACGGCACGGTGCCGGTAGTCCGCGCCACCGGCGGGCTGGATGATACGATCGATGAGGATACCGGATTCAAGTTCAGCGAATACAGCAGCCAGGCTCTATTGGCCTCGCTTCGCGATGCGCTGGCCGCCTGGCGTGACCGGCGGCGCTGGGAGACATTGATGCGAAACGGCATGCGGAAAAATTTCTCCTGGAATGCCTCGGCTGCGGAGTACTCGGCGCTCTACCGCCGGCTGCTGGCCTGAATCTTTTTCGCCAAGAATGCATCTGATCGAAGTGGAGAGATGGAATGGCAGGTCCGAATACTCTAACCTTTACAGATTCAAGTTTTGACAAGGATGTACTGACGTCCGACGTCCCTGTCCTGGTGGACTTTTGGGCGGAATGGTGCGGCCCGTGCCGCATGATGGAGCCAACCATCGAGGGGATCGCCGCGGACTACTCGGGCAAGGCGAAAGTCGGCAAAGTCAACGTCGACGAAAACGGCGGCACCGCTATGCGTTACGGCATTCGCGGTATCCCCACCCTGTTGCTCTTCAAGGGCGGCAAGGTCGTCGAGCAGCGCGTCGGCGCCGTCGGCAAATCTGAAGTCCAGAAAATGCTCGACGCGCACGTCTGAACCTTCCGTGATGCGGTGATCGGGTGAATGGCCCGATCACCCTTCACAATTTCGAAGTAATCGCCCCCTCAGAAGCGGACTGGACCAGCGCCGCGTACTTCGCGAACACCCCCGTCTTGTAGCGCGGCTTCGGCGCTTTCCAGGCCGCAAGCCGCTGTTTGACGGTCGCCTCCGGCACTTCGAGTTCGATCCGCCGGTGCTCAATGTCGATCAGGATCGAATCTCCCTCGACAACGGCGGCGATCGGACCCCCGTTGAACGCTTCCGGCGCGACGTGTCCCGCCATGAGACCGCGTGTCGCCCCGCTGAAACGTCCGTCGGTGAGCAGCGCCACGCTCTCGCCGAGACCCGCGCCGACAATCGCGCTGGTGACTCCCAGCATTTCTCGCATTCCCGGCCCGCCGCGCGGGCCTTCGTAGCGGATTACCAGCACGTCGCCGGCCTTGATCTCGCCGCGTGTCACCGCCGTCATGGCGTCCTCTTCGCGGTCGAAAACACGCGCCGGGCCCCGGTGCGACTTCTTGTCAATCCCGGTCACCTTGATGACACACCCTTCCGGTGAGAGGCTGCCCCTCAGGATCACCAGTCCGCCGCTGGATTTGATCGGATTCGAGAGCGGCCGGATCACGTCCTGGCCCGGGGTCTCCTTCGCCAGCTTGGCCTCCTCGGCGAAAGTCCGCCCCGTGACCGTCAACTGCGCCCCGTCGGCGTAGCCGCCTTCTAGAAGCCGCTTCGCGATCACCGGAATCCCGCCCGCCGTGTCGACGTGCACCGCGGTGAACCGGCCGGCGGGCTTCAGGTCGCACAACAGTGGCGTGCGGTTGCTGATCGCCTGGAAATCGTCGATCTCGAGCGGAACACCGGCCTCGCGGGCCATCGCCAGCAGATGCAGTACGGCATTCGTCGAGCCTCCGCTCGCCGCGACCCCCGCGATGGCGTTCTCGATCGCCTTTCGGGTGACGATGTCTCGCGGCTTGAGGTCCCGCCGGACCGCTTCTAGAATCATCTCGCCACACCGGAACGCGACGTCGGACTTCCGCGGGTCCACTTGCGGTACCGAAGCCATCCCCATCGGGCAGAGGCCGATCAGCTCCATGACCGTCGCCATCGTGTTGGCGGTGAACTGGCCTCCGCACGCCCCGGCCCCCGGACAGGCGGCGTTCTCGATGGCAAGCAGTTCGTCGTCGGTGATGCGCCCGGCGGCGTTCGCTCCGACCGCTTCAAAGACGTCCTGAACCGTCAGGTCGCGGCCCTTGTAGTGGCCGGGCAGAATCGACCCGCCGTACAGCACGATACCCGGCACGTTCAGCCGCAACAGCGCCATGGCCGCTCCGGGAATCGTCTTGTCACAGGCCACCAGCGCGACGATGCCGTCGAACATGTGGCCACGCGCGACCAGTTCGATCGAATCGGCGATGATCTCGCGGCTGGTCAGCGACGCCTTCATCCCCTCGGTGCCCATCGTCACGCCGTCGCTGATCGCGATCGTGTTGAACTCCATCGGCGTGCCGCCTGCGGCGCGGACTCCTTCCTTCACCTTGACCGCAAGTTCCCGCAGGTTGTAATTGCATGGCATCGTCTCTATCCAGGTGTTGGCGATGCCGATGATGGGTTTCCGCAGGTCCTCATCGGTGAACCCGATGGCCTTCAGCATCGAGCGGGCTGGTGCCCGGTCCCGCCCCTGAGTAATGGTATGGCTTTGAAGTTTCATAGGAGGTGTCTCCCATTCTAACCGCCTCGGTCGCGCCCGTCAGGCGGTAGGATTGCGGAGGAGGCTGTCTGAATGAACGAGATCTACAGAATTCGCGATCAGATGCGGCGCGCCTTCGAAGGCGATGCCTGGCACGGTCCGTCGCTGCGTGAGGTTCTCGAAGGCGTGGACGCCGAGAGCGCGGCGCGGCGGCCGCTGGCCGGCGTTCATAGCATTTGGGAGATCGTCCTGCACGTCTCCGCCTGGAAGACTGCGCTGTGCCGCCGGATCGAGGGGTCAGCGATCGAGCTGGCCGGCGAGGAGGACTGGCCGCCGGTGCACGCTGGCGGAGAGGCCGCCTGGAAACAGACGCTGGCTGAGCTCGCCGAACGCCATCGGGCCCTGTACGGCCTGACCGCGAGGATGAGCGATTCCCGCCTGCTTGACCCCGTCCCCGGCAAGGACCACGACGTCTACTTCATGCTCCACGGCGCCGTTCAGCACGACATCTATCACGCCGGCCAGATCGCCGTGCTCCGAAAGGCCTGACGGCAGCCTCGCGGCTTCACTGCGCCGGCGAAACGTATTTTGGATCGATGCCGATCAGCCGGTCGTCTTCGAACGTCAGGATGTAGTTGTAGGTCTCCAGCGCCGCCGCGTCGGGCTTCGGCTCCATCGTCTCAAGCCGGTCCACATGGATGCTTAGGTCGCCGTAGACGAGATAGATGACGAAGAGGCTGGCCCAATTGTACTGCCCGAATGGGTCTTTCAGAATCAGGACCCGGCTGTCCGGCGGCATGGAAGGATACAACTGCTTGTACTGTTCCTGGATGATTCGGATTTGCCGGTACTCCTTGAGCCAGGCGTTGTAGTTGGACTCGTTGCCCGGATGCACACGGATCAGGAACAAAGTCAGAGCGATGAACAGAAGGGCCTGCCCAGCGGGGCGAAGCGACGTCCTGCGAGCGGCGCGCAGCAACCGGTCACGCAAATCCACCAGCAGCGCCGCGAAGTACAGCGCCAGGCCCGTCAGCGGCAAGTGAATCGCGTGGAGGCTGCGGGGCGGGATGAACGCCATCGGCAGGAAGCCAGTTGTGAACATGATCCATCCGAAGACAAGCACGCGCGACCGTAATGCCAGCGCCACCACGAACAGCCCGAGCAGAAGCACCAGCGCTTTCATACTGTTGAACCAACCTGTTCTGTAAAACAGCTCGCCGAAATAGTTGGCCGCCTGCTTCAGGTACTCGCCGGCGGACGGCGCCACGTGATATCCGCCCTGCTCGCTGATGGAGTACGGTCCGTTGATCCGCCCGAAGATGAAGCCCAGCGTGATGAAACCCGTCAGCCATGCGAACCGGGCCTCCCGCACCAGCCAGCCGCCCAAGCCGCGAAGACTCGGTGGATGAAAGAGCAGCTCGTAGGCGAGAATCGTGACCGGAAGCGAGACCGCAAGCTCCTTCGAGTCCAGGGCGAAGATATAGAGAAGGGCGAGTGCTACAAGGGCCACGGGACCCGGAAGACGGTGCCGAGAGCGCCAAAAAGCGTACAAAACGAGCACAAAAACGTAGAAAAAGTAGCAGAAAATGTCGTAAATCGTGCCGGTATTGTAGTAAAGCGACGCGAAGTTCGAGTGGTAGCAAATCAGCAATGCGGCGAGGAGGCCCGTCTCCCGGGAATCTGTCAAGCGCCGCACAAGAAGGTAGGCCAGAACCACGTTGGCGGCCATCACCCCCCACAAGAGCAGCCGCATCGCAAACAGGTCGAACCCAAACAACCCGAACGAAGCCTTGTAGATCAGTGCCGGGAGCGGCCGGAACGTCGGGCTGAACTTCCAGAACATGAAGTTCTCCGCCACCAACGCCTTGAGCGGGTGGAACCACCCGCGGTAGCAGTTCATCAGGTCGTCTTGCGTGAACTCGGTCCGCAGGCTTCCCGCGGTGAACGAAATAAAGTAAGCAGCAATAACGAGCGCGGCGAGAGCAACGCCGGCTGTTGACCAGTCTCGGGATTTGCTCACAGAAATTGTTTCAGAAAGGCAATGATTTCGCGACGCATCTCCGGCGTCTCTTCGTGACCGACGTTGTAACGCAACAGCTTCCAATGTTCCGGCTTGCCGAGGGCCGCGTAGACGGCTTTCAGCTCCCGGTCGATCCGGTCCAGCCCGGCGGTGGGCGTGAGGGCATCCAGATTCCCGGCGAGACTCAGGTGCGGCCGGGGAGCGATGAGCGCATTGATCTGCGCGGTGGTGAAGTGCTTGAGCAACGACGGAACGTAGTAGTAAATGCCGTGGCCCTTCAGGTTGCCGGCTTCAATCAGCGCCTGGAAATCGGTGAGGCAGCAAAGGTCCACGCAGACCTTTACACGCTCGTCGAGCGCCGCGAGCCACCAGGCCATCGTGCTGCCCATCGACAAGCCGAGCGTGCCGATCCGGCCGGCGTCAACCTCGGGCCGGGAAGACAGGTAGTCGACGCCGCGGATGGAGTCGTACACCATCATTCCCCACAGCACCTTCCCGTTCCAGAGCATGTGTTTGAAGGTGTCCAACTCCGTGCGGGTCGCGCGCTCGCCGAAGACCCATGTGTCCATGCAGAGGCCGCAATATCCGAGCGAGGTGATTAGCTCGGCATAGGGCGGTGACTGGAGCACGTCGCGGCCCTTGAGGAATTCATCCTTCCCGAGCTTGTAGTCGCCGCCGTGCGCGTGGTTATACAGGATCGCCGGAACGCGGCCGCTTAAGGCTTTCGGCCGGACGAACCACGCCGGCGCGGGCTCGATGCCGTTGAGGTCGAGTTCGAGTTTCTCGAGGACGTACGCCGGCCGTTCTTCCGTAGAGATGGTCCGGACGGTGATCTTGCGGTGACGGCCGGGAAGTTCCCCGAGCAAGCCATACAGTTCTTCCCGGCGCGCGGCGGGGTCGGGCGCCGCGGCCGCCAGGTTTGAGTAAGCCATCATTGCGGATCCCCCTGAAAGGGTCGCCAGAAAATGCCTGCGCTGCATAAGCCCGGCTTCGAAGGCCGGAATTTTCATTATCGCCAGATGCGGCTCCGGCGTGCAGCGATCGGTGATAGAATCTCACCAGTACACTCTGGGCAGGTGAATCATGTCGCTAATTGACACAGTGCGATCCCTTCTCAATGCGAAGGGGAAAGCCGTCTGGGCGTTGCCGCCGGACGCGACCGTCTACGAGGCGATTGAGCTGATGGCCGAGAAGAGCGTCGGAGCGGTGCTAGTGATCTCAGAGGGCAAACTGGCAGGCATTCTGTCCGAGAGAGACTACGCCCGCAAGGTGATCCTGCAGGGACGGTCCTCCAAGGACACGCTTCTCCGGGAGATCATGAGCCGCCCGGTGCTCACGGTTGATCCCGGGGCCACCGTCGATGAGTGCATGCGGATCGTGACCGAGCATCGCATCCGGCATCTGCCGGTGATGGAGGGCGAACGGGTGGTGGGCATCGTCTCGATCGGAGACCTTGTCCGTTCGATCATCTCGGCTCAGGCGGCCACCATCGACCAGTTGCATAGTTACATCGCCGGAAAATATCCTGGGTGATGACACGGACCGGCATGGCGGGGCAAATTCGTTGAAACCCGTACGTGTCCGGCGCGGTCCACATTACAGAGAGATTCAGATGCGAATTATCACAATTCTGACGGCACTGCTCGTTACCTTCAGCCTGGCCGGCCTGGCACAGGAGAAGAAAGCTCCCGAAAAGCTCGTCTTCCAGACGAAGATGGGCAACGTCACGTACGATCACGCCAAGCACTTGGAGCGGGCGAAGGGCGACTGCAAGGTCTGCCATGACAAGCTCTGGGCCCAGGACGCGAAGGCTCCACTGAACTTCAAGGCTGGCATGCATAAGGTCGCCGAAAAGGGGAAGACCTCCTGCGCGACGTGCCACGTGGCGGGCGGCAGTGCCTTCGTGACCACGGGCAACTGCGCCAAGTGCCACGTTAAAGGCGCGAAATAGGCTAGTTCGAGCGCCTTTGCGACCGATCGGACCCCAGAATCATCCATTAACGGTAGGAATCTTGACGAGTTTGTCAAGATTCGCTACAGTGAGTAAAGGGATACCGTGATAGGGTGTCCCGACTGCCTCACTGGGAGATCCGATGAGCACCACCGCACAGATCGAAGCCCTTGCGAATCAAGAATATAAGTACGGTTTCGTCACCGAGATCGAAGCCGACTCGGTCCCGCCCGGGCTGAACGAAGACATCATCCGGCTGATTTCGGCGAAGAAGAACGAGCCGGAGTTCATGCTGGAATGGCGCCTGAAGGCCTACCGCCACTGGCTCACGATGACGGAGCCTACCTGGGCCAACGTAAGATACCCGCAGATCGACTACCAGAGCATCGTCTACTACTCGAGCCCAAAGGTTAAGAAGGACGGTCCGAAGAGCCTCGACGAGGTCGACCCAAAACTGCTCGAAACGTACGAGAAGCTCGGCATCCCATTGAGAGAGAGGGAGTTGCTCGCCGGGGTGGCGGTGGACGCTGTATTTGACAGTGTCTCGGTGGCGACCACGTTCAAGGAGAAGCTGTCGGAACTGGGCATCATCTTCGGTTCGTTCTCGGAGGCGGTCCAGGAACACCCGGACCTCGTGCAGAAATACCTCGGCTCGGTGGTTCCTCATTCGGACAACTTCTTTGCCGCATTAAACGCGGCGGTCTTCAGCGACGGATCGTTCTGCTACGTTCCGAAGGGCGTCAAGTGCCCGATGGAGCTGTCGACCTACTTCCGCATCAACGCCCAGAACACGGGACAATTCGAGCGCACGCTGATCATCGCCGACGAAGGAAGCTCGGTGAGCTACCTGGAAGGTTGCACGGCGCCGATCCGCGACACCAACCAGTTGCACGCCGCGGTTGTGGAACTGGTGGCGCTCGACAACGCCACGATCAAGTACTCGACGGTGCAGAACTGGTATCCGGGCGACAAGGACGGCAAGGGCGGAAT
>DATIFQ010000372.1:0-61559 GCA_035455185.1 Bryobacteraceae bacterium | reverse complement strand
GACTTCATGGGGTTGATCTCCAACATCTTCAACCACCCGAACTTCCTGTTCCCGGCCAACAACATCTCCGTACCGGGCGGGGTTGGTGTGATTGGGGAAACCTACGGTCTGTACTCGGGCGAAAGAGCCGGGCAGCGCATGGTCGAATTGCGAGGGCGTATCGAGTTCTAGACTGACTTCGCGCGGCAGGGCACGGGGCTCCCAAGTCATCGGGCGAGCCCCGCCCGAACGATAGAAAATCCGACTCTACGGCTTGGTCGTCGGAGTTTCCTTCACTTGTGTACCCGTGCCTTGCCGAAACTGAAGCACCCGATCGACGCCGGGAATCGGCCAGGTCTCCTTCGAGCCGTCCGGCCAGATGACGACGATGTTCTCCGGAGGGGCCACGCGCAATGCCGCGTCCGGTCCCAGTCCAAAGTGCACGCGGGGATCATTGGCGCTCAAGTAACTGCCGTCCGTCGCTACCCTGCGCCAAAGTGCCGGACGGCCCTGTCGAAGCAACGCCACCCGTGTGCCTAAGGCGTCGCGGTTCACGGTGACTCCCTGAAGGCGCACCTCCAGCCAGTGGTTGCGGTTGCCGATCTGGTTCAGCAGCAACCGCGCCGGTCCGTTCGCGTTGCTGACGACAATGTCGATGTCACCGTCGTTATCGATGTCACCGAATGCTGCCCCTCGGCCCACCTCCGAAAGGTCGAACACGGGACCAGCCTCCCCTGTGACCTCGCGGAAGGTCTTGCCTTCGTTGTGAAAGAGCTGGTTCTTCTGATCGTACGGAAAGGGCTTGCCCCGCTGCGATTCGATCGCCCTTACTTCCCCGTCGGCAATGAACAGGTCGAGTCGTCCGTCGTTGTCGTAATCAAACCAGAGGGTGCCGAATCCGGTGTAGGGAACCGTTGTGTAACCGAGGCCATACAGCTTGGTTACATCCCGGAAGATTCCGTTACCCAGGTTCAGGTACAGCATATGCGTCTCGCCCAAAATGTTGGCGATGAAGATGTCTTCATCACCATCTCCGTCGAAGTCGCCCGCCGTTACTCCCATCCCCGCGTGCGCTTTACCTTCGTCGTCAAAAGCCGTTCCCGACATCAGTGCGTCGTCTTCGAAAGTGCCGTTGCCGTGATTGATCCAGAGTTGATTCGGAGTCTTGTCGTTGGCGACCAGAATGTCGATCCAGCCGTCGCCGTCAAAGTCAGCGCATACCACTCCAAGCCCGTTGCCGAACGCGGCCCCAAGCCCCGCCTTCTGACTAACGTCGGTAAAGCGCCCTTTGCCGTCGTTGTGATAGAGCTTGTCAGGGATCGGGCGATAGTCACCCGGTCCGCAGTACTCCCGCGCACCCGCATAACCGGAGCACCGCTTGTTTCCTTGAACCGTGAAGGAGTTGTAACGCACAACGACCAGGTCCAGGAACCCGTCCCGGTCATAGTCGACAAACGCCGCACTCGCCCCGAAGGACTCCTCCGCCGGAAACGCCTCTTTGGTTACATCGGAAAATGTCCCGTCGCCGTTGTTATGGTACAGGATGTCCCTGCCGTAGTTTGTGACAAACAAGTCCGGGTGGCCGTCGTTGTCGTAATCCCCCACCGCCGCGCCCATCCCGTATCCCCCATTTCCTGCGACGTGCGCTTGCTCCGTCACATCCGTGAAGGACAGCGTCCCGGTTGGTATCAGGTTATTCCGGAACAGCCGGTTGCCGGGGAAATGTTCCTTCGGTAGGGGGAATAACGAATCCTTCAACGACTTCGTTTTATCGAGCACCGCCCCTTGCAGGAAATAGACGTCAAGATCACCGTCCCCGTCGTAATCCAGCAGTGCGACGCCGGAGCCGAAAATCTCGGGCACGAAATAGGATCCGGTCGCCCCGATGAAGTGTTGGAATCGAAGGCCTGTCTTCTCAGCGGCGTCCTCGAACAGGACATCGGCGGCAGTTGCCACGCAACATGCCGCGAAAGCCACGAGTAGAAACGCCCCACAGCGGTGGCGTATTCGAGGGCCCGACAAGGCGCCGGGACGCTTCCGAAGAGGCGCAGTCAACGGCGGACACCCTCCGCCTGCAAACGCTTCAAGTCCTGTTGGAGCCGTGAAGCTAGGTCTCGCATTCCGAAGGAGACCGCGCGCCGGTGCGCCTGCTCCATGTAGTAAAGAGCCTGTTGGCGGTCTCCGGAGCGTTCATATGCTACTGCTAGGCCATACATGCAGAAGGGCGTGCGGTTGTCCTCCACCTTGATCGTCTCGAGGAAATGCCGGATCGCGTCGTCCACCTGTCCCCTGCGAACCAGGTTGTGAGCGAGAAGGTAATGAGCCTGCCGGTGGCCAGCGTCGGCGGCGAGCGCTCGCTCGTAATGAGCGGCAGCTTCCGCCGCGCGCCCCGATTCGTCGAGCAACGATCCTAGTTGGACCTGTGCATCCGGATAGCTTGGATTGACCGCGACCGCTTTGCGAAACATCTCCGCAGCCTCCGCCTTTTTTCCCTTCTGGAGCAGGAACATCCCCCAGTTGTAATAGGACTCCACCCAACCTGGGTCCAGCTCGACTGCCGCGCGGAAGTGTTGTTCGGCTTTCTCCGGCTGGCCCAATTGCCCGCACATAGCGATCAGGTTGATGTGTGCCATCACCATCCCCGGATTCACGTTCAGCGCCGCTTCGAACTCAGCGGCCGCCTCCTGTAATTTTCCCTGCTGCGCCAAAGCAGAGCCCTTGGCGAAGTGCGTGAGCCCTCCGGAATAAAGGGCATTCACCTCCTCCATGAGCGGATCGAGCACCGGCTGTTTCGCCTGCTTGAGACGCTGATATAGTTCCAGATGCGTGCGGGCGTTGGCCAGATCACCTGTCTTTCTGTATGCCATCCCGAGCGCATAGTGGGCGGCCGCATAATTCTTGGCGAGCTGACAGGCTCGTTTGTACGACTCAATGGCCGCCTCCAACTCCTCCCGGGCCGCCAGCACCTGACCGAGGCCGAAATGGGCGGAAGCTAGTTCGGGATTCTGATCGGCCGCTTCGCGATAAAGCTGGCCGGCTTGCTCCAAGTCGCCGGAGTCCAATAACAACTGCGCCAGACGCACCCGGGCAGGAGCGTATTGTCCGTCAATGGTCAAGGCCTCGCGGACGTGCTGGACGGCGTCGGGATGTTTTCCAAGAAAACCCTCCACATTGCCGAGGTAGTATGTCCAACGAAACGAACGCGCATCCAGCCCTTTTGCACGGAGAAAGCAGCGCTCCGCCAGTTCGTACTTTCCGTAGACCTGAAGAATCATGCCCAGTTTGCCGGCTGCCGCCGCGTCTCGGGGATGCTGGCTGGCCCTTTCATACGCCCCGCGAATCTGTTCGCCGACCGCGGGTTCAAATTCGTCCAGCTTCAGTTGTTCGAGCGGGGCAAGGTCGGGCAATGGCGCCGCACGTACCCCTTGTTGCGCCGCGGTGGATCCGGACGTACATGCCAGCGTCGCCGCCTGGAGAAAGACACACAAGAGGCCTGTTGGCGTCCAGCAACGTAACCCAGAACGACCCTGAAGCCTGAACACGAGATCTCGCTGGAATCCTAGCTTGATGCACTGCTCCTGTCAACCGCATAGCATCCCGCAGCACGAAGTGCTGCCCCGCAGTCGCCGAGGCGGTTTTCGTCCAAGCTTCTGGATGGCCGCGCACTTCCCGTCATGTTTCGTATTGGACGTTATTGCGTCGCTGGATTAGAATTCGCAATAACTTGAGGTCCCGAGCGGGGAAGCTAAGGAAAAGCCGATGCCAACGAATGACCAAAACCGCCTGAAATACGCCCTGGCAAGTGATGTGATGCCGGGAGGCGTCAACACCTCTTTGAGACGGTTCGAGCCGCATCTTGTCTTTGCGCGAGCGGAAGGCGCAACGATGACCGACGTCGACGGCAACCAATTTATCGACTACCAGGCCGCTTTCGGTCCGATCGTACTCGGCCACAATCATGAAATGGTGAACCGGCGGGTCCAAGAGACGATGCAAAATATCGATCTTCTCGGTGTCGGGACAACGGAATCGGAGATTGCGCTGGCTCGGAAGATCAGCCAGCACGTGCCGTCCGCGGAAAGAGTGCTCTTTACCAACAGCGGTTCAGAGGCGACCTACCAGGCGATTCGGCTCGCCCGCGCCGTCACCGGACGAAAGAAGATCATCAAGTTTCAAGGCTGCTACCACGGGTGGCATGACGCCGTCGCGATGAATGTGATCACTCCGGCCGAACAGTTGGGATCTCGACAGCTCCTGTCCGCAGGAAGCCTGCCCGAGGTCGTCGAACACACCCTGGTCTGCACGTTCAATGACCTCGACGAGGTCGAGCGGACGGTCGCGGCCAACAAGGGACAGGTAGCCGCCATCATCCTCGAGCCCATTCCGCACAACATCGGGTGTGTGCTTCCGAAGCCCGGCTTTCTCGAGGGTCTACGCGAGCTCACCCGTCTGAAAAACATCGTTCTGATTTTCGATGAAGTCATCACCGGCTTCCGGCACGGTCTCGGCGGCTATCAGAAGATCTGCGGCGTGACACCAGACCTCACCACCCTTGGGAAGGCCGTCGCCAACGGGTATCCGATTTCCGTCATCTGCGGCAAGCGGGAACTGATGGACCGATTCAACACCCACTCCGATGGCGATGTGTTCTTCGCCGGTACGTTCAACGGTCACCCCGTCTGCTGTGCAGCCGCACTCGCTACCATCGAGGTGCTTGAGCAGGAATCCACTTATCGTCACATGTTCGGCCTAGGCGAACGCATGCGGGAAGGGCTCAGCGGCATTGTGACTAGGCTCGGGCTGAAAGCTACCGTCACCGGCTTCGGTTCCGTATTCCTGACCTACTTTATGGACGGCCCGATTGAGAGCTACACAGACCTCACCAGGAACGACGCCGAGATGTTCGTCTCCTACCGGCGCAAGCTTCTCGAACGCGGCATTTTCAAGTTGCCGATGAATCTGAAGCGGAATCACATCAGTCTCAGCCACACCGCCGAGATGGTTGACCGGACTCTACAGGCGGCCGAAGTCGTGCTTCGCGAACTATCGCGCTCTGCAAAGAAGGGCGCTCCCGCGATGGAAGCGGCGTCATAGTGGCCGCCATTGCGACGTTCATCCGACTCTGAGGTAAAACGTCATGCCGAAATCTTTGCTGCTCGCTTGCCTGATGCCGGTGTGGCTGCTTGCTGCCGCCCCCGGTAGCCATAAGCCGCTGCTGCCCCGTCCGCAGGAGGTCCGCTACGGCGGAGCCGAGTTACCCGTGCGGGGCTTGTCCATCCGCTTCGCATCCGCGCCCGGCGCGGAGGACCGGTTTGTCGCCCAGGAGCTCTCTGCGGCGCTTTCCTCGATTGCTCAGACGCAAGTGCCGGTGCTCGACGTCGAGCGATCGGGAAAAACCATCTTGCTGTCCCGAACCGGGGATGTTGCGGCGTTGCCCATGGCCGACGAGCGCCCCGGACCCGATTCGCGGGAGGCTTACTCGATCAAGATCAACTCGAACGGAGCGGAAATCCGCGCGCGATCCTCGGCCGGCTTGTTCTATGGCGTCCAGACGCTGCGCCAGTTGGTAGAGGGCGAAGGGGCGCACGCAGTGCTTCCCGAAGTCGAGATACGGGACTGGCCTTCCCTCGCGTATCGGGGCTTCATGATGGACATGAGTCACGGACCCCTGCCGAAAGAGGAGGAGATCAAACGGCAGATCGATTTCCTCGCCCGCTGGAAGGTGAACCAGTATTACTTCTATTCGGAAGTCAGCATCGAGTTGACCGGTTACCCCCTGTTCAGTCCCAAGGCGCGGTACACGCGGGAGCAGGTGCGCCATATCATCGACTACGCCAGGGAGCGGCATGTCGATGTCGTACCCTGTCTCGAATACTACGGTCACCTTCACGACGTCTTCCAGATCGAGCGCTATGCCGATCTCGCGGCGCTTCCCCACGGCGGCGAGTTCAACCCTCGGCACCCTCGTGTGCGTGAGCTGCTTGCGGACTGGGTCGCCCAGATGGCGGGTCTGTTCCCCAGCCCGTGGTTTCACATCGGCCTCGATGAGCCGTTCGAACTGGAGGCGGCCGGCAGCCAGGCGGCCGGAGGCGTCGAGCCTGCCAAGTTGTACATAGAGCTCCTTCAATTCGTCTCATCGCTCGTTAGGAAGCACGATAAACGCGTGATGTTCTGGGCCGACGTGGCCACCGGGTCCGAGATCTTCGTTCGCTATCCACAGCTCGTTTCGGAACTCCCCCCTGGTACCATCGCCGTGGCCTGGGACTACGAGGCTCGCAAGGATTACACATCGTTCGTCAAGCCGTTCTCGGAGGGACGCATACCGCACGTCATCGCCACCGGTCTGTGGACGTGGAACGAAGTGGTGCCCGACTTGAACCGCACCTTCGCGAACGTCGATGGTTTCCTGGCCGCCGCCCGCCGGCACGGGAGCATGGGCATCATCCACACGGGGTGGCACGACGCCGCCCAGACGCTGTATCGGCAGGCCCTCCCCGGAATGGCCTATGGCGCCGCGGCCGCCTGGCAATCCGAGCCGGTGGACCACAGCCGGTTCTTTTCCGACTACGCGGCCGGCCTTTATCCCGAGGCGATCGCGTCCGATGTTGCCTCAGCGCTGGAGGCGATCAACAAGTCCCGTCAACATCTCGAGGATGCGCTGGGCCGTGACACGATGCACCGGTTGTGGGAAGACCCTCTGGTGCCCGACAGGCTGAAACGCGCCGCGCCGCATCGCGCGGAGTTCAGAGAGGCGCGCCTTCAGGCGGAATCAGCGCAGGAACTTCTGATGCGCGCTCTGGAAATCAAGCCCGCCGCCCCCGCTCTCTCGAGTCTGCTCCTGGGCGCCCGCATGCTCGACTACCTTGGCCAGAAGTACCTCTACGCGCTCGAGATCGAAGGGTACTTCACGCGGCTCGGCAAGAATCCCAAGAGCTCCGACTTGTATCTCTTCCTTGGCTTTGAGGCGAGCTATCAGGACCACAGCCGCGCCATCGACCTGATGGATGCAATCTCCGAAATGAGGGAGGACTACCGGACGGCGTGGCTCGAAGAATATCACCCGTTCCGCCTCCGCAGGGCCCTGGGTCGGTGGGACGCCGAGTATGAATACTGGCGCCGGCTCCAGGAGCGTTTGTCGGAATTTGTTTCCGGTTTCAAGGACAACGACACTCTCCCGCCCCTCGAATCCTTTCGGCCACGATAACGGAAGACGCCGGGCCTATACGGGTAATACCTGCCGTTGAGTTACCTCCGCGAGTCGGACGCGAGCAGCAAGCGCCGGAACAGGAGCGCTGCTCCCAACGCTACGGTTGCCGCCGCCGCAAGCATAGCCGGATAGCCCAGCCGCGTGATCACGATCCCGGCGAGACCCGCCGCCGCGGCCTGCGCGGAGAAGATCACCAGGAAGTTCAGCGCCGACGCACCACTACGCTGCTCCTCACCCACCTGGTTCATCAACAGGCTGTACGTTCCTGGCTCGCACATAGACTGAAACGACATGAAGCCGACATAGGCCGCGGCGGCAGCAAGTACCGGAGGCCCCAAAGCGAGCGTGGCCAGCATCGCGGCGGCCGCCACTTGCATCGCAACAACGCCCCCGACCAGCCCGAACCGCCGCAGCACCAGCGGTGCAGCGAGTACCGCCGCCACCTGCGCCAGTTGCGAGCCGGAGAAGACGAGGCCGATGTGCTCGTCCGACACGTTAAAGTGGCGCGAGAAAAGAGCGGTGAAAAACGGGCTGAGGCAGCCCGTGGCAAAGCTCCACGCCGCTATGGCGGCAAAGAATCGCCCGAGAACCGGGTTCCACGGGTAGACTCGCGATTCGCGCGCAACGCCGGTCGGCAACGACAGGCGCCGGGCCGGCAGAATCGCCAGCGCGGAGATCGCGCAGCCTGTAAGCAACGCCGCTTGCTTGGCCGAGGCAGCCGTCCCCAGGGCGAACGTCTCTTGGATCCATCCCGGCAGCCGGCCACCCGCCAACCCGCCAAGGACACCTACCGCAATGCCGGTGGCGAAGAACAGGCTGAAGCCGACAGGTCGATTCCGCTCACTCGATAGACCGCTCACCGCCGGTGCGACCGACACAAACCAGACCGACGAGAGCGCACCCCCTAGAAACGCTGTCGCAACCAATGACGCCGGCCCGAGAACAAGGCTACGCGCAGCCGAGACCACCGCTGTCCCCACAATGCACGCCATGACTGTTTTACGAAGGCCGAGCCGCTGGATTCCCCAAGCCGCCGGCAACGTTCCCGCGAGACTGCCAATCGTGGCCGCACTTGTGATCAACCCCAGAAAGTCTTCCCGAAAACCGCGATCCAACAGGTAAAGGTTGTAGAGCAGGACAAATACAAAAACGCCAAGGTGGTAGAGCGACGCCGTCAGCAAGTAGCGCCAGTAGGCCGCTCCGGGTCCTGCTGCTTCCAGCCACCAGCGTGTGCCTTTCCATAGCGCCGGCGCAAAGGCAACCGCGTGATGCATGGCGCGCGCGGCGACGTGCCCGGCGTAACGTGCCCGCGCCTGCCACCGCAGGCGCGGAGTGATCTCGGACGCCGGCAAGTTGCCGGGTTCTGCCCGTGCAGGTAGACGCGACGGAAGCAGACGCCGCTTGAGAACGCTCCACTTGCCGGCATCGAGTAGACAGAGATGCAGCCAGACCTCGTCCTTGTTCGGCCGGAAGTAACCCTCCATCGGCGAAGCGGCATAACGCTCGAACCAGAATTGAACGCCCTTGGGAACTTCTGCGATTTCGGCTTCAGCCGTTTCGTGCACACCACAGTCGAACCATTCGGCTGCCAGCCGGAACACGATCGCTTCCAGCCGCCGCAGACCGGGTGGGTGCAAGTCCCGCCACTTCTCCCAGAAAGCCCTATCGTCCGCGTTCGTCTCGAGGAAGCGGGCCAACTCATACACGTGACACAGGCGCAGGCTTCCGCGCAGCAGGTGCCTCAAAAGGTGGAGGCTCGTGTATGCCAGGCTGTCTGCGGGGTCGAGCGCGGGCACGCAACGCCCGTCTACCGGATGTTTGGTCCGCCGCTCCCAAAACTCATCGAGTCCTGGAGCGGCAAACCGCTCGGTCTCCTCATCCCAGAACCGGAAATGAACGTCCACACAGACCGGCACGTCAGGGTCGAAGTAGTTCCCGTGCCACTCGAACCCGGTCTTCCGGATCATCGTCGGCAAGTGGTCTACGGGGAAGTTCTCGAAGCCTTCGGCTGGCTCGTATCCGAGTTCGAGCAGTACGTCGCGCGCCCGGTACAGCGAATCGGGCGGGCAGTAAAGGTCAAGATCGTACTGGACTCGCAGCCGCGAATCCGCCACGTATCGCGGCCACTGCGTCAGGCCCTTCAGCATCACGTACTCAGTCCGAGACCCGTCGAGCGCGCAGCAAATCTTGAAGACATCCTCCCGAATCCTGGTGTTTCGCTCCGTGTTGTCCGCAAGATTCTGTCCGACGCGCTCGCGGACCCACTCGGGAAATTCCTCCTCGCATCGCTCCCAAAGGAACAGAGTTGTCTGCGAGCGGTCGCAGAAGTGGAGTGCCTCCTTCCATTCGCGCTCGCAGAGAACTTGCAGCCCCCGAGTGTCAGGATGCGCAAATCGCAATGCGGCCAGCGCCGCTCGGACGCCGGCCGGGACGCGCCGGTTCTCCTCCCACAGGATCGGTTTCAAGTCAGAAGTCAATCCGGAGCGCTAGTTGCACGCGGCGCGGCTGGCCAGTCGCAAAGATCTTGCCGAAGAACGGTCCAAAGTCCGGATACGGTCCCGGTATGCCGAAGTTCGGATGATTGAACGCGTTGAAGAACTCCGCGCGAAACTCGACTGCCTTCGACTCCCGTACCGGAAATTGGCGGTGCAACGCCAGGTCGAAGACATTATTCCCCGGGCCCGGCAGAATGTTCCTGCCGGCGTTGCCGAAAGTGTACGGCGCGGGGGCACGGAAGGCATCCGTATTGAAGAAGTGGTCGGCGGTCCGTTGGCTGCGCGGGAGCCTCACGCTGACTCCGGGTACCACGTCCGGCCGGTTCGGCGTGCCCGAGTTGGCGGGATCAAAGGCGAAGTAGACCGGGTTGAGCGGCGTTCCGTCCTGGAGAGTCACGATCCCGCTCATCCCCCAGCCGGACAGCACGGGCCGCAGGAAGGCCGAGGCGGGCAAGGCGTACACGAAGCCCGCGCTAATGCGCCGGCCTACATCGAAGAAAGACAGGCCGCGTTCGAGTCGCAGGTTCCGCTCGTCCTGGGCGCCGAAGCTCTCAAAGAATCCCGGAATCACGCTGTCGGCATCGTCAATGGATTTCGACCAGACGAAACTGCTGAGGAAGGTTAGTCGGCTGGCCATCCTCTTTTCTACTTTGACCTGAAGGGAATGATAGATGGAGTTCGAAATGTGCTGCCGCTGAATGATCTCGCCGAGCTCAGGAAACGGCCGGAGCTGTTGGAGGTCACCGGGTCGCGGCGGTAGGTTTTCACCGGTCTCGACGCGAAGCGGCGTGTTGAATCTGCGGAACCGTCCCAGCCGCGTGCCCTTCGTTCCCACGTAGGAGACGTCCAGGACGATCCCTTCCGGCAGTTGCTTCTGCAATCCAGCCGACCACTGCTGTACGTATGGCGTCCGCGCATGGCGGTCAATTCCGAAGTAGCCCGGCAGACCGGTCGACGCTGTCTGCGGGAAGCCGTTCTCAAGCGTCAGCACCGGCGTGATTCCGTCGGTCACGTTGTTTTCGTTGCGCACGCCGTTCCGGATGAGATCGTACGACTCAATGGCCATTTCCTGACTGAAATAGATGCCGTAGCCCGCACGAAACACGAGCTCGCGGCCCGGCAAAGGCCGGAATGCAAGCCCCACCCGCGGCGCGAAGTTGTTCCGGTCCGGATCGACGGCGTATTTCACGGGCACCAGTCGCGGCGCCGCCGGCAGCGTTGAATAGTCCAGGTTTTGCAGGTGGTCCCGCCCCTCTGTGAACGGCGACGTGTACTCGTACCGCAGGCCGAAGTTCAGCGTCAGGCGGCTTGTCCATCGCCAGTCGCTCTGCACGTAGCCTGCTGCGGAATTATTGTGAAGATATGCCAGCGTGGTGCCGACGTTGCGGCTTGTGATTTGCGGGAAACCGAGCAAGAAGTCCGCCAGCGGGTCGCCAGTCGTCCCGGGCGCCGACGGGTCGCCGGTGAGGGCGCCCGTGAAGATGAACTGTCCCCGCGCTAATTGACTCTGGAGGTAATTGAGGTTAAACCGCACCCATTCGAAACCGAACCGCAGCGTGTGCCTCCCGCGGGCGACGGAAACCTCGTCGGAGAAGTGCCAGAGGTTGTCACGCTGCGTCAGCGGCAGGGTCGGCGAGTCGGTCACCGTGGAGAAGTTGGTAATCAAGAAGTACGGCAAGCCGTATGTAAACGGGTCGTCAGGAATCCCCGAGATGCCAAGCTCCTTCGCGACATTGGTCTTGAACGCACTCTCTGGAACGTCAAAAACCCGTAGCCGCGTGAACGAAACTCGGGCTTCATTGAGCCACGAGGATCTGCCGAAGGTGAGGCCGAGTGCGGCCTGTTGCGCGCGGATTCGCTCTTCGGTTGGGCGGACGGGGAAACTCCCCGCGAAGCGGCCGCGCTGCTCGTTGAGCGTGTAACGGCCGAAGACCCGGCTGCCTCCGTGTAGCTCATGGTCGATGCGTGCTGAAACATTGTCGTCGGTGTTCTCATTCGGCGTGGCGTCGAGGTAGTTGCCACTGGAGCCGCTCCGATTCGGCAACGGCTGGTAGGTATCGAGGAACCTGCGTGCGACGGGGTCGATTCGCTCCAGCGGGACCACGTTACCCGGGAACGGCTGCCGCGCTCCGGTCACCGGGTCCCGGTCGAGAGGATCGAAAATCGGGTTTCGCCCGCGAAAATCGCCGCCGCGGACGGTTGTGTCCGGTACAAGATTCAGGGACGACTTGGCGGATTTCCCTCGCAGGCCTTCATAGGCCGCGAAGAAGAAGGTGGACGGCAGCGGAACCGGCCCACCGAGGGAGCCCCCGAACTGGTTCTGCCGGAAGATGGGCCGTGGCAGCGATGGATCGTCGAAGAAATTGCGGGCATCGAGCGCTTCGTTCCGGAAGTACTCGAACGCGTTGCCGTGCCACTCGCGGGCCCCGGCCTTAGTCACTACGTCTACGACCCCGCCGGCAGTCTGTGCGAATTCCGCCGAGGGCAGCGACGTCTGCATGCGAAACTCCTGTACCGACTCCATCGGCGGGACCACGGAGATTACGAACGCGAGCCTGTCCGTGTCGGCAGCACCGTCCAAGAGGAATGCGTTCGCCGGGGAACGTGCACCGTTCACCGACGGATTCAGCGCCACTGCGCCGCGTCCTGGTTGTACGTCGGTGATAATGTCGTGAACGAAGCCCCCCAGGGCCCGCGGAATTACCCCCGGGCCCAGCGACGCCAGCGAGATGACGTTTCGCTGGTCAAGTGGCAGTGATGAAATCGAGGCGGCGTCGAGACGGTGACCGGCCGAAGGATCGTCCGCACGTAGCGGCGACACGGCCGTCGTCACTGTCACCGATTCTCTCTCTATCCCCACCTTCAGTACGAGGTCAAGCCGGGCCCGCTGGTTGACTTCCAGCACGATCGGACCTGCAATCACGGTCTGAAAGCCGAACTTCTCCGCGGTCACCGTGCAGGGACCGGGCAGCAACTGCTCGATCTGATACACGCCTTCGGGGCCGGTGAAGACACTGCGTGCGAAGCCGGTGGCCTCATGCCGGGCGGTGACTCGTGCGCCCGGAACGACCGCTCCCGATTCGTCACGGATTTCACCGAGTACGGACCCGGAGGCAATCTGGCCCCAGACCGGAAACGCCGCTGCGAGAACTAACAGGATCAGAATCATGGCGGCATGAATCAGCGGACGAGCTCCTCCAGGAGTTCGACCGCCCGATCCAGGTCACAGTAGTGCAACTCATAAACCCCGGTTTCGAGCAGGCGCTTCAACGATGAGCGGTGTTCGAGGTGAACCGAATGATCGAACAGGGGCAGGTCCTGATCGAGCCTGCTCCAGCCTTCTTCCGGCGAGAGCGGCGCCAGTCGCGCCGGGCCGCCGGGGTGACGGTCCAGGAATACTACCGCGGCGGCGCGGCACTGGAACGCCGTTATGATGCCCGGCAAATCGCTTGTCGGAACCTCGATCGTGATCTTGCCGGCCGGATTCGGCGCGGCCACTCTTCCACTGAGTTCCGGAAGGACGTCGGCGGCCGTTTCGCGAAACCGCATGCGCCGCGGATTTCCCAGCACGACGCGCTCACTCGACCTTCGCATCAGCGAGGTGGCTTCGTCGGAGATAAATGTCCAGCCGCGTCGCGTGCAGGCGTAAGCGAGGCAGCTCTTACCGGCGCCCGAAGGGCCGCACAGCAGGACACCTCGGCCATTGCGAGCGACGCAGCTCGCATGAATGCGTGTCAGGTGCTGGTGCCAAAGGATGAGATAAGCGACGGTGTCCAGATAGAAGTAACGCAACCACTCCCGATTGCTGGCGGTGGCACGAGTGAACCAGCAGGACGCGAATCCCCGTTCGAGATCGCAGACCGCGAAGTTACTGGGGTCGGAGATCACGGTAAGCAAATACCGTTGCGCGCGGAAGATCAGGCTCGTCGGACAGGGGCCGGGGTTCTCCTCATCCACTGCGACGTGCAGCCGCAAGGGTGGCACGTCAAAGCACGGGATGAAACCACTCCAGTTCTCGCGGGCGGCCGTCAAAACATCGGCGGAGTTCGTCGCTAGCTGGAGAGGAAATCCCAGCGGATGGAAGTTCGCTGTATGAGCGAGGTCCGTTCCCTGGCCGAATGGATCGAAGATCCGCGTTTCGGTTTCCACGGATTCTTCGACCGAGAGCACGGGTCCGGGCGTGCCGCGCATCGCCTACTCGACCGCGATCGTCACTTTATCCGTGCTGGTGATGCCGCCGACCTGAAGCTGTAGCGGCACGGCATTTCCCTTGGGAACATTCGGGTTGTCGATCCGGATATTGACCTGGTTCACGCCGACGAACTGCGGAGACATCCCGGAAAATTCGACTTTGACCGGCACACCGCCGACGAGCGCGGTCGGCTTCGTGGTCGTCTGCCGGAGGTGATCCAGAGAGTTATGCCCATTCGCCACCGGTATATCCACTTCGCCGAGGCCGGTAGCCAGGACTTCCAGAACGTCACCAACCTTGGCTGGACGAGTCGCTAGTCCCGGTATCGATCCCGCCGGCGCCGCCAGCGCGCCGTCCGGTAAGATCGCGATCGCCGGACCGATGCCGAAATTGACGGCGAAGATGCCGGGCGAGAATGGGCCGACTTGTACCACCTTTGGGGCCGACGAAACACCGCCGCGCGTCACCACCACGTTGGCCGTTCCGGTCTTCTCGCCGGCTGGCAGTACATTCCACGGGAGCTGTGCGTTGATTTGCGCCGAACCTCCTGGAATGACTGCGACCAACGGCGCGGGAATGTTGTTAAACGTCACCGAGACGTTCAACAGTTGGGTCGCCAGTGGAATGCTATCTGCGAGCGCAAGAGCCCCGGTAAGTTCCGTACCAAAGATGGAAACGAGCGATCCTGGAGTTACCACCTGCCCGGAAGCGAAACTGGCTGCGTTGACCACGCCGCCATCGAACACTGCCGGCGTCTGGCTGTAGGCGGCAACCGCGCACGTGAGCGTGAGCAATACAAGTCCTCGATTGCGCACAAATCCCTCCTCTTGCGAGTTTACGCTCCGGCCTTCAGAGACACAAGGGCGGCTGCCGTAAATTAACGAATGTTACTGTGGAGGGGCTTCCTCGGTCTGCCGATTCAGCGGTTCGGAGGATCGGGGCTGGCGGCAATCGCGTCCAAGGTCCGACCTACTTCCGGATTCCTGCCGCCATTCAGGTCCACCGCTGTCGCCGCCTCCTTCCTCGCTTCTTTGAGACGGCTGGTCCGTGCCAACACCTGTGCAAGCACCCAGTGAGGCTTGTACCATTTCGGAGAGGCGCTGATCGCATTGCGCAGGCATCGCTCTACCCCGGCGGCGTCATTCTGCACGGCATATAGGGCTGCGAGGCTGTACCAGGCGTTAGGCGGTTCCTCGGACGAGCGGGTCGAGCGCTCTCCAGCCTCGATCGCCCGGTGCATCGCCTGCAATCGCACAAGCAAGTTAGGCGAATTCCCGGCAAGCGCCGCCAGGCTGCGCGAGTACCACAACTCAGCGTTCATGCCTGGAGGCTGCCACTCCAATGCCCGGCGATGCTGCTCGATCGCCACATCGAGTCGCCCCGCCTCGAGTTCAGTCCGGGTAAGCGCCAGCGCCCGGTCCGCCACAATGAGACGCACTGCGAACAAGGTGAACAACGCCGCTGCCGAAACACGGACCACGAGTGACACGACTCGGTACACACTGCCGGGGCTTGCCGTTTTTCCCGTCCCGTCTCCTGCTGACAGTGCGATAAGCATCGCCACGGTCAGGTAGAAGTACAGCGCGGTCGGAAGTATGAACACAGTGAACTGCTGGCTAACAATCGCGGCCACAATCATCGCCCCAAGGACGCCGGAGACGGCCGGATAAGTGATGTGCGCCCGCCATCCGGTCCGGAATGCCAGAGCGCAGAACGCCAGGAGTACAGCGAGACCCAAGATCCCTTGCGTGGCCAGCGCGTCGAGAAGTATGTTGTGTGGCGATTCGTGATAGAAATCCGGATAAGCGCGCGCCAGATCTGCGGATTGGTACCTGGGAAACTGCGCAGAGAAGGTCTCTGGTCCGGTGCCCACTGCCCAGTGCTCCCCCGCCATACGCAACGTGTCTCTCCAAAGGAGCAGGCGTGCCCCGCCGCGCGGGTCTTCGAACGACCAGCGCACGCGCGCCCGCAGTTTCTGCCCCGGCGCTGAGAAATAGAAAACAGCCAACCCCGCAAGCAGCAGCGCAGTCGCCCCGAGCGCACGCAGACGCAATCGCGGCCGAACCCGGAAAAGCAGAAACACCGCGCCCCCGGCGAGTCCAACCACGGCGGCACGCGTGCCGCTAAGCACGATCGCCAGCGAGCACATGGCGCAGGCGGCCGCGCCCAGTAGTCTCCAGGTCCGCGCCCGCTCGGCGAGCAGCAATCCCATTCCGGCGAATAACGCATAGAGGAGCCAGTTCGCAAAATACACAGCGTGCCCGAGGGTTCCTGGCGGACGTACGATGGTCCAAATTCCTTCGCCGACATGATAGAAACTCGCCGGCAGCCATGGGTCCCACCCGAAGTACTGAAGAATGCCGTAAAACGCTGCCATCGCGCCGCACGCTGCAATCAACCGCAGGATATGGAGTACACGTACGGCGGGGCTGGCCCCCATGCACCGCGCGACTAACCAGACGAAAACCACCACAGATAACTGTGTCACCAGCCCGAAGCGCCGCCAATTCGTCCCAGTGACCGAGAGCCAACGCTGCGTCGACAGCGCGGTGGAAAGCAGCAAAGACGCTGCTTGCACAACAAGCAGCATGCCGAACCAGCCTGTGGCGCCGGTTCTCTCCAATGGCGGTCCACTCCCCAAAAGCAGCACCACCGCTGTCCCCAGCACTACCACGGCTACTTTTGGCGTCACATCGAAATAAAGCAGACTTCCGGGCAGGATCAGGAGCGGAGCCAGCGCAAGCACCGCGGCGACGATCGCAAAACCGGGCATCCCGATCCCGGATCTCGAATTTACAAGTGTTCCGACGTGAATGGTTGACAAAATCGAGACCCCGAGTCTATCGTGCAATCATAGGCAAGATTGGCGCGCTGGGCAATGCGGCACACTAAGACGCATATTGCCGCTGCTGTTTCGAAGCCGGCGTCTCGGCCGGCCATGAAAGGTCCGTATCTCGGCCCCATTACGTTTCTTGGGTGTCACCTCTGGCAACCTTCGGGAGGTGCCGATGCCCGATCCGTTTGACGGCCGGCAATACCTCTCGCACATCCGCTCGCGCTGGCGGCTGGCGGCGGTCGTGCTCGCAACGGCGCTCGCCAGCACGCTCATTATCAGCCTGTTGCTGCCGAAGAAGTACACGGCCCGGGTCTTACTCGTCATCGAACCGCCGGCCGGTAGCGACGTCCGCGCCTCCACGGCTGTCAGCCCCGTCTACCTCGAATCGCTCCGCACCTACGAACACCTCGCATCAAGCGACCAGATCTTCGCAAAAGCGGCAGAGCGCTTCCGCCTGCGCGCGAACACCTCGAAGCCTTTGGAGAAGTTGAAGAACGAGGTGCTGAGGGTTTCCATCGTGCGCAACACGAAGGTGATGGAGATTACCGCGACGCTGCCCAATCCGAATCAGGCTCACGACGTTGCACTGTTCGTTGCTGAGCGGACGATTAAGCTCAACCGCGAGTCGAACCGCGCGGATGACGAAGAATTGATCGCCGTCGCACGGACGGGACTTGACGAGGCGACCCGCCGTCTTGCGGCAGCCGGAGCGGCGTTCCTCGAGGCGCGGAAGCGCGCTTCTTCTTCAGAGGCGCTGCGATTCGAGTTGGACCGAATCGGTGATCTGCGCATTGAGATCGCGCGGCTGGCACTGACCTCCGAACTTGCCGCGGCTGACGAGGAAGAGCGCAGGAAAACAGTTCTCACGGCCGACGGCACCCAAATCGAAGGCGCCCAGTCGCATCTCCAATCGCTGCGTAACCGTGCTGCAAGGCTTCGTCGTGAAGAGGCAAATCTGGAGCGCAAGAGCGCCGACATGCAGAAGAGCCTTGCCAGTCGCGAGGCGGAACTGCAAGCCTCAGAGACCGAGTTCGACGACGCGCGTGCCGTCCGTGAGCAAGCCCAGAAGCGCCTGCTCGAATTGCAGTCCGCATCAGGTCTTCGCGGCGAAAGGCTCAACATTCTGGATCCTGGCGTGCCGCCGGAACGGCCGTCCTCCCCCAATATCCCTCTCAATCTGTTCGTGGCAGGCGCGCTCGGGCTGCTTCTCGCCCTGCTCTACTTGACCATCGAATTTGGCCTCCGGTCCGCCCCGGTGGAGCCCGTTGGTGAACGGCGCTGGGTGGCGCCGAGAACTTGAAAATCGCTCTCGTTCACGACTGGCTCACTGGCATGCGCGGTGGCGAGAAAGTGCTCGCCGAATTCATCCGCCTCCTGCCGGATGCGGATGTCTTCACGCTTGTCTGGAAACGCGGGAACGTGACCGCTGAGATTGAGAGGCGAGTCCGGGGCGTGTCGCTCCTCGACAAACTGCCACTGGCCCGGCAGGCGTATCGGTACTATCTGCCGTTGTTTCCAATTGCTGCCCGCTCGCTTGATCTAAGCGGCTATGATCTCGTGATTTCGAGCAGCCACGCGGTGGCGAAAGGCGTATGCGTGCCGGCCGGCGCAACGCACATCAGCTACATCCACACGCCCATGCGCTATGTGTGGGACAACAGAGAGGACTATTTCCGTTTCGGCAGTGGTCGGCTGTGGAAGCGCGCCGCGCTTGCCCTCGTCGCTCCCTACCTGCGTCGTTTCGACCGGCGCACAGCCCTGAGCGTCGACTGGTTTCTCGCAAATTCCGAAACCGTCCACGCGCGAATCTCGAGCATCTATGGAGCGGGAGCGACGGTCGTCTATCCTCCGGTGGACACCGACTTCTTTACGCCCTCGCCGGACATGCGGCCGGCCGGCGATTACTACCTCGTCGTCTCTTCCCTCGAACCCTACAAACGCATTGACCTTGCGGTGGACGCCTTCTCCGGCGGACCTCGTCGTCTTCTTGTGGCCGGCAAAGGCACGCTCGGGAAGGATCTACGCGCGCGCGCACGGCCGCCTGTCGAGTTTCTGGGCGAGGTCTCCGACGAGCGCCTTCGCGATCTCTACCGCAACTGCCGCGCGCTCGTCTTTCCGGGCCGCGAGGATTTCGGCATGGTTCCTGTCGAGGCCCAGGCATGCGGCCGCCCCGTAGTCTGTTTCGGCGAAGGCGGAGCCACCGAAACGGTCGTCGACGGCCGCACCGGAGTGCATTTTCGCCCACAGACAGCCGGATCTCTCCTTGCGGCGGTCGAGAAAATGGAGACGATGGAATGGGATTCTCGCGCAATTCGTCTACAGAGCCTCTTGTTTTCCCGGCACAGATTCCGGGACAGTGTAAATGCGTTCTTTCGGGCGCAGGTTCCTTTCGTCCTATCCTCGAATGAGCACTGCTTTCGGGACCTCCTCAGCGCGGATCTCTGAGTGGAAGGTCGTCAGGGGCGGCCTCGTGGCCGGCGCAGCGATCTTCGGCGGGCAGTTGCTTGGCTTCGTCCGCCAGGTGGTAATCGCGTACCTGCTGGGAACCGGCCCGCCGGCCGATGCGCTCTCGGTTGCTTTCGCGCCCGTCGACCTGTGGTGGGCCGTGTTGGCCACCACGGTGGTCTTCGGTTTCGGGCCTCTGCTGGCGCTGCCCGAACAAACGCCCGCGTTCTCCGATCTCGCTCGGCCGATCTTCCGCCTGGCGGTTGCTGTGTCCGTGCTGTTCATCTTTGCCGCGGAACCACTGGTCCGCCTTCTTGCGCCAGGCCTGTCCGCGGAGACCATTTCTCAGGCCGCGCAACTATTGAGGGTCACCGCGACTGCAATCCCGGCCCTCTCCCTGAGCACGCTGTTCACCGCACTTCTTTACAGCAAGCGCCGGTTCGCGTTCGCCGCGTTTCATCAGGGAATGGTGAACGTTTCGACCGTCGTCGGCGCGCTGCTGTTGCATTCATGGATCGGGGCGGCAGGATTCGCCGCCGGGTACGCCGCCGGCGCGTGGCTCCAACTCGCCGCTGCGACGTCGATCTCTTGGCCGATTCTGCGCGGCCGAACAGCAGCGCACCGGCGTATGGGCTTACGCGAGTTAATTCTTGGTCCCGGACCCGTGCTTTCGTACTCTCTGCTGATCGGACTGAGCCCGGTGGTGACACGCGCGCTGGCCTCGACCTTCGGTTCCGGTTCTACGGTTGCGTTCGAGTACTGCCTCAAGCTCACCGGTGTCCCTTTGGCACTGCTGGTTAATTCGCTCTCATCGTCTCTGATGAGTGAACTGGCGCCGTTCCGGCTTCGAAAGAACCGCCGCCTCGCCGTCGGAGTGATCGGTCGGGCCGCGATCCTCAGCGCGCTCGCGGCCCTGGCCGTCGTGCTTTTGATGATTGCGCTCGCGCCGTTGGTTGTCTCGGTGCTATTCGAGCGCGGCCGCTTCAGCGCCGCTTCCACCCGGACGGTGACGGATATCTTGACCGGCTTCTGTCCCGTGCTTGTCGCCTGGGCCGCACTCGATGTGATCTCACGCTCGATGTTTTCCCTGGGTGAATGGCGCATCCCGAGTATCTGCGCAGGGCTCGCATTGTTGATCAATGCCGCCGGATCGCTTTCTGGCATGATCTCCTCTGCCCAATGGATAGGACTGCCGGTGGTCGCCGGCTTCAGCACGGCAGCAGCCGTCGCGGCGGTCTGCTTGTGGCGGCTGGGAATCGAGCCCAAGAGGGCTTCATGAGCGAGAGAAGCGCTCGCCGCGAGCTCGCACTCGGTCTCCTTCTAGGTGGCGGGGCTGGATTGACCGCTGTGGCGCTCTCGGCGGCCTCCGGTCTGAGGAACGTACTGGCCTTCACAATTGCCGCCGTCCTCGTCGCGGCCGCGTGGTGGATGCTGAACGGCGCCTCGCGCTGGGTGATGGTGTTCCTCGGCATGGCCCTCCTGCTCCCACCGCTCCCTCTGGCTCTGGGCAACGCAGGGCCACACCCTTCTCTGTTCGCGGCGGCCATCGGAGTGTGGGCCGGCTTGGCACGCCTCGGTGCCTGGACGCTGCGGCGGCGGTCTATCGCTCTTGCATTAGTGTCTTTGACTGCCGTGCTCCTGCTCAGCATCCCGATGGCGGCGATCTACTCGGGCTGGCGGCTGGCGTTCGAGTCCGCGGCGCGCATCTGTCTTTTCCTCATCTCCGTGTACTCATTCTTCTATCTTGCGGATGGGCCTGGTCGCGAATTGCCTCCCGAGTGGCTCGTCCGCCTCCTGTTTCATACCGGAGCCTTCGGCGCGATCTTTGCCTGCCTTGACTTCTATTTCCAGTTTCCCGCTCCGGTGCGATTCGCCGAGCAGTTCGTCTGGCTTCCAGGTGGTGTGTTCCGCCGCGCACAGGGCGTGTTTTATGAGGCGAGCACGCTTGGTGTGTTCTGTGTATTCCTACTGGTGATGCTCGCCGCCGTCGCCGTGCTGAAACTCGGCCCAGCACTGCGGCTCACCTCGGCGTGGCTGCTCACGGGCGGTACTGTCATCCTCGCCGCGCTGGTGCTGTCTTTCTCCCGTGCGGCGATGGTTAGCCTTGTCGTCTCGCTCGGTGCGCTCCTGTGGCTTGAACGCGAAAACCTTCGGATCGTTCGGACGGTGATTCGCCTGGTCTTTCTCGCGCTCGCGGGCATCCTCGCGGGCGGGGCTGCCCTCTACGCGTTTCTACCGGCGTTCCTCACAGCTTATGTGGAGCGCTTCTGGTACAGCGGAGTGTATCTGCTGGAGTCGCCGAACCTGATCCTCTCGCGGCGCCTGGAGAGCTGGGGCTTCCTCATTAGCTACCTCCACGAGCACCCCTGGCAGGCCGTCGTCGGCATCGGTTACAAAACGCTGCCGTACACCGGATACCTGGGCCGCCCGGTCGTTGCCGACAACATGTACTTGAGCCTCCTCATCGAGACCGGCGTACTCGGTCTTGTCTCCCTGCTGGCTCTCCACTTCGCCGTCCTAGTCTCGACGTATCGATGGGTGAAATCTTCCCAGCGCTCGGGACAGAACGACATGCGGCGGCTGTTTGGGCTATGGCTGTTCGCCTTCTGGTGCGGCTTCGCGGTCCAGATGTCGAGCGGAGATGTTCTGACCTACTGGCGAGTCCTGGCTGCGATTGTCGCCGCGCTGGCCGTCGGCGTTCGTGAGGCCGAAAATGCGAATTCTGTTTCTTGAACAGTTTTCCAGCCTCGGCGGAGCGCAGCGCAGTTTGCTTGAACTGTTACCGGCAGTGCGCCGCGCGAACTGGGAAGCACATGTGGGCTTGCCCGATGACGGCCCGCTTGCTGCGCGTCTCCGAGAACAGGAGGCGCTCATCCACGTGCTTCCACTCAGCCAGTATTCCGACGGCCCCAAGCACTTGAGCGACGCCGCGCGTTTCCTCCGCGACCTTGCAGTTCTTCCCGCCGAGATCCGCAAGCTCGACAAGCTTCTGGAGCCCGCTGTCCTCTACGTCAATGGACCGCGTCTGATGCCTGCTGTCTGGCGAGCGGGACTCGGCCGCCCGGTCATCTTTCATTCGCACAATTACGTCTCGATATGGAATGGCAAGCCGCTGGTTGCCGCGGCGCTGAATGCCACTCGTGCCACGGTCCTCGCCGCAACGCGGTTCGTCGCTCATCAGTGGGGTGCTCGTGCGCGTGTCATTTACGGCGGAGTCGACGGGCCGCCGCCGGACTGGAGACGCGCCGCGAGAGCATCGGGCCCGCGCATCGGCATGATCGGCCGCATCGAGCCGGATAAGCGCCAGAAGGAATTCGTTCTGGCCGCCGCCGAACTGACGCCCGAGATGCCCGACGCGGAGTTCCTTCTCTGCGGGGACGCACGCCAAGGAGATGAGGCCGCTTTGCGGTACAAGCGGGAAGTCCTGGCATCGGCGCCCGCTTCTCTGAAGTATCTCGGTTGGTCCGACGACGTGTACGAAGTGCTCTCGAAGCTCGATCTCCTCGTGCTGCCATCGAGATGTGAAGGGGGGGTCCCCTATGTGCTCCTCGACGCCTTCTCGGCCGGTGTGCCTGTCCTAGCTTCGCCAGTCGGCGATCTTGCGGAGACCATTCGCGATGGCGAAAACGGCTTTCTGTTGCATTCCGCATCGCCGTCCGGCATCGCGCGGCGCCTGCGTGAACTTCTCTCCATGCCGGAGCGCCTTGCGCTTGCTGCCGGAAACGCGCGCCGCCTCTGGCGCCAACGATTCACCGCGGAGCGATTTCGCCAGGAGATGTGGGAAGTCATTCTGGCTACGGCCCGAAGAAACTGAGTTCGCCGCGGCCTGGTTTCAACAGCCGTGACGTGAGATCCGATGAAATCTCAGGCTACTCCGGCCGCCCGCGCGAGGCAGGCTCGAACGCGAGAAGTCAGTTGTGGCATCGAGAAAGGCTTGCTCAGGTAATCCGTACAGCCCAAGTCAAACCCCTTGCGGATGGACTCTGCGTCGTTCAGTGAAGTTAGCATCAATACCGGGAGGTTTCTGGCCGCCGGAAGTTCACGAAGCCTGCGGAGTAATTCTAGGCCATCCATTTCCGGCATCAGCACATCCAACATGATGAGGACAAGCGGATTCTCACCGACCATCTGAAGTGCCTCGGCGGCGCTTGCTGCTTCCGATACCGTAAAGCCTCCCTTCACCAGGGTTACCCGAACCAGTGCGCGCAACTCCGGGTCATCATCGACGATCAAAATCCGGCCGCCCTCCGCCGAAGGAGCACTACCGGGCTGGACGACTGCCGCCTCCCGGCTTTCACCACGCCTGAGGACTACCTCACAACCCTCGTATGCACAAGAGACTCGCATGGATGAGCCGCGCGCGGTGGCAACACTGGCGGCCAGATCCTGGATACGCTCGATGAAAACATCGTCGTGGGCGGGGTCATGATGGGTCAGAACCAGACTTTCTACTCCCGCGGCTGCGGCCACTTCCACTACATACTCGTAAGTGCTGTGCCCCCAGTTCTTCTTGGCCGGATACTCTTCAGGGGTGTACTGCGCATCGTGGATGACCAGGTCGGCGCCGGACATATACTCGGCGTGACGGCGGTCGCCATCGTGCAAGATAGATTTGATCTTTCCGGGGGCCGAATCCGTTTGCCACAAAGTGGTGGAGAATGGCTCGTGATCGCACAGGTACGCGATAGAAACTCCGTCAGCTTCGATTCTGTAACCGAGCGTCATCGCGGGATGATTCAGATACTGCGCCTTAACCGTGACCCCATCGATGACGTGAGTACCTTCCGCGAGGTCGTGGTAAGTGATTTCCGCAGAAAGCTGGTCGAGTTCCACCGGGAAATAGGTGAACTCCATTTGTCCGGCCAGTACTGCCGATAAGCTGCGGCCGCCACCTTGAGGAGCGTACACCGCAATCCGGCTTCCGGGTACGAATACAGGGACGAAGAACGGGAATCCCTGGATGTGGTCCCAGTGAGTATGGCTTAGCAGGATGTTCGCGCCGATGGGTCTCGGCGCACTAGCGGCCAGGTGCGAGCCGAGCAAACGCGCGCCGGTGCCGCAATCGAGGACGAAACGGACGCCGGAATCCGTAACGGCTTCCACACAGGACGTATTCCCGCCAAACCTGGTGGTTCCGATGCCAGGCGTCGCGATTGATCCCCGTGTTCCCCAAAAGCGAACTTTCATTCCGTGCTACCTCGCTGTCAGTGGTACTCCACTTCAACCTTGTCCAGATATCGGTCCAGTTCGGCGATATTCTTGCGGATAGACTCGGCGTCTCGTGTGATCGCGGCATTCTCAATTGCCGCCCCTAGCTGTGTCAGCATTGGAAAACCATATCCGCCGCCGGTCCCCTTGAGCTTGTGCGCCGTCATTCGAATTGTCTGAAAATCGTCATGCTCGAGAGCGGTCCGAAAAGCGATCACGTCCATGCGGCGATTCGTAAGATATCCAGGCACGATTTCCCGCAACGAAGAGTCCACCACCGCTCGGATCGTTTCTGATGCTTCCCGCAGAGCGTACTGGCGGATGGCCTCTAAGAGAACGCTTTTTTGGATTGGTTTCGTGAGGTGGGCATTGCATCCTGCATCCACGCTCTTCTGTGCTTCTGCCGTGAGTGCATGTGCGGTAAGGGCCAGGATCGGCGTTGGTCGCCTTCCGCTCTCCCGTTCCCATTCCCGCATCTGCCGGGTGGCGGAGTACCCGTCCAGGACAGGCATTTCTACATCGGTGAGTACGAGTTGGTACTTTGCCGCTCTGAACTTCTGGACGGCAGCAAGCCCATCTTCGGCTTCATCCAAGAGGCATCCCGAGTTCCGCAGGTAGGACCGGATCAGGAACCGGTTATCATCGGAGTCGTCCGCCAGGAGAATACGCATCGAGTCGAACTCCGGCACCGTCGGCACACTATCGGGTGTGGTTACAGGTTGCAAAGGTGCGCCGGTACGCCACACGTCGATCAGCTCAGACCGGCGTACCGGCTTGAGCAGCGTCCGGATACCCAACTGCCGGCATCGGGCGGCGTCCGCCGGACGGTCGGTTGTCAGCATCAGCAGAACCTGACTCGAGAGCATCGAGTCGCGGATAACCTTAGCGAGGTGGAAACTGTCGATGCCAGGGATCACCCCATCCAGGAGCACCAGCGAGCAGGGTGCGCCGGACTGCATTCCGGCGCGCAGTCTTGCTACCGCATCAGGGCCATCCGACTGACCGACAACGGCGCCCCAGGAGGTCAGGATGTCGCACACCGCGGCCCGATGGTTCGCATTGTCGTCAACCACGAGGCAGCGGAGTCCGGTGAACTCTGGTGGAGGCGACGGCTGAACGTTCCTAACCTTGAAGACAGTTGTGAAATAGAAAACGCTCCCGATGCCCAGGCTGCTTTCTACCCACATGCGCCCACCCATCAACTCCACAAACCGCTTTGAGATTGAGAGGCCCAGTCCCGTCCCGCCGTACCTGCGCGTGATGGAACTGTCCGCCTGGGTGAAGTTCTCGAAGACGGTTGCCAGCTTATCGGGTGCGATTCCGATTCCCGTGTCCTCAACACGGAAACGCAAAGCGCCGGGCTCACAGCGGTCCGGGTCAAGTTCGACCCAAACCGTCAACTCGCCACGTTCGGTGAATTTGATGGAGTTTCCCAGCAAGTTCAGAATGACCTGTCGCAGACGTCCGGCGTCTCCGGTTAGCAGATGCGGCACGTCCGCCTTAATGCGACAACTCAATTCGAGCCCCTTGGCGTGTGCACGAACCGCGGCGATCTCAGCGGCCTTCTCGAGGACTTCGCTCAAGTCGAAATCGGCCTGCTCCAACTCCAACTGGCCGGCCTCCACTTTGGAGAGGTCCAGAATGTCGTTGATCAGGTTCAGAAGGTTGTCCCCGGCGCGCCGGAAAACGCGGACGTACTCCCGCTGTTCGGGGCTGAGAGGGGTTTCCCAAAGCAGGTCGGCCATGCCCAGTATGGCATTCATCGGCGTGCGGATCTCGTGGCTCATCCGGGCGAGAAACTCACTTTTCGCATTGGTGGCGCGTTCCACATCCCGATTCCTGATCTCCAACTGCTCATTCGCCGATTTCAGCGCGCGGCTCAGTTTCGCCACTTTGTCATATGCCAGCGTGGCGTCGTGAGCATGCTGGACGAAACTCTGCGTCTCGTTGAAAAGGACCTCGGCGGGCTCGATCACCAGCAACGCGCGAGCTTCAAGGCAAGTGGCGGTTGCGCGTAGGCGCCACTCTTTGCCCTCGAGGTCGGTCTGAGTCCACATCTCGGAATGGAGCCGGGCGGGTTTGCCTGCGTTCCAATGCTCTTCCGCGTCGGGTAAGAACACATCCAGATACGGGAAGATCTCGACCAGAGCATCGGTGGTGCAAACGGTCTGTGCTTCCGCCGGAAACGTTCGCAACCATTCCGGTGGCTGGCCGGCCGGGCGAAACGAACCTGCTTCCGCTCTTTCGAAAACTGCGAAACCGAGTAAGGGCAGGAGGTCCATTCCCGCCCGGAAAGTACGCGGGCCGTCCAGCATCGGGATAGTCTACTCCTCGTCGCCCTCGACCACGCGGGAAGCGTCGCGATCAAGCATGTCTTTCGCCAGCGTATGGAAAACCTGCTCGACTGCGTCACCCGTCTTCGCACTGGCTTCGATGGCGTGCCAGCCCTCGCCGATGAGCGCCGCGATTGCATCCGGCTGAATCTCCCACTCGTCGCGCAAGTCCGCCTTATTGGCGACCAATACAAAAGGTAAAAGGCCGAAGGAGGCAGTGATGCGCCTTTGAAGATCGACTGCTTTTTCGAGACTGGCTCGGCGGCATCCATCAACCACGAGAACATAGCCGGATGCGCCTCGAACATTGGAGATCCGAAACTCAGCTAGATCGTCTTCTCCAGCGATGTCCCAAATAGCCAGCGTCACTGTACAGCCGTCGACGACCACATCCTTCTTGTCGATCTTGACACCCACGGTTGTCAGGTATTGTTCGCCGAAGATGCTTTCCACAAACCGCTTCACCAGGCTGGTCTTACCAACGCCGAACGACCCGACCATGCAGATCTTTTTCTTGATCATGGGCTAACGACTGACCTCGAGCACCCGGAGAGTCGCACTCCTGCATGCGGCGTCGTCACGGCCGCGCGCTAGCCCGCACGGTGAAGTCAGGCCTCTGGCCTCCATCCGTTCCCTGGGGACCCCCAAGCCTGCCAGCGCTGCCTCCACCGTGGCAGCACGATCTCGTGCCAGGTTTACGTTCAGCTCACTTCTCCCCCGGAAATCGGTGCTGCCCAAGATCTCAATCTTGACCTCCCGTCCGGTAGTTGCGGCCGCATTGAACAAAGCTGTGACCTTAGATGCGAGTTCATCCACGGCATGCCCTGCTTCGGCGGAGATGGCCGCGCTGCCTAGACTAAACCGAATCGCGCTCCCCTCCAACTGTTCTTTGACCGCGGAGTATTGGCGCTCCGCGGCGAAGCGCGGATGCAGCGAATGGTATGGCTCCCACCGGAACTCTACTTGACTGCTGGAGAGACCCGCGGCGCTGACCATTGCCGCCGGATCGGCAGCCAAAGGGTCGCGCAATCCGGAGATGAAGCGTTTGCCGCCGTGCTCGCCTGAGGTCGTGATCACGATTCCGGGTTGCGAGCTAATCCGTTCCACCAGGCTCTGCCAGCGCCGTTCAGCCCGTAGCGACACCAGCCACCAGCCCAGCGCCACGGCGATCAGAAGCGCCGGAATACCGAACAGCAGGAGGCGCGCTGCCAGCGAACTGGCTGGGGCTTTGGCCCGCGGGTCGCCCTGCCCCACCAAACACTTCTCGAGATGGGGCCGGCTGCTCTCGAATTTCGACGTATCTCCCGAGAAGTCCACCGAGGCAGCGGATTGCTCCTCCTGTATGGAATCGAGTTCGTCCTGAAACAGCCGGTTAAGCCCCCTCGGGGCCACGCCGCGAACGAACCCGGCCAGGATGAGTTCGGGGCCGTATGCCAGGACCACCGTGAAGTCGCCCACGCGAACCGTCTCCAGATTCTCGCCTTCAGCGCCACTAATGGCGTCGCGTGCGAAGTCTTGGAGGGCCGTCAACATGCCGGAGATCATCTCCGGGTCCTTGAGTCCGGAGGAACCGCTTTGCGCATGCAGCAGCAGCAACCCGGTTTTTCGGTGGATCAGGAAGACCTGCTCCACCCGGTAGAGAACGCTGCGCAGAAGAACGATTTCGGCGTAGGACTTGTTCGTGCGCAGAGCCTCGAACCGCCATTTCAGACTGCGGAGCGACAGGCTCTGCTCCAAAATCTGGCTCAGCGCCTGTATCATCCCGTCCAATTCGGAAGCGATCGCCTTGCGAATCGCCTTGCCGAATATCGGGAAGAGCGCGCTCGCCAGCATGTGCGGGTTTTTTCTGACGGCGACGCCGATCGCTTCTTCAATGGTGGGCTGTAGCGCTCGCCGCAGTTTCGTATCCCCTGCGGCGCGCAACCGGATGGCTTCCGCGAGCACCAGGGCCACGTCTTGCGCCCGCGCTTCCGGATCCTCCAGCCGGTGCTTCAGTTCCGAAAGCTGGCTCCGCTCCGCGGCGAGCAAAATCGCGCTCAGTTCCGCGAATTCGTCATCGGCTGAGCCCTGATGAATGGCTGACCCTTCGCTGGACATGCTGTCGAACTGGATGGCGTCCTATTCCGCTCCGGGTACATGGAACTCGTCGGTCAGGCGCATGGCTACCTCGGTCAAGAGATTCGCCAGGGCAGTCCTGTCCGTCTTGTCGTTCCGCAGTTCTTGCACGCGCCGGTCCAGAAGCGATGCCAGTTCTTCGTTCTTCACCCGAATCTCGTCGCTGAGCTTATTGGACTGCTCCAAAAGCTCTTTGCGTAGTTCACGCTGGGCTTGGCCATTCTGGTTCTCGACTTCGCTGATCTTCTTGGTCAGCGAAGCGGCCGTGCTCTTGAGGTCGGCCGAAACTGCACCATGCGATTCCGCGCGCTCTTGTTTCTCGCTCTTGAGGCGCGATTCGAGCGACTCCAACTCTTTCTTGATGTAGCCTTCCAGGGTGTCCAGCCGTCTCTTAGTGCCCTCCCTAAGGTCAGACGATTCCTTGCGGAGAGACTCCTCGAGGCGGGCGAAGCGAACCTCATAGTCGCGCATCTGAGACCCGAAGAGTATGTCCCGGATCTTATCGACGTTTCCAGGCGCCTGCTCGGACACGGGAGAGCGTGACTTACCGCTGTCGGGTGCTGGTTCCGAAGCGGCGGCGCTGCGTTTGGCGTTGTTTCCTTCGGCGGTGTTCATCGATTTTCCTGCCTTTGATCTGATGATAGATGGCTTCGCTGCTCTTTTCACATTGTCCTCCACGTCTGGTTCAGACCCTTGGCTCGACTGTGCGAAAAGAAGCCATTGATCGTTACGGCCCCCAGCCAACCACTATGGTTTAACGAAGTATAGCCGTTCATTCCGCACCGATGCAAAGGGTCGCCGGCCACATTCATGGGTTCAGATACTTGATCAGAACCACCTCATTACCCCTTTCGCTGTACACGACCTCGTCGGCGAAGTTCCAGCTCAGGAGGATGCCGAATCCCCCAGGCCTGATCCCGAGCGCGCCCCGAACCTCGGCGTGCGCCAAAGGCCGCTCGGGAGAATTGGAAACCGCCGCATGCGGCAGCCTCTCGAACGAGAATCCTTCGCCGGGGTCGCGGATGTAATATAAGATGCACCTGGCGCCGCGCACGAAAGTCAGGTTGACCTTCTGGCCGGGATCGCAACGGCCGCCGTGTTCGATCGCATTCATGAGCAGTTCCCGAAACGCTGTCGAGATCATCTCCCGATCTTCGGTCTTAAGGTCGGCACTAAGTTCGCGAAAGAACTGCGTTAGCCGCTCGGCTGTCGAGAGCTTGCACCGCAGTTCCACTGACACCCAATTTGGCTGAGCCGAATGGACCACAATATCGTCCTCGCCCACCGCATCCACCAAAGCGGCGTGGAGTGTTTCTGAGACAGCCTCGCGAGAGAAAGGCTTGCCCAGGTACGAGTAGGCTTGGTTGCGAATTGACTGGACCACGTGTGCGGGTGTGTTCACAGCGGTCATGATGACCACCTTCACCAAGGGCCGCACCTCGCGGATTCGCTTCAGCAGCGCAAGTCCGTCCATGCCCGGCATCACGATATCCGCCAGTACCAGATCATAGGCGCCGGCGAGCAGTCGTGAGAGTGCTTCATCGCCATCTATGGCGCTATCGACCTGCCAATCCTCCGCATTCAACAGTTGGCGGAGAAGAACGTGGATGGCGGGGTCATCATCGACGATCAGAATAGACTTCCCAGCCATGGCCGAAACTGTAGCACATCTTGCAAGTACCCGGATTTCTCAGCCCATCGGGCGTGTCGCGGGAGTATACTCATTTCAAGCCCGAAGTCCGGAACGGGACTTCCCTGAGGGAGGATGACGAAACCATGAAGCGAATTCTGATTGCACTCGCGGTGGCCCTCGCGTTCACCTTGGCTTGCGCAGCACAGGCCCCGAAAAAGGGCGAGGTCAAGAAGGGCGCGGCCGTCGCGCAGCAGGTCGCGACGAAAAAAGCCGCCGATCTCATCGACATCAACACCGCCACGGCCGACCAGCTCAAAGCGATCCCCGGAATCGGCGATGCCTACTCGGCGAAGATCATCGGCGGCCGCCCCTACAAGGCCAAAAACGAGCTCGTCCAGAAGAATATTCTGCCTCAGCACGTCTACGACAAGATCAAGAACCAGATCATCGCTAAACAGAAATAGAGTGCCGAATTCAGGCTCATATCCACGTCCGGGAAAACCGCAGAGAGGCTTCCCGGGCCGCGTTCGCTGGGCCACCGCGCAGGAGTATAGAATCACCGCATTCCGAACCTGTTATGAGAAAGGCGCTGACTGTTCTGTTTGTCGTGACTCTCTGAGCCGCGGCCTAGGATCACAAAGCGGTTTCAGGAGCGATCGCGGAGCGGGCGTCAAGTCCGGCCAGAGGTCGCCGTCACGTCGCCGCCAGTGAGCTCAAGCGGCTGGCTCCGATCTTTGTGACCGCTCTGGCGACGTCTCTCGCGCTGCTGCCGATTGTACTGGCCGGCAGCACGCCGGGTCAGGAAATCGAGTATCCCATGGCCGTGGTCATCGTGGGCGGACTGCTCACTTCCACGTTAATGAACCTGCTGCTCATGCCGGCGCTCTATCTGCGATTCGGCGTTGCCAGCCACCAAAGCCCCGGCGCGTAAATCATCACTCTCTCTGCCGCGGCGGACGCTCGCGCTAAGCGAGGCCCGCCGTGGTCGAAACTATCCACCTTCAGCGATCCTCATTGATTATCGTCTTCTCCCTGATCATCCTCGTTGTTGTTCTTCACCGCGGTCAGGGTGCCGAACAGCCCGTGCGCCTCGTCTTCGATTCCGGCTGCAAAGAAGAGTGTCGTGGCGGATCCGGCGTTGGCGCCATTCCCGAAGCCGAGTCCCCAAAGCCCTTCAATCGTGACAGGCTTGCCCCGCAGGCCGCGCAGCATCCCTTCGAATTCGCCGCTTTCCGGATCGAAGGACGCAATCTGTCCGCTGCCGAAGTTGCCCACCAGCAGGCGGCCACTGAGCTTCCCGAAACCCTGCGGCGCCAATACCACCGCCCATGGCCCGTTCATCCAGCGCCCATGCTCAAGCCGCATGAGCAGGGTTCCGTCTGGCGAAAACGCATCGACATAACCCAGGCCCGGACCCGCGACATCGTCTTCGTGTTCTTCATCCTGCATTGCGAATGTGACAAAAATGACGCCGCTGATGTTCACCACATTGAACGGCGCGAAACCTTGCGGAACATTCTTATCCACGAACGCCCCGGCGGGCATGGACACGAGATTGAAGTTCGTGTCGAAGACATCGACGGTCCCGTTGCGAAAATTCGCCGCGAAAAGCACGTTCTGAGTGCCCATGCTTCCGAGCGCGAGACCCTTGTACAACGCGTCAGGCGGATTGGCCTTTAGAATGGCGTGGGTCGGATCCGCCGTGGGATTCCAGCCGGAAATCGTCCCATCCTCGGTCGCGAAAATGAATCTAGCCGGCAGGCCGGTCGCTACCTCGAAATCCGCGGTCCCGTTGAACACGATCCCGGTCGGTGCGGATGTGCCAACCAGCCCGGGGATCGTCACAATCAACGGACTCGCCGCCGGGAACGCCGCGCCGTTGCCGTCGTAAAGAACGGACAGCCCTGTTCCGTTCGCATTGATCCACCAGGGACTCGTCGCGCTGTGTACGATACCCCATGGATTAACGAGATTCGGATCCGTCCGGTCAGCCAGACCTTCGACGTCCGATACGAGATTGTGTTGCACGAAGCCCTGTTTCGCGAGCGCAGCCGGCGCCAGAGCCAGCGCACCCGCGAGGATCAGCAAGACGCACAAACGCTTCGAATGTTGCATGGTTATTGGAGCCTCTACTTTCCACAGTACGGCCAAAGCTCCTATGTCAGACCCTAGGGAAAGTGTAAATACTGCCCGCTCCCTGACAGTCGGCGGCGTGAAGAGTGCCCGGTCGGCGGTGAAGATTTCCTAAAGTTTGATAACTCGTAGATCGCGGGTGTTCCGGTTTCGGGTTGGTCTGTCCGGCACGAAGCTCAACCGCGGTTTGCGCTCGCGGCCCGGTCCTCAACGAAACTGGCCGAGGAAGGGATGGTAGGTATACGTGGTCGAGAACGATTCCGGCAGATTCCAGCGGCGGCGGATCGTTTCGGCGGGCTGCAGAAACCACTCACCAAGCGGCCGGGCTCGATCCTGTCCATCGAACCAGCCCCAGGGCGGCCGGGACATGTTAGCCGCTCCCACCACACCGTTCAAGGCCGAACCCATCACGCCGAGCCGGATGTGGCGCAAGACGTCTTCGTTGCATTGGGCGAACTTGGCGGAGACAACGCCGTAGTCATGCTCCTCACCGCAGGTTTCGTTCTTGCCAGAGCGTGCGTGGGGCCAAAGGCTTTCGTAAGTCGGCAATAGCTCATACCCTACCGCCCGGTCGGGTTTCTCGTCCGGATCCTCGGCCGCGGCGGTGAAGACATAAACCAGAAAGCCATTCTCCGCCATCTTGTGCTGGTCGGCATCGTCCCGCCAGGCCTCAATCCCGTGCCCTTTGGATTCGACAAATAAGCGGGGTCGGACACCCACCACAATGATGGGATCGCCGGGAAGCGAACTTCCAGGCGGCGTGTACTTGAGGTAATTGTTGTGGGCCAGCGTTTCGACGAGAGTAAGCTGCGCTTTGGTATAGTCCTCGCCATCCTTCTCGGCGACGACGAGGGCTCCCTCGAGGTCATTCTCGTGGGCCATCACTGCCTCGTTCGACCGGCCTGTGGGATCGTACTGGCCGCCGAGACCCACTCCGATACGCATCACCTCGCTCAGCAAAGCGCCGCGCTTCTCGCCGCCCTTGTAGTCGCGAGGGTGGAAAGCAGCGTAGTGAATAAAGAAGTGAGTGCGGGTCTCAAAGACGGCATAGTAGACGTATGCCTTCAAGGGGTAGCTGCGGTTCTCGGCATTATTCCAGTTGTTATCGCCGCGCCAGTCGCCGTCGAAGTCGAAATTAGTGATGTAGTCAAAACGCGGCGCGGGTCCCAGGGCTTGGTGAAACACGGGCGCGAAGCGGGCAGCGACATCGCGGTCGCGGACCATGTTTCGAGAACGAACGTCCGTTTCCGGCTCGGCGGGCGGTTGGGCAGCGGCGGCAATGGCAGCCGCCGCCTTTGCCGCTTCAACCTCGGGGCGAGGCAGGGCCGCCAGACGTTGCTTCACATCGCGGAAAACCGGACTATCGCCGTCCGGTTTGGAACTGGCGGGATAGCTGGCAATCAAGTTGGAGACGTTGCTGGAGCGCTCGGCGGGGCTTGGGTGCGATGAAAAGAACTTCAGCACTGCGTTGGGCTGGCTCTTCTGCAGACCGGCAAGCTTGTTAAAGAAACTCACCATGCCCTGCGGCTGAAGACTGGCGTCGTAGACCATGCGAGCGCCGAGGCGGTCAGCCTGGCGCTCGGCCTGGCGGCTGAACTTCATGAAGACGCCGGTAGCGACCATCTCGGCAGCGATCTTGCCCAGAGACGAGGACGTTCCGCGCCCCAGCAGACCACCGAAAACACCCATCCCAGTCTGGACTAGTCCGGTGCGCACAGCTTGGTCCGCTCCATGGCGCGCAACGACGTGCCCGATTTCGTGTGCCAGGACGCCGGCCAATTCGTCCTGCGTCTCCGCCGCCTCGATCAATCCGCGGTTGACGTAGATGAAGCCTCCCGGGAGCGCGAACGCATTGATCTCCGGGCTATCAACGACTTTGAAGGTATAAGCGATCTCTTTTCGAGTCGACTTCTGGACCAAAGATTGTCCGAGATCGTCGATGTACTTGACGACGGCTGGATCGTTGATGAGGAGGACGCTCTTCTCGGTTTCCCCGGCGGCCAGACGGCCCAGCTCGATCTCGTCCTTCTCGCTGAGGCTGAATGGGTTCTGAGCGAAGCCTATAGCCGGAATGATGGCCAGAAATAACAGCCCGAGAGAGTGCAGCACGTCGCTTGCTCTGCTCAGCCGGCTTGCCATGGTGTATTATTCCGCCTGGATCCTAAGCGACTGGTCAAGCTTGAAGGTCAGGACGCTTTCGGCCGGCACACGGATGGCCTTGCCCTTGGTCAGGATCTGCGTGAGCGCTCCCGCTCCGGCTCCGGCGCCTGCTCCGATCGCTGCTCCCTTACCGCCGCCGGCAATGGCTCCGATGATCGCACCCACCGCGGCGCCCCCGCCGGTGTACGTGGCCGTACGCTTATTTGCACCGATCCCCGCTTTGCCGCTTTGCTGCACGCTGGCGGTCTCCGGTGCGTAGTTCCGTCCTCCCACAGAGACAGACCCAAGGCTCAGCACAAGATCGGAAGCGCCCCGAATACGGCCGCCTCTCGACGCGGACACGATAACCAACTGGGCCTGCGATCCGCGCGGTATGGCCACCGTACCGGAAGCGTCCAGCACGTCTTGTGACACCTCGGCGGCGTAACTCTGGCCCTCAGCCGCTGTGCTGGAATCGATCGTCTCATTGGTTCGCACCGGAATGTCAGTTCCAGCGGCGAGCTCGTAAGTTCTGGATCGGGGCGCGGATTGCGCCGCTGGAGCTGCGCTCTGGCGGCCGGGCGCGGGCGCCGATCTTCTCGCGGGCGAAGCCGGTTCCGGCTCGCGCTTGGCCGGCGCTTGCGATTCTGCAACCGGTTCGTCACTGTACTCGACCGACCTCACCTGCTTCATCGGGATGGTTCGGGTGATGTTATCGTCGCCGGCAAGAGTGATCTCCGACGCCGAGCTGGCCACAACGGTGCCAGCCACCTTCGTGCCGTCCTGCATGAAGACTGTGGCGTGCCTTCTCTCCGAAAGCTCTACCGCACTCTTGTCGGTGCAAGAAGACAGAACCAGGACCATAAGAATGGTCGTCAGCAATAGACTCGTCAGGCGCATCACGGTCTCCCCCTTACTTTTCAACGCGATTCATCATTGTGAACGCGTCGCCATGGTATGAGCATACACCACGGCCGGCGTCGCTGATGGGCCTGGTTTCCGGTCCCAACTCCCTGGCAGCGTGGTACGCGCCTTCCGGGCACAAAGCGCGATCAACGCCCGGCGTTTTCCATTGCGATCGCGCGCGGAAACAGGATGTTGTTTTCAAGGTGGATGTGCATGTGCAAGTCCTGCTCCAGTTCCTGGAGTCCCGCCATCAAGGACCGGTACGTAACGCAGGCATACTCGGGGATTGCGTAGCTCGCTGTTATGGCGCGGATGTCCGCGAGTGCTGTTCCCGCGCTGTCGTGCTCTGCTTCCATCATTCGAATCGGATTACTGACGGTGCCAAAGGGCGTTCCCGGCAGAGGTGAACCGGCGACAGCAGCCGACTCATAGGAGGCGATCGCGGGAAACAGGACCATCTCTTCTTTGCGCATGTGCATCTCCAGTTCAGACCGTAGCGCGTTGAAGACCTCTGGAAGCGCGGTAAGTGTGGGACCGTATCTCTCGTTGTAGACCCGGTAGACCTTGTCAAGACGTGCGCCGATCGGGGCTAGTTCGCGCTTCAAGTACTCGTGATGGGTGCCGACGATGTGTCCGATAAGCTCTCGCAGCAGCGCCGTGGCCCAATCGCGAGCCGGACCCTGGGTCGCGCTCATTGCCGACTTGAGATCGCTCAGGACCGAAGGAAGGTCGCGCCCTGTCTCCCGGCACACATCCGCCAGCGGGCGCTTGCCGCCACAACAGTAATCGATTCCCAACCGCTCGAAAACGCGCACCGCGGCCAGCGAACTGGCCGCAATCTCCGAAACTGTAGCATCCTGAATTCCCTGCATTTCTGCCTCCTGAACTCATCCTAGAGCGGCTTGCTCTTCGCTTCAGTGACTCCGATCACGCGGAACGTAACATGCAGGGCGATCTGATTCACCTCAACCGGGGCGATTGTTCCCCACGAGCTCACGCAGTCGCGTTCACGCCAAGACCCCAGAGGCGGCTCAGGATTCCTTCGTTCCATCCGCGGCAAACCTCGAACACGCGGTCCTTCCGTCGGTGGATGACCTGGACAGGGCCATTGAGAAGGTCGTCCGCTACTAACTGAAGAAAAACGAAGGTGCAGTGGGGTGACTACCGCCCCCGCACACAGGGCCTGGACTGTGAGGGCTCGGCGGCTATCGAGCCGCCCGGCCGCCACTAGGCGCGCCGGTCTTGTCCCAGCCGTAGGCGGCCATCATGATGTGGAACAGATCCACGTTTGTCAAAAAGCCGTGCACCCGCTCGGCCCCCGGACCCTGCGCTGCCACCAGCACCTGCTCTCCCGTGTGGCCATCGTCCACCCGGATCGTCGGCCGAGCCTTCGCTGCCGCTCCGGCGCCCTCTTCGGGCAGGATCGGCTGGCCCGGCTTGCCCCCGCGTACGCGCAGGTCGAAGGAGTGATCCGCCGTGAACAGAATGAGCGTGTCCGGGTCTGTCATCGAGGCGGTTTCGCCGATGGCTGCGTCCAATTGGATCACTTGCTCAAGTCCCCTGCGAAGGTTGTCCGTGTGCGCGTCCCACTCGACCATCAGGAAATACCCTTTGCGGTTCTTGGAAAGAATGCGAATGGCTCGCCGGACCGCGTCGGAGACGTCGAAATCGTGCGTGTTAAAGAGTGCGGCCACGCGGCGGTCCTGGTCCGAAATCGCGGCTAGCGAATCGCGAAAGGCAATGCCCTCCTCGCGAAGCGCGGACTCGATCTGTATTCCCAGCTTCGCCGTGGACTCGATCACGCGATCGCGCCCCGCGCCGATCAGGACATCTACACCGTCCCCGAACCGCGGGTGAAGCACTTGGGCGAAAATCTCGCCCGCGCGGGACCGGTCGTTCGAGTGCGCATAACACGCCGCGGCGGTCGCGTCCGTGATGACCATGTTCGTTAGCACGCCGGTGGAGAGCCCTCGCTGCTCCGCGTGTTCCAGGATCGTCTGGAGCATCTCGCCGTCCTGCTTGCCGCGAACGGCGGCCGCGGATTGCGAAATCACGCCGTTGTTGGTCTTCTGCCCGGTCACGATTGCCGACATGCCCGCCGCCGAATCCGTCACCCAGGCGTCTGCGGCCGAAGTGTCGGACAAGGCAATGTACGGCAGGCTCTGCAGGAACAACTTCTGCGGATGATTGTGCTTGTACAGGCTGGCCGCATGGAGGGTCGGGATACCCCCTGCGTCCCCGAGGAAAAGGATCACGTTCTTCGCCCGGCGCTCAGCGGCGAACGTTCCGGAAGCGATCAGAATCAAAGAAAGAATAATCCGGGTCATCGGAAATCTCCAAAACGATTGCGCGAATGCGCGACCGGCCTCAGTCGGCCAAGGGGACAGCATACAGGATCGGCCGGCTGTCTTGCCCGACTTGGGAATACCTCACCATCGCGGCTCACCAGGACGGTTCAGACAATCATCAATCCGGTAACCGCCCGAGAGGCCCGACGTATTCCGTGGCTGCCACCACGGAGGAGAACCACACGGTCTGGGTCTGCGTGTTCACCACAAATCCCGGGTGCTCGGCGGCGTACTTGTCCGTTCGCGGGAAGGCGCTCTCGCTGCTGACGTAGTGTGAGAGCCAGAGCTTGTTGATCTTGGCTCTAAGGTCACCGCTCCAGCGAAAACCCTCGAAGGGCTCGCCCAAGGGATCCACGCGGAACAGGGCCCGGTCCCATTTCCCTCTCATTGTGCCCCGCGCGAAACGCCCCCGTAGTTTTCCATCGATCCAGACGGCCTGTTCGCCGTCATAGGAATCCGGCGAAGAATTCATCTTCACCATGATCTCCACGGAGATCCATTGGCCGCGGGGTACAGGCGTGGGGGTCTTGGGTTCGAAGCTGTTGCCGTAAAACGCCTTTCCATTATCGTCGAGCGCTTTGCCGTCCGGGCTTTGCCAGGACCTCATTTCGGGCCAGTAAGTATAGAAGTTCCAGACGCCGGGCGGAGCGATCGCGTTGTGATCGCCGTGCTGGCTCGAAGCCGCCGGCTCGATGCCAGTGTTCCAACGATTCAGCGGGCGGAGTCCAGCGCGTCCGACTGCGTACTTTGCCGGATCGATCTCTCCGCCTAGGCTGACGAAGTGGTGGTTAAAGCCGGCATCCGGCGCAAACTTGACATAGAAGCGCAGAAAAAGCCGGTCGTAGCCGGGTTGAAAAGTGCGATACAGGTGGCCGCCCGAATCGACGTTGCGCGTGGCAGTCATACGAAGCGACCAGCGGCTTGCACTTCCCGTCGGCACGTCCTCCGCGAATGCCAAAACCTTGCCGTTCCGGTTGCTTATATCCGTCCATCTGGCTGCCAGGTCGGCCAGAGTTCCACTTCGGAAGTTCTCCATGAAGACGACAGCGGGGTCGCGCTCGATCCCGCTGTCGCCTCGATACTTGGCCGCCAGTCCGGAGCCTTCGGGCAACACACCGAAGTTCTCCTGCGAAAACAGGATTGCGGGAACGAGCAACAAAGGGACGTATCTCTGCATTGTGGATTCACTCTTCGGCACGTTTTGCTGACGAGCCTTCGGCCGGATGGTAAGGTCGCGGCTACGATGCCGCAAAACCGGTTGATCCAACCTCCGGCGTCCATTGAGTATACTTTGCTCGCTCTGGGAAGATGGTCTGAGGAAGAATGCTGTCCGCAACGTCACAATACGCGCTTCGGGCCCTTGCACACCTCGCCACGCTGAAAGAGAACGAGACTGTTCTCGGCAGGGACTTGGCGAAGAAGACGGGAATCCCCCAGAACTACCTCTCAAAGATCCTGGTCACTCTAGGCGGAGCGGGGATCATCAGGGCTTCGAGGGGTACTGGTGGAGGATACCGCCTCGCCCGCCGGCCGGAGGAAATGTCTCTGGCGGCGGCGGTGGCTTTGTTCGACAAGGGTTTCCTTAAACCAGCGTGTCTGCTCGGGTACAACCAGGTATGTTCGGATGAGAATGCTTGTCCCGCCCATCAGGCTTGGCGGGACACCAAGACCTCCATCCTGCGCTTTCTGGAGTCCACTACCCTTGCGGAGATTGCGGATCGCCCGGGCCCCGCGCCAGGCAGACGGCAGCCAAAAAGAAAGCGGAGCGCCGGCCCCAAGTAGCTCCCGAGAGAGCTAAAAAGAGAAAAATAGAATTTTCTCTTGACAGTGTCTGAGCTAATTGTATACTTGTACATGAAGAAGTAGACAATGCTCTCGACAACCGCAGAACACGCATTGAGGGCGCTCAGCGAGATGGCCTCGCTGGAAGAAGGCAAGGTGATTCTGGGCAAGGACCTCGCCCGGTCTGCGGGAATTCCCTCGAACTATCTTTCCAAGGTGCTGTGGGTGCTGGGCAACGCGGGAATCATCGATGCAACGCGAGGAAGCGGTGGCGGCTACCGCCTGCGTCGCAAGGCGGCTGATATCCGGCTGAGTGAAGTCGTGAAACTGTTTGACCGCCAGCGGCCTGAGTGCCGGTGCTTCCTCGGCGGCACAAGGGAGTGCTCGGACCTGGACCACTGCGGCGCGCACGAGGAATGGCGCCGGGTGAAGGAAAGCTTTCTCGGCTTTCTGGAGAAGACGACGCTGGCGGACCTGGTCCGGCGGAACGGCGAACGAGGTATGTCCGTGACGCTTCAGCGCCCCCCGAAGTCATTCAAGCAGAGGTCGAAATGAACTCAGGAAACAATTGGTCGCCGGGAAGAAGGCTCGGGACACCGGCCAGTTTGCTGTGGCTGGCCGCGTGCGTCGTCGCGGCGCCGCTGACGGCCCAGGAGGCTGCGGATTTCTTCCGCGAGAACTGTACGAGTTGTCACACGATCGGTGGAGGACGGCTCACCGGGCCGGACCTCAAGGGCGTCCTCGCACGCAAGGATCGGGAATGGCTGGCGCGATTCGTGCAGAACCCCCAGGCGTTGATGGACAGCGGCGACCCCTATGCCTTGAAACTGCGGCAAGAGGCGAGGGACGTCGTGATGCCGACGATCAATGGCATGAACGCCTCCCGGGCTGAAGCGCTGCTGGCGCTGATCGAGGCGGAATCGAAGCTCAAGAAATCGCAGTTTATGGGCCTGCAAATCACGGACCGGCCGTTCACTCCCTCAGAGATCGACCGGGGGCGCCTGATGTTCAGCGGTGTCAACCGGCTCGCCAACGGCGGACCTCCGTGTATTTCGTGCCACACCGCGCGTGATGTCGGCGGACTGAGCGGAGGGCGGCTCGGGCCCGATCTGACGCGGGTGTTCGAGCGGCTGCAGGGACGCAAAAATCTGGCCGCTTGGCTTACGGCTCCTGCGACGCCGACCATGGTCTCGGTCTTTAAGCGGCGCGCGCTCAGGCCGGAGGAGATTCTGCCATTGATTGCGTTCCTCGAGGACGAAGCGCGCAAGGGGGGCGAGGACGCCTCACCCGCACCGCTGACGTTCTTCCTGATCGGGTTGGGCGGTGCGGCGCTGGCCCTCGTGCTGTTCGAGCAGGCATGGAAGGAACGTTTTCGTTCGGTTCGCAAGGCACTCGTGCTAGCCAGCACCCATCGAGGTGAAGAATGACGACCCATGGACCATTGACGTGGATTAAGGACGAGACCGATCCGAAGCTGCGGAGTTGGGAGCAGTTCTATAGGAACCGCTGGCAGCACGACAAGATCATCCGTAGCACGCACGGCGTCAACTGCACCGGCGGATGCACATGGCAGATCTACGTGAAGGACGGGATTGTCACATGGGAGATGCAGGGGCTGGACTACCCCAGCCTGGAAAGCGGGCTGCCGCCTTACGAACCGCGCGGCTGCCAGCGAGGCATCTCCTTCTCCTGGTATCTCTACAGTCCTCTGCGCGTGAAGCATCCTTACGTGCGGGGAGCGCTGCTGGATCTCTGGCGGAGCGCACGGGCCGAGCATGCCGATCCGGTCGAGGCATGGAGGTCTCTGGTCAACGACCCGGAGAAGCGCGGGCGGTGGCAGAAGGCCCGCGGCAAGGGCGGCTTCCGGCGGCTGGACTGGGACACCGCGGTCGAACTGATCTCGGCCAGTTGCATCCACACCATTCAGAAGTACGGCCCGGACCGGATTGCGGGGTTCTCGCCGATTCCCGCGATGTCGATGATCAGCTACGCCTCGGGTGCGAGGATGCTGCAACTGATGGGCGGAGTCTCGCTGTCGTTCTATGACTGGTACTGTGATCTGCCACCGGCCTCTCCTGAGGTGTGGGGTGAGCAAACCGACGTCCAGGAATCAGCGGACTGGTACAACGCCAAGCTTCTCGCCGTCACGGGTTCCAACCTGAACATGACCCGCACGCCGGACTGCCACTTCGCGGCAGAGGCGCGCCACAACGGATCAAAGATGTGGGTGTTCGCCCCGGATTTTAACCAGGTGGCCAAGTATGCCGACGAGTACATCCCCATTCACGCCGGACAGGACGGCGCGTGGTGGATGGCGGCGGGCCACGTGATTCTCAAGGAGTGCCACCACGAGCAGAAAGTTCCGTACTTCCATGACTACGTGAAGAAGTACACGGATTGCACCTACCTGGTGGAACTGGTCGACCGCGAGGGAGTATTCGAGGCTGGGCAACTGCTGCGCGCGAATCGGCTTGCGGAGTACGCCGGGGTGGAGAACGGCGACTGGCAGTTCCTGATGTGGGACGCCGCGGAGTCAAAACCGAAGATGCCGATGGGCAGCAGCGGATACCGCTGGGCGAAGGAGAAGGGCAAGTGGAACCTTGCGCTCAAGGACGGGCTGACGGGGAGCGGCATTGACCCGGTGTTGACCTTCCTGGAGCAGCACGATCAGGTGGTCGACGTACGTTTCGATGATTTCGGCGCCGGGACTTCACTGCGTCGGGGCGTCCCGGCGAAACGCCTCGAGACCGCGGCCGGGAAGAGCGTCACAGTGACGACCGTGTATGACCTGATGATGGCGCAGTACGGGGTGCCACGCGGCCTGAGCGGCGAGTATCCGGCCGGATACGACGACGAGAACGCGCCCTACACGCCGGCGTGGCAGGAGAAGTACACGGGCATGAGCCGCGATACCCTGATCCGCTTCGCCCGGGAGTGGGGCGAAACGGCTCGCCTCACCGGCGGCAAGTGCACCGTGATCATTGGCGCGGGCGTGAACCACTGGTACCACAACAACCTGATGTATCGGTCGGCCATCAACGCCCTCATGCTGTGCGGCTGCGTGGGAGTAAACGGTGGCGGCTTGGCGCACTACGTCGGGCAGGAGAAACTGGCGCCGGGAGAGTCCTGGTCGGCGATCGCGTTCGGCAAGGATTGGTACCCTGCCTCGCGGCTCCAGAACGCGCCTACCTGGCACTACATGCACACCGACCAGTGGCGTTATGAGCGCGACTACGCCGATTACCACACCATGCCACAAAACCCGCTGATGCGGGGCATAACGGGCACGCACACCGCCGACGTGAATGTGCAAGCGGTACGCAATGGGTGGCTGCCATTCTATCCGCAGTTCGATCGCAGCCCGCTCGAGGTGGTGCGGGACGCACAGGCGGCGGGCGCCAAGACGGATGACGACGTGGTGAGATACGCCGTGGACGAGCTGAAGAACCGCAAGCTGCGGTTCTCGGCGGAGGAACCCGACGCGCCGGAGAACTGGCCACGCGTATGGTTCATCTGGCGGGGCAACGCGCTGATGGCGAGCGCGAAGGGCCATGAGTATTTTCTTCGGCACTACCTTGGCACCCACGACAACGCGATCGCCGAGGAGATGGCCGAAGGCTTCGTGCACGATGTCGAGTTCCATAAGCAGGCGCCGCAGGGCAAGATGGACCTCGTCGTCGATCTGAATTTCCGGATGGACACGTCGGCGCTGTACTCGGATCTGGTCCTGCCGGCCGCTACGTGGTATGAGAAGGCGGATCTGAATTCCACTGACATGCACAGCTTCATTCACCCTCTGTCGGCGGCGGTGCCGCCGTGCTGGGAGGCGAAGAGCGACTGGCAGATCTTCCGCACCATCTCGAAGAAATTCTCCGAGCTTGCGGCGAAGCATTTCCCGGAGCCGGTAGCAGACCTCGTAGCGACACCGCTCGCTCACGACACCCCCGCCGAAATCGCCCAACCGGCGATCCGGGACTGGATGAGGGGAGAAGTCGAGGCGATTCCCGGCAAGACGATGCCTGGGCTGCGGGTCGTGAGAAGGGACTACAAGAACCTCTACAACCAATTCATCTCGTTCGGCCCGATGGTGCGCGCGAACGGCCTGGGCGCGCACGGAACGCACTACAAGGTAGATGACCTCTACGATGAGGCGCTGCTCACGCTGCCGCGTGTGGATTGGGATGGCAAGAGCTATCCGTCGCTCTACGAAGACGAGAGCGTGTGCAACATGATCCTGCGATTCGCCTCGGTGACGAACGGCGAGCTGGCCTACCGGTCGTATCGGGGAATGGAGGAACGGACTGGTGTTCCGCTCGTTCATCTGGCGGAGAAGAACCGCGCAGTCCGGATCAGTTACAAGGAACTGCAATCCCGGATTCAGCGCCTGCTGAACAGTCCGATGTGGTCGGGGCTGGTTGAGAATGGGCGCGCTTACTCGCCATTCACCTATAACGTGGAAGCGCTGGTCCCATGGCGCACCCTCACCGGACGGCAGCACATCTACCTCGATCATCCCGGCTACATTCAGTTCGGCGAGCACCTTCCCACGTTCAAGCCCAAGCCCTCGGCGAAAGACTACTCCGACCTGCGTTTCACCAAGGAAGCAGGCAAGACGTTGATGCTGAATTACCTGACGCCGCACGGCAAATGGCACATTCATTCCACCTACGGCGACAACCAGCGTATGACTACGCTCTCGCGAGGCGTCGAGCCATTCTGGATCAATGACCACGACGCGTCGGACCTCGGCATCGTCGACAACGACTGGGTGGAGGTCCACAACGACCACGGCGTGGTTGTGACACGTGCGGCCGTCAGCGCCCGCATCCCCCGAGGGATCTGCATCCAGTACCATTCGCCGGAACGCACATACTCGGTTCCGAAATCGCCCCTCAGAAACTACAGGCGTGCCGGCGGCCACAACAGCCTCACGCGTGTGCGTCTCAAGCCGAACCTGATGGTCGGAGGTTACGGCCAATTCACGTACCACTTCAACTACTGGGGCCCCACCGGGTGCAACCGCGACACTCACATTCTCGTGCGCCGCCTGCCCGACCTGAAGTGGTAGAGGAGAACCTGCTATGAACGTGCGATCTCAAGTGTCGATGGTGTTCCACCTGGACAAGTGCATCGGTTGCCACACGTGCAGTATCGCCTGCAAGAACATCTGGACGGACCGCAAGGGCGCCGAGTACATGTGGTGGAACAATGTCGAGACCAAGCCCGGTACCGGATTCCCCACCGCCTGGGAGGACCAGGAGAAATACCGGGGCGGCTGGGAGTGCGTGGACGGCAAACTTCGGCTGAAGTCCACGAGCAAGTCAAAGACCGTTGTCAACATTTTCCATCATCCCAACATGCCGACCATGGACGATTACTACGAGCCATGGACCTATGATTACCAGCACCTCTTTAATGCGCCTGAAGGTCCGGACCAACCTGTCGCTGTTCCGATCTCCGCAGTCACGGGTGAGTTAATCAATGTCAAAGCCGGTCCGAACTGGGATGACGACTTGGGCGGGTCCCCGGTTTACGCGGAGCACGATTCAAACCTCGCCGGGCTGACCGAGCAGCAGAAGGAACAGTTGTTCGCTGTCGAGCGGCTGGTGTTCTTTTACTTTCCGCGCATTTGCAACCATTGCCTGAATCCTTCGTGTGTCGCGTCGTGTCCCTCGGGTGCGCTTTACAAACGGGGCGAGGACGGCATCGTGCTGCTCGATCAGAACCGTTGCCGCGCCTGGCGCAACTGCATTTCGGCCTGTCCTTATAAAAAGACGTTCTTCAACTGGTCCACCGGGAAATCCGAGAAGTGCATCCTCTGCTATCCGCGTCTTGAAACTGGGCAGGCGCCGGCCTGCTTCCACTCCTGCGTCGGACGCATCCGCTACCTGGGCGTACTCCTTTACGATGCAAGCCGGATTGAGGAGGTGGCTACACGCCCTCCCGACGAATTGGTGGAGGCGCAGCGGTCGCTGGTCCTCGACCCGAACGATCCCGAGGTGATTGCGGCCGCTCGCGCCAGCGGCATTCACGACTCCGTCATCGAGTCTGCGCAGAAATCGCCTGTCTATCAGTTCGTCAAAGTCTGGAAGATCGCATTGCCGCCGCACATTGAATTCCGGACACTGCCCATGTTGTTCTACGTTCCGCCCATGGCTCCGGTGATGTCGAGCCGCGAGGACGGCGCCGTGAAGAATGTGAGTGACGACTTGTTTCACGACATCGATGACGCGCGCGTTCCCATGAAATTCCTGGCCAACCTCTTCGGTGCCGGCCACGAGGGAATGGTCCGCTACGCTCTGCGCAAGCAGAAAGCCGTGCGCTGGTACCGGCGTGCCATGACCGTGGGCGACGTGGAGGATGCGGTGTCTGAGCGCATGCTGCGCGAAGCAGACTGCTCGAAAGAGGAAGCTGAGGCCATTTACCGGCTGACGTCCCTCTGCACGTTCGAAGACCGTTTCGTCATTCCGCCCATGCATCGCGAGGAGGCCATCGAGATGATGGCCGACCCGCGTGAGCATCAGCAGAGCGCTGGCTTCGGGTTCCTCACCGGCCCGACGAGGGGGTTGTGATGACATCGGTAGCCCCTGCCACCGGCCTTATCGCGGAGCTACTCGAGTACCCGGCCGCGGGCTATCAGCAACGGCTCGCGGAGGTGATGGAGACCCTTCCGCGCACGGACGAGCGAGTTGCGAATCTGCTCGGGAAGTTCGCGACCGCCGTCTCTGCCCGCAGCCTTCAGCAGATGGAAGAACTGTACGTTCAGACGTTCGATCTGAATCCGGACGCTTGTCTGGAAATCGGCTGGCACCTCTTCGGAGAGGATTACGCGCGCGGCGAGTTCCTTGTGAAGCTGCGCCAAGAAATGCGGCGGCACAAGGTGCCTGACCGTGATGAACTTCCCGACAGTCTTCTCTCCGTCTTACCGTTGCTGGCGCGCATGCCGGAAGAAGAAGCAGCGCACTTCCGCGCCAGATTTCTGCTGCCCGCCCTCGAGAAGCTTCGAAGGGCCGTACCGGAGAGTAATCCGTTCGCGGATCTTCTGTCCGCGCTAATCCTGCTGCTCGCCGGCGACGGGACAGAGTGTGGACCAGCAAAAGGGGATAGCTGATGAATACCACAACCCATTATCTCGATCAGCTCCTGTTCAACGTCCTGCCTTACATCGCGTTCTTCACCTTCTTTCTGGCGACCATCCGGCGTTACCGGTCGCGGACGTTCACTTATTCGAGTCTCTCGTCGCAATTCCTCGAGAATCGCCAGCATTTCTGGGCGCTGGTGCCGCTCCACTACGGGATTCTGGTAGTGCTCGCAGGCCACATCGTAGCCTTCCTGGTGCCACGCGGAATCTTGCTCTGGAACAGCCACCCGCTCCGGCTTTACATTCTCGAGGCTGCCGCGCTGATCTTCGGAATTCTGACAATACTCGGCCTGAGCGCCGCCATCGTCCGCCGGTTCACCGTAAGCAAGCTCAAGATCGTTACGAGCCCGGTGGATTGGTTACTGTTCGCGCTGCTCGTGCTCCAGGCCATTACGGGAGTCGCCGTAGCGCTCTTTTACCCGTGGGGATCGTCATGGTTCTCGATCAGCGCCACGCCATATCTCTGGTCGCTTGTCAGGCTTAATCCGGATATCGGTTATATAACTCCCATGCCGTGGTTGGTGAAGTTGCACATAGTCAACGCCTATTTACTGATCTTGCTGTTTCCATTCACGCGCCTGGTTCACGTGTTGGTGATTCCAAATCCATATTTGTGGCGCAAACCTCAAGTGGTCCGGTGGTATCGCGGACCGGCCGGCATCTAAAGGAGGATATAGTGGCGATGCGCACTCTGAAAGGGTCACCAGCGCAGGGGTTGTCGGGAGCCACTCTCGGCTTTTTCATCGGCTTTGCCGCTGTGGCATTGTTCGGTCCTACCGCAAAGCGTTTTCAGGAGGCGATGAACTTGAGTCCCATTGCGGTGGGATTCCTCGTTGCCATGCCGGCGCTCTCGGGATCGTTGCTCCGCATTCCTTTCTCTGCCTGGGTTGACATTAACGGCGGACGAAAACCGTTCCTGACGCTGCTCGGCCTTGGCGTTGCGGGAATGACGGGACTGACCGCAGTTGTCTCGCTCTACTATCCGCAGCAGATGACTCCCGGGATGTATCCCGTTCTGCTGATTCTGGCCCTACTTTGTGGATGCGGTATCGCCACATTTTCAGTCGGGATTGGGCAGGTGGCCTACTGGTTTCCGCGACAACGGCAGGGTGTCGCTCTCGCGATCTTCGGCGGAGTCGGGAATCTGGCGCCGGGCTTGTTCTCATTCCTCATCCCTGTTGCTCTGACCACACTCGGACTTGCCGGCTCATACATGGTGTGGCTGGCGCTGCTTGCTACCGGGTTGGTCTTGTATTTCATCGTAGGCAGGAATTCCGCCTACTTTCAGTTGCGGGAGCTGGGTTCAACGCCCGAGGAGGCGCGCCGCCTTGCGAGCGAATACGGACAGGAACTATTTCCAGCGGGCAATCTGAAAGATAGCCTCAAAGTATCCGCACGAACTTGGAAAACGTGGGCTCTAGTTTCGATCTACTTCACGACATTCGGCGGGTTCGTCGCCTTGACCGCTTGGTTGCCAACGTATTGGACCGGGTTCTTCGGGCTTAGCGTGGTGGCGGCGGGTTTTCTTACCGCCCTGTTCTCGATACTCACCTCTCTTATTCGAGTGATCGGCGGCGTTCTCTCGGACCGGCTTCGGGAGGGCGGCGAGAACACGACCATTCTGGCGCTGCTCATCACGATAATCGGAGCGCTCGTGGTGGTGAACGCCGCGCAGTACGAGCTGGCCATTCCCGGTATCGTGCTCCTGGCGTTCGGCATGGGTGTTTCAAACGCGGGCGTATTCAAGATCGTTCCGCAAGCCGTGCCTCAGGCTGTCGGCGGAGCATCGGGCTGGGTGGGAGGGCTGGGCGCATTTGGCGGATTCGCGATTCCACCAGTAATGGCCTTCGCGGTGGCCGATCTGGGCAAGCGCGGTTATGCGATTGGTTTCATCGTGTTTGTCTTTCTGGCTCTGTTCGCTCTGTCGATGGCCTGGGTGTTGAAGTACATGCCGGAATCCGCCCCGCATCGGAGCGGCGCCGTGCCGCTGGCCGCCGCCGCGAACAGAAAGTGAGCGCAGGTTGCACTGATGAATAGCCGACTCCTCACCATCGTCCTTGCTACCGGGTTGTTCTTCAGCGCACTCTACCTGTTGACGGTGGCCCGACCTGTCCACCTTCCGGGAAACCAGCAGGACTACGAGCCGGTCCAACCTGTCGCCTATTCGCACCGGTTGCACGCCGGCGAGCTTCAGGTGCAGTGCCTTTACTGCCACTTCAACGCGGAGAAGAGCCGCCACGCCGGCGTTCCTCCGGCCGCGGTCTGCATGAACTGTCACACGATGGTAACTGCCTCGTTTGGCGCCGTGCGCAGTGAAGAGGAGCTGGCCACCAAGGAGAATCGAAAACCCCGGACAATCGTTTCGCCTGAGCTGCGGAAGATTTACGATGCCCTTGCGCTCGATGCCAATCGGAAGCCCGATCCCGCGCGCACGCCGCAACCCATCGCCTGGACCCGCGTGTATAAGCTGCCCGATTTTGTGTACTTCGACCACCGCGCCCACGTCAACGCCGGTGTGGCGTGCCAGACCTGCCACGGACCCGTTGAAACGATGGAGAGATTGAGACAGGTTCCCGACCTCAGCATGGGCTGGTGCGTCAACTGCCACCGTGAAGCCACCCGAAATGGTGTGGGCGGGAAGAAGTTGTTCGCTTCGATCGACTGTTCCACCTGTCACTACTGAGGAGCTGCCACCGTGAGTGCCGACAATAAGACGTATTGGAAGAGCCTCGAAGAGTACGAGCAAGGCGGCCCCTCCGGCGAGCGGGCGGCGGTCGAGTTTGTCGATACGCCTTTGCGTGATCTCTCCGAACCAGGCCGCCGGGACTTCTTGCGAGCCGCCGGCTTTGCATTTGCCGGAGCTGCACTCACCGGATGCGGGCGTGCGCCAGTGGAGCGGGTGATCCCGATGCTGCGTCAGCCGGAGGGCATCACGCCGGGGCGTCCTTACTATTACGCTGCCGTCTGCGGCGGATGCAGCGCATCTTGCGGAGTGCTTTCCAAGTGCCGCGATGGCCGTCCCATCAAGCTGGAGGGAAACCCAGAGCACCCCGTCTCAAAAGGAGGACTCTGTGCTGTCGGGCAAGCCTCGCTTCTGGGCTTGTACGACAGCCTGCGCTTGCAACAGGCGATGGCCCGAGGCAGGAGCGCTCCGTGGCGGGAGGTGGATGCGGAAATCTCTCGTGCTCTCGACTCCTTTCGCAAACAGAGACGGGCAGTCCGCGTCCTGACGCAGACCATCACCGGTCCGGCGTTGTCCTCGCAGATAAGCACGTTCCTGGCTAGTTTCCAGGACGCACGCCATGTCGTCTACGACGTCCTTTCGGCTTCTCCCATTCTCGACGCTCACCTCCGGACCCACGGGGCCAGAGTGCTGCCTCGCTATCTCTTCACGAAGGCCGCGGTCATCGCGAGCTTCGACGCGGACTTCCTAGGCACGTGGATCTCTCCCGTGGAGTTCACGGCGGCGTACAGCGCGGCGCGTGACGTGGATGCACAGCCTGCCCGGTCGTCCTGGCACATTCAGTTCGAGTCGCGAATGTCGTTGACGGGGACGAAGGCGGATCGCAGGATCAAACTAGCCCCGGCGGAAATCCCAGCCGCGCTTGAGCATCTGGCCGTGAGAATCGCGCGGAAAGCCGGATCGGCCGTCTTGCCAGGCGCAGGATCACGGTCTCCGGCGCCGGAAGACGTCATGGACGATCTGGCAACACGCTTGTGGAACGCGCGCGGCCGGAGCCTGGTGGTGTGCGGACTTGCCAGTACGGACGCGCAGGTGCTCTGCAACCTTGTCAACCACTTACTCGGCAACTACGGCTCCACGTTGGACGTCGATGCGCCATCAAACCAGAAACAGGGAAATGACCGCGAGCTGATGGCCCTTGTGGACGAGATCAAGGCCGGCGGCGTGGCGGCACTGTTCATTCATGGCTTGAATCCGGTGGCGGACTTGCCCGGCGGCGAGGAACTTGCGCGGTCTCTGGCCCGCGTTCCGCTGCTCGTGAGCTTGGCGCCGCATCTGGATGAAACTTCGTCTCTGGCGCGCTATCTCTGCCCAGCGCGCGATCCGCTCGAAACCTGGGGCGATTCCGAGCCCGTCGCCGGCGTAGCCGCCATCAGCCAGCCTGCGATCCGTCCACTCGGCCAGGCGCGGCCGGCCATCGAGAGTTTCGCCCGCTGGTCCGGCGTCGACGCTCCAGCCTACGAATTGGTCAAGGGTTTCTGGAAGGAGCGCGTATATCCGCGGCAGGAGCGCCAGCAGTCCTTCGACGTTTTCTGGAAGAAGTCCGTGGAAGTGGGTTTCGCGCTGGTGAAGCCACAGTCCCCAACGCTGAAGCCGTTCGACCTGAGCGTGGTCAAGCCTATCGACGTCGTCCCGCCGTCCGGCAACGGGCTCGCTCTCGTGCTTTACGCCAACGTCGCCATGCCGGACGGGCGGCACGCGTACAACCCGTGGCTGCAGGAACTTCCCGATCCCGTGACAAAAGCGGTGTGGGACAACTATGCCAGCCTCGCTCCCGCAACGGCGGAGCGGCTGTCCCTCAAGAACGGGGACGTTGTCAGACTCGAAGCTTCAGGAACCGCGATTGAATTGCCGGTTCTCATCCAGCCGGGACAGCACGAGCAGGTTGTCGCCGTGGCACTGGGCTACGGGCGCTCGGTCTCCGCGCGATTCGCCGGCGCAGGGCCCAAGTGGCTTGAACGGCGGCCCACCCTGGGCCCGAACGGAAAAGTCGGCGTCAATGCCGCTCCCCTCATCGGCTGGGAGAACGGCGCCGTTCAGTACTGGCCCGGGGACGTGAAAGTGACATCGGCCGGCAAGCGCCAACTGTTAGCCGTCACGCAGGATCACCACAGCCTCACGGTGCCGAAACATCTCGATCCGGGTGGGGGCCCGCGCCCGATTGTCCAGGAGACCACTCTTGGGGCGCTCCACTCCGGCGAGGCGAAGCATGAAGGTGCGCATACGCCGTCCGAGACGGATCTTTGGCCCGACGATCATCCGTTCACCGGTCATCGCTGGGCCATGGCCATCGACCTGAACGCGTGCACGGGCTGCTCGGCCTGTGTGATTGCCTGCCAGGTGGAGAACAATGTCCCGGTCACCGGTAAGGACGAGGTGCTGCGCAACCGCGAAATGCACTGGATCCGTATCGACCGCTACTACTCGGGACCGCCGGACGACGTCGAAGTGGCGCACCAGCCGATGATGTGCCAGCATTGCGAACACGCCCCCTGCGAGACCGTTTGCCCGGTGCTCGCCACCGTGCACAGCGCGGAAGGACTCAGTCAGCAGATCTACAACCGCTGCGTCGGCACCCGGTATTGCGCAAATAACTGCCCGTTCAAAACTCGCCGCTTCAACTGGTTTGAGTATTCGCGGGAGGATCGTTTGGCGAACCTGGCGCTCAACCCGGATGTCACCGTCCGGTCGCGCGGAGTCATGGAGAAGTGCAGCTTCTGTGTACAGCGCATCCAGGACGCAAGGGCCGAGGCGAAACGCCAGAACCGCGCTTTACGGGATGGCGAGATCCAGACCGCCTGCCAGCAGTCGTGCTCGGCCAAGGCAATCCTGTTCGGCGATCTGAACGATCCGAAGAGCAAGGTCACCGAACGGATGAAGAGCAAGCGGACTTATCGCGTGCTCGAAGAACTGAATGTTCGCCCCTCCGTGGGCTATCTGAAGATTGTCCGGCACCATGAGCCGGGCAAGGGGGAGGGACGTCATGGCTGAAGTTCAGGCTGTCCCGCGGCCGCCGCTGATCCAGGGCGATAGAAGTCCCGGCCAGATCACCGGCGACATCTGCGCTGCGATGCTGAGGCGCCCCGGCGCCCTCTGGTGGGCCGGTCTTCTCGTGTCACTTTCCCTGCTGGCGGGAGGCGTCGCGGCTGTCTCCTACCAGGTCGCCACGGGCATCGGAACGTGGGGATTGAACAATACGGTGGGCTGGGCGTTCGACATTACGAACTTCGTCTTCTGGATCGGTATCGGCCACGCCGGCACATTGATCTCAGCCATCCTGTTCCTCTTCCGGCAACGCTGGCGAACTTCCGTCAACCGCTCGGCCGAGGCAATGACGTTGTTTGCAGTGATGTGTGCCGGCATCTTCCCGCTGATCCACATGGGCCGGCCGTGGATGGCGTTTTGGGCTTTTCCTTATCCGAACTTCCGCGGACCGCTGTGGATCAATTTTCGCTCGCCGCTCGCGTGGGACGCCTTTGCCATCTCGACCTACTTCATCATTTCGCTTACGTTCTGGTACCTCGGCCTGATTCCCGATCTCGCCACCATCCGCGACCGGGCGCGCGCTGGAATCCGGCGCCGCCTGTTCGATATGTTCAGCCTCGGCTGGGATGGGTCGTACCGGACCTGGCAGCGGTATGAGACCGTCTACCTGCTCCTTGCCGGCCTGGCTACGCCGCTCGTCGTGTCGGTGCACACCATCGTGAGCTGGGATTTCGCCACCGCGGTGATTCCCGGCTGGCACGCCACGATATTCCCTCCCTATTTCGTCGCCGGCGCGATTTTCTCGGGGATGGCGATGGTTCTCACACTGATGATTGTCGCCCGCAAGGTGATGAACCTCGAGAATTACATCACCTTGCGCCACATCGATGTGATGTGCAAACTCGTCATCCTCACCAGCAGCATCGTCGCTCTGGCGTATGGCACTGAGTTCTTCACGGCTCAGTATTCAGGCAATCCATACGAGCAATTTGTCTTCCTCAACCGCGCGGCCGGTCCATTCGCCTGGGCTTACTGGACGATGGTGACCTGCAACGTGATCGTCCCGCAGGTGTTGTGGTTCCGCCGCGTGCGCATGAACGTCGTGCTTGTGTTCGCCGTCAGCCTGCTGATCAACGTCGGCATGTGGTTCGAGCGGTTCGTGATCATCGTGACCAGTTTGCACCGCGACTTTCTTCCGTCAAACTGGGCGAGCTATCGTCCCACCGTTTTCGAAGTCGCGACACTGCTGGGAACCTTCGGTCTCTTCTTTACGTGTTTCCTCATCTTCTGTCGCGTCCTGCCTGTGATCGCAATGGCGGAGGTGAAGGGAGCCGCGGCGCATGAGCGCTCGAAAGGGGGAAATCACCAATGAGCGGCCGCGTCATGGTTGGCATCTTTCAGGACGAGAGCGACATTCTTTCGGTCACCCGCGAGGTTCGGAAACAGGGCTATACAATCCGCGACATCTACGCGCCATACGCGGTTCACGGCCTCGACAAGGCAATGGGGTTGCAACCATCGCGTCTGCCCTGGGTCTGCTTCTTGCTGGGCTTGATCGGAGCCGCGGCGAAGGTCGCGTTCGAATATTGGACTACGGCCTCCGACTGGCCCGTGAACGTGGGGGGCAAACCGTGGAACTCGCTCCCGGCATTCGTGCCGATCACCTTCGAGGTAATGGTGCTGTTTGCCGGCATGAGTACTGTGTTCGCGTTCTTCCTCGTCAGCCGTCTCTATCCCGGCCGCCGGGCGGCGTCCGTCATTCCCGGGGTAACCAACGATCGCTTTGCGCTGGTGCTTCAGGAAACGGACGCGGCGTTTGAGCCGGTCCTGGTGCGCCGGCTGCTGGAGCGGCATGGGGCCGTTGAGGTAATCGAGCGCGCGGAGGAGTCCTTGCCGTGAAACTCAACCTGTTGCTGGCCGTGGCGCTCGTGCTGTGCGTTGCCTTCGGTCTTTTCGTTCGGTGGCAGCCGTCCCGGCCGAATCTGGAGGTGCTGCCCGAGATGGTCCGCACCGCGTCCTACCAGTCATACTCGGCCAATCCGAACTTCCCCGACGGGAAAACCCTCCAGGAACCGCCTCCGGGTACGATCCCGCGCGGCTTTCATGCCGTCGATTATCAGGCTGGCGAGGCGGATGCGATTCGGGCCGGACAAGAGCTGAGCAATCCCTATCCTGCCGGGAACCCCGCCGCTCTCACGCGCGGCGCCTTCGTATTTCGTACCTGGTGCCTGCCCTGCCATGGAGCCACCGGGAGGGGTGACGGTCCGGTCGCGCTGCGCGGCTATCCCGCTCCGCCGCCACTCAATAGCGAGAAGACGCTTGGGTTGAATGATGGCCGGATGTTCCACATCCTTACTTACGGACAGAAGAACATGCCTTCGTACGCATCGCAGGTGTCGGAAGACGACCGCTGGAAGGTGATTCTCTACGTGCGGTCCCTGCAGCGCAGCGCGCAGACGTCCCAGACGCCCCAGACGCCCGTGGCGCAGCCTGTCCCCGCACCGTCCGGGCCGAACGGTCGGGAGGAAAAGAAGTGAACACGCTATGGACCGGGTTTCGATTGTCGCCCCCGTTTGAACGTTGCTTGTACGGGATGGCGGCCGGCGGCTTTCTCGCTCTTGCCTTCGGACTGCTCCTCGCGCCCCAACGCGCGCTCGGCTCCCTGTTGATGGCCGGCTACGGTCTGGTGTGCCTGGGACTAGCCGGGATTCTCTTTGTAGCGATCCACTACGCCAGTGGGGCGGCGTGGGGTACGGCCTTCCGGCGTGTGCCGGAAGCGATGTGCGCCGCTCTGCCGTACGGCGCGGCCATGCTCGCCGTTGTCTTCCTTTACGGATCTCCGCTCTATCCGTGGATTCGTGATCGCGGGGAAATGGCCGGCTTCAGGGCGGTCTGGTTGAGCTTCCCCTTCTTCCTGGCGCGTGCCATCCTCTACGTCGGGTTGTGGTTCCTCCTCACGAGGGCAATCCTCAAGACGTCGCGGCTTCAGGACGACACTCGGGACCCGGGCGCCACACCAAGAAACGCCAGGCTCTCGGTGATCTTCCTCCTGGTTTTCGGCGTCACCTTCTGGCTGGCGAGTTTCGACTGGATCATGTCGCTTGAGCCGCACTGGTCGAGCACGATCTTCGGAATCTACAATTTCGCCGGCATGTTCTCTTCCGGCCTGGCCGTGATCATTCTGCTGGTTGTCTGGATGCGCCGCGCCGGACCGCTTCGCGACTTTGTCACCGACGAGCATCTGCACGACCTCGGCAAACTGCTGTTCGCCTTCTCGACGTTCTGGATGTACATCTGGTTCAGCCAGTACATGCTCATCTGGTATGCCGATATCCCCGAGGAGACAGTGCACTACATCAAGCGGCAGCATCAGTTTTGGATGCCGCTGTTCATCGCCAATATGGTGCTGAACTGGGTGGTGCCGTTCGTCGTCTTGTTGCCCACGCGTACCAAGCGAACGGGAAGTCTGCTCGCCAAAGCGGCCGCCGTCGTCCTGGTGGGGCGCTGGCTTGACCTGTACATCATGATCCAGCCCGCCACCGGCGGTTCGAATCCGCGGTTCGGGTTATGGGAAGCTGCCGCGCTGGTAGGTGTAATCGCGATCTTCATCCTCGTTTTTTCGCGGGCGATGAACAGCGCTCCACCGGTACCGTTGGGAGATCCGCACCTCGCGGAAAGCGTCAACTACCACAACTGAGTCCCGTCAGACGTGATTCTCACGAGCGGCGGTGATGGGAGGGCCCGGAGGGCGCTATCTCCTGCGCCCTCCGGGGACGGGCGGTTACTAGCAGCAGCGCGGGGAGGTAAGTCACCGCGCTGTAAACGAAGCAGTGTTTCTCGAACAGCGTCCTGATTTTAGCCCCAGCCGTTTCAAATGACAATACTGAAAAAGGTATCTACTCCCCTGTTGACTTCCGTTATCACCGCCCCGGACAGTTGTGGCGCAGACCATCGTTTTCCGTGGCCTGCGAGGGCGGCGAAACATAAGGCACAATATCTCTGACGCACTACACCAGGCTTGTCCGTCTCTGGCCGCGAAGTTGTTCAGTTTTCTTAAAGCTCGATACGAGTGCCCAGCACCTTCAGGAACGCTTCGAGCCAGACCGGGTGCGCGGGCCAGGCCGGCGCGGTTACCAGCTTCCCGTCCACATGGGCTTGGTCCATGGCTACATCCATGTACCGCCCTCCTGCCCGCGTTACCTCCGGACCAACCGCCGGGTAGCAGCTCACGCATTTTTGCTCCAACACTCCGGCCGCTGCCAACAACTGCGCGCCGTGGCAGACAGCGGCGATCGGTTTATCGGCACGGGAGAAATGGCGCACCACTTCCAGCACCGAGGGGTTCAGCCGCAGGTACTCCGGAGCTCGTCCCCCGGGGATGACGAGGGCGTCATAGTCTTCGGGCCGGATCGCGTCAAAGGCTGCGTTCAAGGCGAAGTTATGACCGCGTTTCTCGCTATAGGTCTGGTCGCCCTCAAAGTCGTGGATGGCGGTACGCACCACGTCGCCTGCCTGTTTACCAGGGCAGACGGCATCCACCTGGTGCCCCACCATACGCAGCGCTTGGAACGGGACCATCACCTCATAATCTTCGACGTAATCGCCCACCAGCATGAGAATTCTCTTGGCCGCCATCGCCTTCTCCTAAAACAAATGCTAATACAACCGGGAACTATTCTTACAATATGCGTCACAAGCCAATAGGTGATCTCCCTTGCCTCGATTCCGGTGCCTGCTCCTCCTCACCCTTGTCTCGGCCGCCCACGGCGGACGTGGAGTTGACGAATCCGGAGGGCCGCTCGACGCTTGACGGAAATCGAAGTCATGTCGTCGGCGCCGGGCGTGTTCGCCGTGGGGCGGACGGACGACGGAAGATTACTTCCGGCAGCGTTGTTTCCCGGCACTGCGGTACTTGTCGGACCACTAGGCTCAGTGCCTGGGCTGTTAAGCCGCCCTGCAAGGCCCGGCGAATCCGTCGAGATCCCATTTCGATCCATCCCGAATCAGATCTAGACTCGCAAAGCCAGATCTATACTCGGAACAGATGCTCTTCAGCGCTGTCGTCGAAACCTCTCGTCGCGTCTCGGAGACCTCGCGCCGGCTGGAAAAAATCGACCTTTTGGCGGGGCTCCTCCATCGGCTCGATCCGGAAGAGGTCGAAATCGTCGTCGCCTTCCTTTCCGGATACACACGACAGGGCCGTGTCCGGATCGGCTACGCCACGCTCCGCGCCGCCGCCGCGGATCCCAACGAAGCCGCCGCGCTTGAAATCCACGTGCTCGACCGCGCCCTCACCGAGCTGGCCGCCGTGCAGGGTTCCGGCTCCGAACGCCGCCGCCGCGACCTTCTTCACTCCCTGCTTTCCCGCTCCACGGCGCCCGAGCAGCAATTCCTCACTGGCCTCCTGCTTGGCGAGATCCGCCAGGGCGCGCTAGAAGGTATCATGCTCGAAGCTCTTGCCAAGGCGTCTGGCATTTCCGCTCCGCGGGTGCGCCGCGCGGCTATGCTGGCCGGCGACATCGCCCGCGTGGCCCGCTCCGCGCTCGAATCCGGTGCGGCCGGGTTGGACAGCTATGACATCCAGCTCTTCCGGCCGATCCAGCCCATGCTCGCTCAGCCCCACGAAGACGTCGCCGGCGCCCTCGCCGACCTCGGCGAAGCTGCGCTCGAATACAAGATGGACGGTGCCCGCATCCAGGTTCACCGTTCCGGTGACGACGTGCAGATCTTCTCTCGCGCGTTGAACAACGTCACCGCCGCGGTTCCCGAAATCGTCGAAGTCGTGCGTGCCCTTCCCGCCCGCGATATCATCCTCGATGGCGAAGTCCTGAGCCTTACCCCTGAAGGCCGCCCGCGGCCCTTCCAGGTTACCGCCCGGCGTTTCAATCGCAAGCTCGGTCTCGACCGCATGCGCGCCGAACTGCCCCTCAGCCCGTTCTGGTTCGACCTGCTCTACCTCGACGGCCAGTCGCTCCTGGACGAGCCGCAGTCGCGGCGTTTTTCCTCACTCGCCGGGCTCTCGCCGGCCGAGGCGCTCATTCCGCACACGCGCACTGCCGATTCCAATCGCGCCGCGGAGTTTCTTCGCCAGGCCCTCGAGCAGGGCCACGAAGGCGTCATGGCGAAGGCCATCGACTCGCCATATGCCGCCGGAGCGCGCGGCCAGAGCTGGCTCAAGATCAAGCGCCCGCACACGCTCGACCTCGTGATTCTCGCCGCGGAATGGGGCAGTGGCCGCCGCCGCGGCTGGCTCAGCAATCTTCACCTCGGCGCGCGCGACACGGACAAGGGTGGCTTTGCGATGCTCGGCAAAACCTTCAAAGGCCTCACCGACGACATGCTTGCCTGGCAAACCGAGCAGTTCCTGCAGGCTGAAATCGGCCGCGACGAATACACCGTCTACATCGCCCCCAAGTTCGTCGCTGAAATCGCCTTCAACGACATCCAGATTAGCCCGCACTATCAAAGCGGCCTCGCGCTTCGCTTCGCCCGCGTGAAGCGTTACCGCGTTGACAAAACCCCCGACGCAGCCGACACCCTCGAAACCGTTCGTGCGCTGGCCGGCCTGGGCGGTGCCACGGCCTCATCTTCGAGCTAATTGGATCTTGCGACCCACCCGGCCAGGAGATCCCCGTTGGGCGGATCTTCCATTCTGCCGCCCGGCAGACACCGTCGCCTGCCAACAGCGGCTCCCGCAACTCCCAAAACTACAGACGTCGGGTCAAGGTTATGATGTGGTTGATTTGTTCGGGATCGGGGCTTATCCCCCGTTTTTGACGTAGAGCTCTTTTTCTGGAAGTTGTTGAAACTAAATGGCTCCTCAGGTAGGACTCGAACCTACAACCCTTCGGTTAACAGCCCAGGGCAGGACGAAAGCAGCAATGATCAGGATTGAGCGAAGTTGCTCGTAGCAAGGCACTTTTCGATTTCCTCAACTCCGCCCAAGCGCAGCTGAACCCGTGTTTTGCTACCGATTTTGAAGGAGTATCCCTACAAAAGTCCCTACAGTCGGGGCAAGGGAGACTTGGCATTTCCAGGGATGCTGCCCATGCGGAGCCCCATCGAGCCGTTCGTCGCGGTAGGTTATTTGAGCAATGTTACCAGTGATGTTCTTACGGTCTCAGCACTGACCAGTGACGGAAGCAGTGGAAGCCCGGTGTTGGACCGCCAAGGTAAGGTGATTGCGATTCATTTTGCATCCTTGACTGGTGTGGCCGGCGGAGGCCTGGCAGTACCGTCCAGGCTCGCACGGGAACTGGTAAGAACCGAGCAGTGAACGTGCTCCCACTCCGTTTTTGCTGCCCGGCACCACGAGTTCCGAAAAGAGAAGTGCCGAGATTGGCAGATGCCAACAGCGAATGTCGGCTTTGGCGTCACGGCCGGATTCCGAGTGCAACCCGGGATCGGCGACGTACGGGCCCGGCGACCCCTGTCGTCACATCTGGGAGTGAATACTGGATCGCTGAGCCGTGCCAAACAGGCGTTTCACCATGGATCGATTCGAAAGCAGCTACGTCGCAACGGAAATGAGCGTGGCAGATCTGTCTTGCCGGTTCGGCGCCGAAGATCTCGGGGCCAAGGCTCTCAAGGCTCCGCGAACCGTCCTCTGGAATTCGGATTGCTGTTCTGCAGTTGAGCATACTCCGATTCAGGGAACGAACCCGATGGTATGGCTCAGAACAGGACGACTCCAAATGCGACCCAAAAGGGTGTTTGGCCTTTGTATCTTTGATTTCTTCAATCGCTTCAAGTCGCACTTGTCCCAACACCCGCGACAGATTTCGACCTCCAATGTCGAAGACGGAGTGTACCTCGATCGGGTACCTGCCGGTACGCAGCTCATCGTGCAAACTGTCAACCGTCAGTATCTGGTCGAAACGCGCGAAGGATGTGAGGCACTTGTGAGTGGCCACCCAAAGTACTGCCCGGAGCCCGTGGGCGTGACGTTGTACGGTTCAGAATCGAGAACAGCCACGTTGTTGCCCGGCTGCATCGGACCAGGCCTGTGTCTTGTGCTCCTGCATCCGAGTGGGCGCTTCATTCGTACGTCCCGCGTTCGCGAGGTTCGAAAGCCCAATTCGGCGCTGCTGATCTGCTCCAAAAGCTGCACCGCGGAAGGCAAGGATTAAGTCAAAGAGAATCGGGCTGATAGTGCTCGTTACGATCAGTAATCCGGGAACCCAAGGCGGTGGTTTTCGGAATTGTTGTCCGTTGCCCGGCCTTGCCGCATCGGGCCGGACAGAGAGCCTTGTCGGCGGAGCTGCCGCCGAACTCCCTTCGCGATCTTTGAACCAAGCCGCAGGTCCACGTAGTCGGACGACAGTCTGGACCCGCCCGGCGAATTCTTTCACGCAAACAAATCGCGGCTGATGAAGATAAACAATGGGCAGTTACGTACGGCTATTGCCGGAGCTGATTCCCAAATCGTTAAGCTGCGTCAGGATTGCTTTCAGCACTTTCTCCTCCGGCTCGCCCGCCGGTTGACCGATACCCCGGCCACGGGTGATCCTGATCCGGATCATTCCTTGCGGTTGAAAGTGCCGTCTCGTGTCGAGGATGACGGTGGAGGCAAACGGAATGACTTCGATCGAGCAGGAATCGCCTGTCTGGCTCGTCACCGTCTGGGCCACTTCTCGTAACGCAGCGCAACCTAGCGCATAGTCAGACAACGGGCCGGGCCCAAGCCCACTCTTGACGCCATAGACGTCAATATCGAGGCCCGCCTGAATCCTTTGTTTCGTGATGGCACCATTGGACGACCGCTCCTCGAACACAACGTAGTAGGGCGCCACCTCGCAGAACGCCTGGTACTGTTTAATCAATTCGCGAACACTCTCAGACATAGAAAGGTAAACAACCTCCAATGCTGGCACGCCGGCAACGTCAGACATATACCGGCAAACTGGATGCCATTTCCCGTTGCAACGAGACTCACCAGG
>DATIFQ010000371.1:0-5704 GCA_035455185.1 Bryobacteraceae bacterium | reverse complement strand
ATCCCAAGCTCTTTCGCCAGATCGGCGAAACATCGAAAAAAAGCGCTTCCGCGATCGATTGCGGACGCAATCCATGACTGCCGTCCGGTCGCATCGATCGGGCATCGTGCGAATCCAATGTTCCAGAGTTCCGGAAAGACGGCGAGATCGGCGCCCATCGATTTCGCGTCGCGGCAGCACTTCAGGCCCTTTTCGAGATTGCGGCCTTGGTCCATGCCGAACGGCTCGATCTGAAGCAGTGCTATCGCGAAGGCCATTGAATTCGTAAGTTAACAGATTTGGCTTGCTCTGGCGGCGCAGTTGTAGCGATGCCGGTTCGAGACACATCCGACATGGGCACCCAGCCTGGATGCAACTGCCTTCACAGACACTACTCCGAATCCCATCAACGAGTTGATTCGGTTCGAGCAGGCCGCCTTTCACGCCGCAAGAGTTCGAAACGTGTCCAAGGTGGGGAGCCACGCTAATCTCTTGTCGCGCGGCAACGGCCGTGTCGGGGCGAGGGGCATCTTGTCAAGATTAATGCTCATATAAGTGATTACCGCCGGTTTCTGACGGTGCCACAACACGCAAGAAAGGTCGACGACTCGGCGTCTGTGATGCTCATGCGTGTGCCAGGCGTGCGGGCACGCTGCTCATCGCCGCGTCGTACCGGTCTTCGATCCAGGTTGGGGCAAAGCGCCAGAAGAACTCCCCGAGCTCATCTTGGAGCCGGAGCGTGTGCTCTATGCGTTCCCTGCCCATAAGCGCGTAGCCCTCAGTGATGGCGCGCACCATTGCGCGCACGCGGTCCTGTAGTGGCGCCACGACCACAGGAACATCTCACCAGGATGGTGTCTGCCTCGGCCCGAACGGCTTCCGGGAGTGCTGTGAATCGGCGACGCGCCCGCGCATCAAGGACGAAGAAGGGGAGGCGTGTCGGCTCGATGGTCATGATGTCCCATTGCGTCGCAAAGGTCCGTGCCTCCCAGGGAAGGCTGGTGGCGCTGACCAGGACGTGATACAGCGGCCGGTGCCGGAGGTCCCAGTTCTCGGCGAGGAGGAAATCGAGTTCGTACAGAGAAAGATTGAAGTGGGGCCGCCTAAACATGGCAGACGGCACTGAAAAAGGGCGATGGATCGGCTGGCGGTGCCCAAGTACCGATCCGTTTCGATCTGCCTGCTGACGCTCGCTATCGGTGAACTGCTGGCCGCTGCTGCTCTCATACTCCATTGACCGACCAAGCCGAGATGGTCCACGACCCGGAAAGCCTAATGTGACACGTCCTCATCGGTATTTGCCCAACAAAGCTGCAAATCTTCTAATTTCCGCCGGCCCTAGTTAACAGGGACGCGAACGCGCCCCGAAACAACAGATATCGGACAGGTCGCCAAGCGGGACTCGTTTAGGGTGCTGGACATCTGCTCAAGCAGCCACACGGCCCGGTGGGTTTGTCGGGCCTATCCAGCAGTGCTGCAAGACCAACGGGGCCTTCTCTGTAACCTCACGGAAGCTCCGAACCCGCGCCAGAAGCACGTCCGCCGGTACGCTTTCACCCCTTTCGCATCTTGCCAACGTGCTGGGGTCAACGCCGAGCTTCAGCGCCGCCTCCTTCTGTGACAGGCCCGGCGTAGTCCGATGCCGGACGAATTGCTCAGCCAGGTCTTCGCTGCAGGCACTGACGGAGACGTAGACTTAAGGGATGCACTGGCGATCGCCGATCGTCGGAGTGGCGAGCGTCATAATCCTGGCCACCTGCACCAGGCAGCCTACCAAACCTGTCGAGGATCTTGGCGGAGGACAGGACGTTTCGCGATTTGCGCTCACGTCGTTGAAAGGAACTCGCAACGGCGATCGCCTCGACGTGCAGGCCGTCTACAGCCACACATTCGAGAACATAACGGTTGATCTCCATTTCCGGGTGACCCCGCCGACGCGCCTCGAATCAGGGACTTGGAACGGCCTGACAAAGGAGGGTGCCGTGCGGGAACGCTCGTCGACTTTTCTCGGCGGCCAATCCGGACCACCCAGCATCGGCGGACGTTTCGACCTGATGGCGCCGAACGGCCAACCACTGTATCGCGTCACGATTCCGCTACAGCCGTTGAAACATCGGCTCTCTAGATGACGACGGCCGCAGCTGCCCAGATTCGGTTGTGCGCATCTCTGGCGGCCGTCAGAGACGGTTCAGTGAGTTCAATCAGGTAGGTTGGTTTCTTTCGCGCGGCGTCTTTTATCGACTGCCCGATGACCCATCCGCGCTGATCCAAGAAGATGGCCCGGTCATGCACGTTTGCGGTTGACCGCATTTCGAGGGGGCGGTTGTTGGCGTACATCCTTGCAACGGTTTCAACGTTGGGGCCTATTTTGCCGGAGAGGATGCGGACGGTCGCCCTGTCGGGAACCTTGCTGACATAGAGGTTGAACAATTGCTCATCGAGGTAAGCATCAACAATGAGGATGTCCTGTGTCGTCGCCTGAATGAGAGAGCTCAGATCGCGATAAAAGGAATACTCGTCACCAGGCTCATAAACGCCCTTGATTTCTGCCTCTGGAATCTGTAGCCGGAGCGTGCTAATCAAACTCCGCAGAAGCGCTTCCTGCTCTTTCACCCGCAACTCGAAATTGATCTGGCGCTGCTGCGGGGGAATGCCCATGATGTTGTGCTGACCCGCGGCCTTGGCCATGTGAAACTTGCTCAGCGCAGAACTCGGGTCACCGAAGGCAGCTTCGATGATGCCTTGCGTAAGGTGTTCCCACTCTGTCTCCTCGGCGTCAGCTTCCTGGTACTCACAGCCCTTCAGTTTCTGAAGTGCGTCGATCTGCTGCGCGAGGGCTCTCGAGGCCCGGTCGGGAGCGAGGGTTGGTTGTTTCTGAATGGGTGCTTTACGTGGCGGCATGATCCTCCCTCTCGAGTGTCATAAAGGACGTTATCACACGGAAGCAACGATGGGGCCAGGGCGCGTGGAATCGGGACGTCTCTCTCTTTGGACTACCCAGCTCGTCGCGCGTCCGATACATCCCCGTCCTGGAGGAATCGCTCCACGCGGACTCGCAGGATGCCTTGAGGCTCCCTCTCCCCGCGCTCCCACTTCGCCAACGTACTGGGATCAACGCCAAGGCGCTTCGCTGCCTCCACTTGCGTCAGCCCAAGGCTGGTTCGATGCCGCACGAGCTGGAGCAAAGTCCACGCGGAACCAACAAGTGACGATTCTTACCGACAAACCGAAACACTTTGAGTGCCCATATGCGAGACGTGACGCAGCAGTCGGACGTCGAAATCTGGGAGGATACCAGGGTTAATCGGATACGATTCTGAAAACTACGACGGTCCGTCCAACGGTGTCGACCCCACTGCAGTCAGAGTGAGACGATTGCGCTCTCCGGCGCACTTCTTTTATTGCCGCTTTTCCGGACACGCAGCGCCGCCGTCTACGGCATCGACGCTCACCCCATCGACGTGGAGGTGGACATGTGGGCGTCCGGCAATGCCCGCGACTTCATCACCGTTGGCATGCCCGATACGGCCGTCCGGGAAAGCCGCGAGCGCATCAAGTCCGCCTTGATGAACTCGGGCTTCGGCTACCCGAACAAGTCGGTAACCATCAACCTGGCGCCGGCCAACGTCCGCAAGGAGGGCGCCGGATTCGACCTGCCGATGGCCGTCGGCATCCTCGGGGCCATGGGCGTCGCGCGCAAGACGGACGACTATCTGCTGGCGGGTGAGTTGTCGCTAGACGGCGCCATCCGTTCGGTCCGCGGCGCGCTGCCGATCGCCGTCTGCGCCCTCCGACAGGGGATTGCCAACCTTGTGATACCGTTCGAGAACGCCTCCGAAGCCGCCGTGGTGGAGGGTGTCCGGGTCTTTGGCATCCGGAACCTCGCTGAAGTGGTCGCGTTGCTGGAGCGGCCGGCGGAGTTCGCCCCGGCGCATGTTTCGCCGCCTTCGCCCGGCGTGATCGAGGAACCCCCGCCCGATTTCAACGAGGTGCGCGGCCAGGCGACCGCCAAGCGGGCTCTCGAGGTGGCAGCGGCGGGCGGTCACAACGTGCTCATGATCGGGCCGCCGGGCTCGGGCAAAACGATGCTCGCCAAGCGGCTCGCCGGAATCCTGCCGCCGCTGACCTTCGAGGAAGCGCTCGAAACCACCAAGATCCATAGCGTGGCAGGCATCCTTCAAAAGGGCACGGGCCTGTTGCGCTCCCGGCCGTTCCGCGCGCCGCACCATACGGTTTCGGATGCAGGGTTGATCGGCGGCGGCGCGGGCACCCCCCGCCCCGGCGAAGTGAGCCTGGCCAACCATGGTCTGCTTTTCCTTGACGAGCTGCCTGAGTTCGCGCGAAACGTTCTCGAACTGCTCCGCCAGCCGCTCGAAGACGGCTCGGTGACCATCGCCCGCGCCAACATGACGCTCTCCTTCCCCGCCAACTTCATGCTCGTGGCGGCGATGAATCCGTGTCCGTGCGGTTTCCACGGCGACGCCACGCGCGAGTGCCGCTGCACTGGCGGCATCATCCAGCGCTACCTCGGCAAAATCAGTGGGCCGCTGCTCGACCGCATCGACCTGCACGTCGAGGTGCCGGCTGTCGCGTACAAGGAGATGCGCAGCCAGGCAGCCGGCACGACCTCGGCCGAGATGCGCGAGCGCGTCCAGTGCGCCCGGCGGATTCAGCGGGCGCGCGGCTTCTACAACTCCCGCATTCCCGCGCGAATGCTCCGCAAACTCTGCGAGCTCGACGACGCTGGTGAGCGTACCCTCGAAATGGCCGTCCGCCGGCTCGGCCTCTCCGCCCGTGCCCACGACCGCGTTTTGAAGATGGCCCGCACCATCGCCGACCTCTCCGAATCCCAATCCGTCACCGCCAAGCACGTCGCCGAAGCCGTCCAATACCGCAGTTTGGACCGGAATTATTGGAGCTGAGGTGGGTCCCTCAGATCCGCTCGGAACAGAACCAGTAAAAGAACGGTCCCCAAAGGTGTTTGAGATATAATCGCCGCGTGCCCAGGAAGACAGAACGGCAATCTCAGATGAGACCAATCGTGAAAAACGTCATGCTGCTGGCCTTGTCGTTCGCCATCGGCTCGATCGCGTTCGCACAATCAACGGCGCTGCCCATCAAAGTCAGCGAGAACGGCAGGTACTTTGTAGACCAGAACGGCAATCCAGTGTTCTGGTTAGGCACCACACAATGGGAACTCTTCCACGGGTTCACCCAGGAGGACGCCAAAGTCACTATCGAGGAGTCCAGGAAGAACGGTTTCACCTTTGTCCAAGTCAAGCTGATGGGCGGCGGTGACGGCACAAAGCCCAATGTGTACGGGCAGAAGGCCTGGCTCAACGATGATCCGCTCATGCCGAACGAGGCGTATTTCAGGAATGTGGATGCCGTGATCCAGATGGCGCGAGACAACGACCTGGTCATTCTTCCGAGCGTCTACCATCAGTCCTATCGGAAACACATCACAATGGAGAAGGCCCGACGTTGGGCCAAGTGGCTGGCCCAGCGATACAAGAACGCACCCAACATCGTCTGGACCATGACACCCGAAGCCAGGCAGGATTTTGTGCCGGTCATTCGGGAATTGGCCGCGGGTCTCCGCGAGGGGGACGGAGGCCGCCACATCATCAGCCTGAAACCCGACCCTTCGCCCTACTCCTCCAGCTTCCTCCACTCCGAGAGCTGGCTGGATTTCAACTCGATGCAGACGTGGAACGCCGTCAAG
>DATIFQ010000370.1:0-23676 GCA_035455185.1 Bryobacteraceae bacterium | reverse complement strand
CTCCGGAACTTCACCTTCGGGTTGTTCTTCGCCAGACACTTCGTGATCGCCGCCGTCAGCGTCGTCTTCCCGTGATCGATGTGCCCGATCGTCCCGATATTTACGTGCGGCTTGCTGCGATCGAATTTTTCTTTCGCCATACTGTCACCCTTGGTCTTGAACTCTAATACTCAGCCGGGGCCCTGCGCGTTCGCTTCCTCTCTGCGATGAGTCCGTGGAGAAGACTCTCTGGAGCCGATGACCGGGATTGAACCGGTGACCTTCCGACCACGGACGCTCTACCCGTTCAAACCGGCTCGGCCGCCTGCTCCGTCAAGCCGCTCAAACAATCGCCTCCGCTCCGTCCCGAGCAGTTGCCATGGCGCAAAGGAACTAGTCCATCGGCCATTCCTGCTCTTGTGCTCCTCCAGACGCCTGTCAACGTCCGCTGTTATCCCGATGTAGTGACGACCTGTCGGGACGCTCTGAAGCACGTACAAAAAATAATTCAATCCCTGGAGCCGATGACCGGGATTGAACCGGTGACCTCGTCCTTACCAAGGACGCGCTCTACCAACTGAGCTACATCGGCCCGAACTCTTTGCCGCTGCCCGCCGGGCGCCCCGGCGACCTTCCGACCCGCCGGACACTCTACCAACTGAGCTACAACGGCTCAGCCCGGCCACGCCGTACTGCCCGATCAACCTGGTGGACGGGGGAGGATTCGAACCTCCGTAGCCCGCAAGGGGCGGCAGATTTACAGTCTGCTGCCATTAACCACTCGGCCACCCGTCCATCGTATCGGCTTGTCTCCCGCAGAGCACATCCGCGGCGGGGGTACGGCCTGGAGCTGGCGGTGGGATTTGAACCCACGACCTTCTGATTACAAGTCAGATGCTCTACCAACTGAGCTACACCAGCAGGGCAAACCTTCCTATTCTAGCAGAATGTCTTGGAGCGGGAGACGGGAATCGAACCCGCGACCAACAGCTTGGAAGGCTGTGACTCTACCACTGAGTTACTCCCGCTCGTCTGCAACTTTATTGTACGGAAAGCGATACCCGGCGGTCAACGCGGCGAAACGGCTCCTCACAACGGCAGTTCTCACTGGGCGCCGCGTGAGAGCAGCATGGTCTTGACGGTGTGAAAGATGATGAAGAGGTCGAGAGCAAGGGACATGTTCTTGATGTAGTAGAGGTCGTATTCCAGCTTCTTGACGGAGTCCTCGACGGTGTCCCCGTACTTGTGGTTGATCTGCGCCCAACCAGTAATGCCGGGCTTGACCCAATTCCGCTGCCCGTAGTACGGAACCTCATCGGTGAGGGTGCTGACGAACTCCGGCCGTTCCGGCCTCGGGCCGACGATCACCATCTCCCCTCTCAGGACGTTGAAAAATTGAGGCAGTTCGTCCAAGCGGAGCCGCCGCAACCAGCGGCCGAGCGGGGTGACGCGCGGATCGTCACGGGTGGCCCACACAGCGCCGGTGGAGACTTCCGCATCCTGATACATCGAACGGAACTTGTAGAGGGTAAACGGCCGCCCATGAAGGCCGACGCGGGTCTGGCGAAAAAGAACAGGGCCCGCCGAGGTCAACTTGATCGCGATGGCGGCCGCCGCCATCAAGGGCAGGGTGAGCAAGGTGCCGGTCAGAGCCACAAGGCCAGAATAAGCGGACCGAAACAGAATGCTGCCTGGGCGCGGCCCGAGGTCGGCTGAGAAGATGAACTGTCCTGGACGAAGGTCCTTTAGGGCAATCCGCTTACAGATGGCCTCAAACATTGTGGCGGCCTCTTCGACCCGGACGCCGGAGAGGCGGAGGTCGAGCAGATCGGACACCGGAAGCCGCTGGCGGCGCTCGCGCATGCCAACGACGATCCTGTCCGGCTTCACTTGGCCAGCCACGTCCCTGAGGAGTTCCACACTGCCGAGCCTGGTCGCCCCCTGCCAGTCACAATCCGGGGAGAGACCTTCATCCAGATACCCCACGACCTTCAGCCCCAGTTCGGGCTGTTCCGCGATCTGCGCGACCATTTCCCGGACGAGACTATTGTCGCCAAGAAACAGGACTCGGGCTTCACCCATGGCCCGCAACACGACGCTGCTGTAAGTGATGCGCCAGGCCAGCATTGCCACGAGCGTCAGACCACTGCCGAGCATCATCAGCCAGCGCGGCAGCATCCAGTCTGCACTTCCGTAGCTGAGCAGAGCCTGGATCAGAAACGCGATTCCAATCACCTGGCAGCTTTGCTGAAGGAGCAAAACCCGCGATTTTACGAGAAATTGCGAGTACAGATCGTGGAAATACAACCCAAGAAGGATACTGAGGACGGCGACAACGATCCGCCCCAAGCCACCGTCATAGAGTAGGAATACGGTCGGATCTACCTCTAGAACAATGAAGCTCGCCAGTACGAAACACGATCCGTAGAGAACGAACTCGGATACCAGAAGCGTCAGCACGCTGACTGGAATGAGTTCCCGCAAAAGACGTAGCATCGAGTCAGGCAAGCCGGCGGCCCGATCAATGGCGACGGCAAGCAATCCGACAGTCTAGCACGCAGGCCGCCGCCATCGGACCGGAAAACGCTGCGTGAACGCTAAAGACCGGGCTCCATCGGCAGCGCCAGCGGCGGCTCGAGTAGGAAATCGAGACCAGACATCTCTTCCACCGCCTCGCGGACGGACTGCTCGGATGTCGGCTCGACAGTAATGACAAACGGCACGTCCTGTTTGCCGGCACAGGGAAGCTGGAGCACTGCCTCCAGGCTGATCTTTTTTTCCGCGAGAATACCGGCTAAGGCAGCGATGATTCCAGGCCGGTCGACGACCCGAAAACGGAGAAAATAAGCCCGCTTTTGCCGTATGACGGCAATGGGAGTGTACTCGCCGAGACGCTCGTGCGCAAACGGCGAGACGCGCTCCGGACTGCCGTTTCGGATTTCCCTCGCCACCCGCATCAGGTCACTGACCACGGCGACACCGGTTGGATTGGGCCCGGCGCCACGGCCGTAATAGAAAGTATCCGCGCCGTAGTACCCTTTGACCCAGACGGCGTTGTATGCGCCCTGGACGCCAGCCAGGATGGTCGAGAGGGGAATGAGCGCCGGGCGGACATACAGGATGAGTCCATCGTGGGTCTGCTGCGCTCCGCACACGAGCCGAATGGTGTGGCGCAGCAGGCGCGCATACTCGAAGTCGACCTGAGAGATGCGGCGGATGCCCTCGGTGAAAATGTCCGACGGCGTGATCTTCTCGCCGAACGCCAGGGCTGCCAGGATGGCAAGCTTCGAGCGTGCGTCCCACCCGTCGATGTCGGCGCTCGGGTCGGCCTCCGCGAATCCGAGGCGCTGGGCTTCCGCGAGGACATCCGGCAAGGAGGCGCTCCGTTTCTCCATCTCCGTCAGGATATAGTTGCTGGTGCCGTTCAGAATTCCGTAGAGAGCGACGATCCGGTCGCCGGAGATCCCTTCCCGCAGGACGGCGTGGATTGGAATCCCGCCGGCGACACTGGCCTCCATCGCAAGATTGATCCCGGCTCGGATGGCCCGATCCCAAATCTCCGCGCCACAGAGCGCCATCAGTTCCTTGTTGGCTGTAACCACCGACTTTCGGTTCGTTATCGCCCCCTCGATAATCTCCGCCGCCACACCGGTGCCGCCGACGAGTTCGGCCACGATATCGACCTCGGGATGAGAGACAAGTTCACGCCAGTCCGTGGTGATGAACACGTCTCCAAGCCCCGCCGGCAATGTCTTCCTCCCGGCCGTCCGGCTGCAAACCGCCCTCACGCGGAGGCGGAAACCGAGTTTCAGCGCAATCTGTTCGGCATTCCCGGCGAGGATGCCGAGGGTACCCATGCCAACGTTGCCGAGGCCGACAATGCCAACGTTCACATCGTCCATAAGAAAGCTATGATAACAACCCCTTCGTTTCCACCGACGATATGATGGAAATACCGAAATGAAGATACGTGCTCGTTGTCCGCGAACCGTGACGCTGCTCGCGTTCATGGCGCTTCTCGCCGCGGGTCAGATAGCGCCGCCGGGACAGGAGCCGGAGCCGCGGCTTCCGAGTGGCAAATCCCAGCGCGAGGCAATCCTGAAGGAGGAATACGCGAAGACCCTGGCGGACGCCGGCCGGCTCGTCGAACTGGCTGAGAGTTTGAAGATTGAACTCGAGAAGAACGACCGACATGTCCTCTCCGTCTCGTCGCTGAAGAAAGCCGAGGAACTCGAGAAGCTGGCCAAACGTATCAGAAACCGCCTGAAGCGGTTCTGACCAGGAGATCATCGTGCGTCTTTCCACGCTGCTTCTTTTCGCCGCCCTCGGGGCCGGCGCGCAGCAACTTCGCGAAGTCCGGGTTCCGTTTGCCGGGAAGGAGCTGACGTACGTGTGCGCGGCAAGCGCTTCCGCCGCCGGCCCGGCGCCGCTCCTGGTGCTTCTGCACCCCGACACGGGCGCGGATCTGGCCGCGATACGGCGGTTCGCAACCAATTGGCAAGGGGCCCCTGCGCGGCGGCGCTGGCATATGATCGTACCGTGGGCGAAAGCTACCGGACCGGCGATTAACGACGCCGGAGTTGAGGCCACCGAGGCGATTGTCGAGGACGCCAAGGTACGGTTTCAGGTTGACCCCGGACGGGTGTACCTGGCGGGTATCGGAGAGGGGGGATCGCAGGTGTTCTATCTGGCCAGCCGTGTTCCCGATCTATGGACGGCGGCGGTCGCGGTCGAGGGGAGTCCAAGAGCGGCAATGGCCTCCAACCGGCTGTTTGGGGCGAATACGAGTCTCGTCCCGATCTTGTGGTCTGTCCGCCTCTCGGACCACGCAACCGCGCTCCCGCTAAGCCAGACGCTGACAACCGCCGGATATAACGTCCAACTACAATCGAGCGCCGGGATTGCCATCGACCATGTGCTCGAGTGGCTGGCCAAACACCGCCGCGAGGAATTTCCCCGCAAGGTCGATTGTGAAAGCGGTGACAACCGTTTTGGACGCTGCTACTGGGTTGAGATGACGAGATTCGATCCGTCGCTCCGCAACGACGTTCTCCGTTCGACGCGCGTACCGCCGGGAACCCGAGCATTTCTGTCGATCGGAAGCTTCGGATTCAACCCGTCGGCGCCCGGCCCCGGTGTCTTGATTCAGTACCTTCCGCCAGGGTTCAAGGGGCCGCTGACGCAGGGGGACCGGATCGTGGCGCTTGCCGGCCGCGAGATTCGCGATGGGCAGCATTACATGAAAATGCTGGAAGAAATGAAGGAGGAAAAACCTGTCGCTCTGATGATCGAGCGCGCGGGGAAGAGGCAGCGGGTCGAGACCCGCATTGTCCTGCCCAAACGCGAGGAAATCAACACGGCCCGCATTCAGGTCGAATACGTCCCGAACAAGGACGAGATCCAAGTATTGAGCCGCGGGGTCGCCGAAGCCCGGATGACCCTGCCCCAAAATTGGGCTCCGGTGGCGGTGAACTGGAACGGCAACGATGCCGGCCGCATCACGAAACCAGGGTGCTGGGTCATCTCGCTGTCCGCTCCGGCGCGGCCCTGCGTGCCGTGAGCCGGCGTCAGAACCGCAACTCGAAGACCTCCGCCGATGAGTGGGATGTTTCGAAGCGAACCAAACGGGTCTCGGCCGTCCACTCGAAGGGAACACGAGCGCCCCGCGCGCCTACAAGTTCCTTCGGCCGCTCTGCGCTGTAGACGGCATAGCGGATGCGCGCGCCTTCCACGCCTTCCGCCGAAACCCGGAGTCGGCGCGCCTGTCCGTCCCACTGCTGTGGAAGTGGCCGCCGAGCCCCGAGCGCTGCCAGAAGATAGGGTCTCTCCGGCGATTCCATGAGAATCATGTGCCGGTAACCGCCGGGAGCAATCTCTACAGCGACGGCTCCGCCGGCCGTGTCGAGCAGACGTTCCGCCAACGGTTCGTACGCCAGTGTGCCTGGTTTCACCGGAATGGAGGCGGTGACCGGAGCTTCAGCCGGGTTGATCACGGTCGCGAGCCTGGCGGCCTCCCGTTCGACGAGGTTCACCGAAACGCCGGAAGGCGTGGCCGTCAAGCGGCCGTGGCCCCCGATGCCGAGATACCACCGCCCTTTCTCCGCTTCAAACGACCGGAAGACGTCGAAGTCGTCAAACGTCTTGCGGGGCTCGAACGGCGGCCGATCGTAGACCTGCGGCAGGAAGTTCACGAGCGCGGCAAATCCGTTCTTTCGTGCAGGGTCCCAGCGAGTGCGGTCCCACAGAAATTCTGTCGGCTCACCCAGGCGGTACGAACTGTACAGCCACTGCCGGCTGTCCGAGTCGAGAGTCGTCATGTCGATGGACTCTCCAACCAGACGTAATTCCGCCAGGCTGGTGATCAACGCTGTGGCGAGCGTGTTCGTGTTGGCCTTGAGGATCGCGCGAGGGTCTTTTGACTTGATCCGGTTGTAGGCATACGTGAGCATATCTCGGGAGCCGAGGACGGTGTGTTTCCGATACCGGCCGCCGCACCCGTGCCGCGTGTTCTCGCAGACCATCCGGCCGTACCAGAAGTCGATGTACAGGCCGTCAAAATCGTACTCACGGAGGAAACGATCGACCTGCTTCTTCCAATGCTCGCGCCAGCCGGCCGCGCCGGGGCACATCAAGGTCGTTTCCTGCTCCGGGTCGTTCCGATAGGCCGCTTCACCGCGCGGATCTCGCCGGAAGATCCGCGAACCGCTCTTCGAGTATTCGGTCGTGGGCTCGATGGCCCACTCCTCGCCGTGATCGCGGAACGCCTCCGTGGCGTGCGAGAGGTCGACGAGCGTGATATACGGGATGATTTTCATGCCGTACTTGTGGCAAAGCTCGATGGTGCGGCGCAAATCGGCGTCGTTCAGCGGAATATACTCGCCTGAGCGCCAGTTGGCCATGCCGACGACGAGGTTGAATCCGTTCTGTGCAAGGGTTCGGATCTGACCTTCGTCGGGCAGCTTTAGTGTTTGCTCGTGCTGATGCGGTCCGAGATGAGCTCCCTTGACCATGGAGTAGTACGGGTCGAACTTCTTGGATGGTGTGACCGCCAGCGCGAATTCCCCGCCCCGCTGCCACCCCTTCCTGACATAAACAAAGGTCCGGTTCACCAGCCAGTTCTCCCAGCGCACTCCGCTGCCGGCGCGCCGAACGGTGAACACCTCGTTCTGATCCTGGCGGCGGGTGGAGTCAATACGGTTGTAGGTTTGAGCACCCACGTCCCAGGTGGTCACCTCAAGACCCCTGTCCTGATCTCCGAGCCAGATCCATGGTAGCCACGTGCCGCCGAGGACCTTTTCCTCCTTCACTTCGGAGAGCGGCCGGAACAGATACCGCGTGGACTGCGAGCCGGACTGCTCCTGCATCCAGTTGATGAACTTCGCGTACTCCGACTTCACCGCTCCTCCGGAGAGCGCAAGCCAGCGGAAGCCGCAGTCCCCGACCGCCGAATTCCGGACAGAGACGAGCGCCACGCCGTCGATGGCGATGTCGTAACTGAGAGCGTAGCGAAGCGGAAAACTCGTGCCGTGCTCCCCCGTGTAAGCGCCCTCGGCCGTGATCACGACCCGCGAGGGCCCGGTTGTAGTCACCGACACGCTCGCCCGCGTCTCCTGGCGGGCCAGATAGGGCGACGTGTTTCTGTCGAGCTGTTCGGCGACGACGAGGTCGGGGATGGGCGTCCCGTCAGTGATTTCACGGTCGAGCACCCGCACGGAGGTGATAAGACCGTTCTGCCGGCTGAACGTGTACGCAAAGGTCTCGCCTGACACGACGATCACAGCGGAATCCTGCCAGACTTTCAATTCCTGGCCGGTGTTCAGCGGTTGCTTGATTTCCAGAGTAGCCGCAGTGGCGGCGCACGCGGCAAAGACACCGAACAGACAGATCAGATCGCTCTTCATGACAGTTTGCCCAACCTCAGTAGTAAATCTCGAACCTCTCGCCCGAAGCATGGGGCGCCTCGAAACGGACGAGACGGCTCTCGGCTGTCCATTCGAACGGCGCCTTGTCGCCTCGTCCGTTGAGGACGGCAGTGGGACGCTCGGGGCTGAAGACCGCGAAGCGAATGCGGGCGCCGTCGACGCCTTCCACCGAAAACCGCAGCCGTCGAGCCCCGGCGTCCCATTCCTCCGAGGCAGGACGCCGGACGCCGAGTGCGAATAACAGCTTCGGCTGTGACGGGCGGCCAGTCATCACGATGTGGCGATAGCCTCCGGACGTGAGGTCGACTTTCAGCGCTCCGCTGGCCGCTTCGAGTAGACGCTCGCCAAGCGGATCGTATACCAAGACGTTTTGCTTCGCCGGAACGACGGCCGCTACCGGCGACTCTTCGGTGTTGACGAGTGTGACCAATGTCGTACCACCCCGCTCCACGACGTTCGCTTTCACCTGAGCGGGTGTGACCGGCAGGCGCTGGTGGCCGCTGATTCCGAGGTACCAGTCACCTTTCTCGGCCTCGAGGAAGCGGAAGACGTCGAAGTCGTCGAAGCTGTTCCTTGGCTCAAACGGCGGCCGCTCATAGTACTGGGGCAGGAAGTTGATCAGCGCGGCGAAACCCGCCTTTTGCGCCGGATTCCACCGCGTCGATGCCCACAGGAACTCTGTTGGCTCACCGAGCCGGTGGGAAGTGTACAGCCACTGCCTACTGTTCGGGTCCATGCGCGTGACGTCCGTTCCCTCGCCGACCAGCCGCAAGTCGATCACGCTGGTGATCAGCGAGGTGGCAAGGGTGTTCGTGTTGGCTTTGAGGATCGCGCGCGGGTTCTTCGCCTTGATGCGGTTGTAGGCGTACGCCAGCATCTCACGCGACCCGAGCACCGTGGCTTTTCGGAAATGGCCGCCGCACCCGTGCCGCGTGTTCTCGCAGGCCATCCGTCCGAACCAAAAGTCCACGTAGAGGCCGTCGAAGTCGTAATCGCTGATGATCCGATCGATTTGTTTCTTCCAGAAGCCGCGCCAGCCCTCCGAAGCGGGACACATCAGCGTCGTCTCCTGCTCCGGGTCGTTGCGGTAGGCCATTTCGACCTTCAGGTCGCGGAAGCGCGGGGTGAGGCGGTAGTTCTCGGTGGTCGGCTCGATAGCCCACTCCTCGCCGTGGTCGCGAAACGCCGCGGTCGCATGCGAGAGGTCGACCAGAGTGATGTATGGGATCACCTTCATTCCGAACTTGTGGCAGAGGCTGATAGTGCGCCGGAGATCCGCATCGTTGAGCGGTACGTATTCCCCGGACCGCCAGTTTGCCATACCGACGACGAGGTTGTAGCCGTTCTGCGCCAGGATTCGAAGCTGGTTTTCATCTGGCAGGTTCACGCTGAGGCGGTGCTGGTGCGGACCCAGATGCGCGCCCTTGATCATGGCATAGTACGGGTCGAACTTCTTCGACGGTGTCACCGCAAGAGCGAACTCTCCGCCGCGCTGCCAGCCCTTCTTCGCGTAAATCGTCGACCCGCCGATCATCCAGTTTTCCCAGCGGACGCCGGCGCCCTCCCGGCGCACGTTGAACATCTCATGCTGATCGCTGCGCGAAGTGCCGTCGACGTTGTTGTAGGTCTGCGAGCCGACGTCCCACGTGGTGACCTCGAGGCCGAGGTTCTGATCCCCGAGCCAGATCCAAGGCAACCACACGCCTCCGAGGATCTTGGCCTCCTTGATTTCCGAGAGGGGCCGGAAAAGGTACCCCGTGGATTGGGAACCCGCCTGGTCCGGCATCCAGTTGATGAATTTTGCCAGTTCCGACTTTACGGCTCCGCCAGAGAGGGTGAGCCAGCGGAACGTGCAGTCTTCGACGGCAGAATTACGGACGGCCACCAGGATCACACCGTCAATCGAGATGTCGTACGTGATCGAGTAGCGCAAGGGGAAGCGCCTGCCGTCCTGTGCTGTATAAGCGCCCTCGGCGGCGACAACCACGTGGGCAGGGCCGGCAGAAGCAACCGACAAGCGGGCCTGTGTCTCCCGGCGGGCGGTGTATTGCGAAAACGAGCGGTCAAGGTGCTCGGCGAGAATCAGATCCGGGATCGGGGTGCCATCGGTGATCACGTTACCGAGGATCTGTACCGAGCTGATAAGGCCGCTCTCCTTGCTGAAGGTGTAAGCAAACGTCTCGCCCGACACAACAATGGAGCGAGCTTCCTCACGGACCCTGAGTTCCTGCTCCGGCGACATCGGCCGTTTAGGCTCGACCACTCCCGTGGCGGCACCGGCGAAGAGAAGATAGAAACAGAACAGCAGGACGGTCCGGACGGATGCGGCGTATTTCATGGCATTCACATTCTTCCACAGACAGCCTGTGACCGTTGTGATACCCTGTAGCGTTTGGAAAAAGGGGCGGCATGGCTCTCACGCGCGAGAAGACCCAGTTGATGACGGCGTCCGAGATCGATCGGACGCTAGTCCGGCTGGCGCACGAAGTACTTGAAAAATCACGCGATCTGGACAGATTGGCTTTTGTCGGCATCCGGCGGCGGGGCGTGCCGCTGGCGATGCGGCTGGCGACAAAGATTCGCGACCTCGAGAAGCGGGAGGTTCCGGTCGGCATCCTCGACATCAGTCTCTACCGCGACGATCTTTCGACGATCGCAGACAAGCCGGTTGTGAACAACACCGATATCCCGTTCGACGTAACGGGCAAGGACATCATCCTGATGGACGACGTTCTCTACACCGGCCGGACCATTCGTGCGGCGCTCGACGCATTGTTCCGGCACGGACGGCCGGCCCGTGTGCAATTGCTTGTGCTTATCGACCGCGGTCACCGCGAGCTTCCGATCGAGGCGCGCTACGTCGGCCGCATGGTGCAGACCACGGATAGAGAGATCATCGAAGTGAAGTTCCGGGAAATCGACGAACTGGAGAAGGTTCTTCTGGTGGAACGGACGGACGGGTGAACTATGGCAGCCGGGCTATTGGGAATCGAGGGACTCGGACGGGACGAGATCGAAGCGATCCTGACCCGGGCCAAGGATTTCCAGCCCATGCAGGACCATGCCTTCAAGCGGCTGGACGTCCTGCGGGGCCGGATGATCGTCAACTTATTCTTCGAAGCCTCGACGCGGACGCGAACGAGTTTCGAGATCGCCGCGAAACGGCTTGGTGCCGACGCCATCTCGATCACTGCCGCGGGTTCAAGCGTTTCTAAGGGCGAGTCGCTCGTGGACACTCTGAACACGCTGGCGGCGATGCGGCCTAACGCCATCGTCATGCGGCACGCGGCTTCCGGCGCGCCGCTCTTTCTGGCACGTCATCTGCCGATTCCGATCATCAACGCCGGTGACGGCACGCACGAGCACCCGACGCAGGCGCTGCTCGACGCCCGCACAATCCTCGACAATCTGCCTTCACTCGAAGGGCTTCGGGTGGCCATTATCGGCGACATCGCCCACAGCCGGGTCGCCCGCTCCAACATCCATCTCCTCGCGAAGTTCGGCGTCGATATTGTGCTGTGCGGTCCAGCGTCGCTCGTACCCGCCGAATTGGCGCAGATCGCCCCAGGGGTGCGGATCAGTTACGACATGTGCGAGGCCATCCGCGACGCGGATGTGATCATGATGCTGCGCGTGCAACTCGAGAGGCAGCATGAGACGGCGTTCCCGGCCGGCGAGTACTTCCAGTTCTACGGGCTTCGTCTGGAGCACCTGCAACTAGCGAAGCCCAACGTCCTGGTGATGCACCCCGGTCCGATCAACCGCGGCCGGGAGATCGCTTCCGAAGTAGCCGACTCACAGCGGTCGGTGATTCTCAACCAGGTGGAAAACGGCGTCGCCGTGAGAATGGCGGTGCTGGAACGGATTTTGGGTTGACCATGACCAGGCTACTGATCAAGAACGGGCGAGTCATCGATCCCTCCGCGCGGCGGGACGAAACCGGCGACGTACTGATTGAAAACGGCGCGATCGCCGCAGCCGGTCCGAATCTGGACGCCACGGGAGCCGAAATCATCGACGCCACCGGCATGGTAGTCGCTCCCGGCTTCGTCGATATTCACGTGCACCTGCGCGAGCCGGGTTTCGAGCACGCGGAGACGATCGAAACGGGATCCCGCGCGGCGGCGGCCGGCGGGTTTACGTCGATCTGCCCCATGCCGAACACGGCCCCGGTCAACGATAACCCCACGGTCACAAACTACGTTGTCGAGAGGGCGCGCCGCTTCGCTGCCGTCAACGTGTTCCCGATTGGAGCAATCACAAAGAACAGCGCCGGCGAGGAACTCGCCGCCATCGGCTCGATGAAAAACGCTGGCATCGTAGCCATTTCCGACGACGGGCGACCGGTGATGAACGCACGCGTAATGCGGCGCGCGATGGAAACGGCTCGCTCCTTCGACCTTCCGGTAATCGACCACTGCGAGGATCTCAATCTGAGCGCCGGCGGCGACATGCACGAAGGCCTCTACTCGACGCGTCTCGGCCTGCGCGGAATTCCCGGGTCGTCGGAAGACGTGATGGTGGCCCGCGACGTCCTGCTAGCCGAATCCACCGGAGCGCGTATTCATGTGGCCCACATCTCGTCGGCGCGGTCGGTCGCTCTCGTGGCCAGTGCAAGGACGCGCGGTGTGGCGGTGACGTGCGAGGCCACTCCGCATCACATCTCGCTCACGGACGCCGAACTGGCCTCCTACGACAGCGATTACAAGATGAAGCCGCCGCTGCGGACGGCGGGCGACGTCGCAGCGGTTGTGGAAGGTTTGGTCTCGGGAACCGTGGACGCCATCGCCACGGACCACGCGCCCCATCCAGGCAGCGAGAAGATGCAGGAGTTCGAGAAGTGCCCGTTCGGCGTGATCGGCCTGGAAACCGCGCTTGGCGTGGCTCTGGAAGTCCTCTACCACAGCGGAAAAATCGGTCTGCCGCGCCTGGTGGAGCTGCTCACCTCCGCTCCCGCGCGCATTCTCCGGCTGAATCGGGGCACACTGAGCGTCGGAGCGCCGGCCGACGTCACCATCTTCGACACGGAGACGCCTTGGACGTACGACGTGAACCGCTCGCTCTCCAAGAGCAAGAACACCCCATTCCACGGCCGCACCTTCCGTGGCGGCCCGGTGGCGACGATCGTCAACGGCGCGATTGTCTGGAGGCGCGAGTAGGCGATCTCTACTCACGGCCCCACGTCGCGCTCGCGCTGTCTCGCCCGCTCTGCTAAAAGAGTAGGCATGGCTTACACGATCCCCGGCAGACGTCGCCGCTTGAACTGGAAGGTCATTCTCCTCATCGTTCTCTTCGTTCTGCTATTCGGCGGACGATTCCTCGCCAACTATTTCATTGAGTACCAATGGTGGAAGGAGTTGGGCCAGGTGCCCACATGGATCGACATGCTGCTGTACGGGCTCGCACCCGTAGTAGCGGCGAGTCTTCTGTCGTTCGTGGCGCTGTGGCTGATTCACGCGCGAGCGTTAAAGTTCGCTGGGACAAGCCTGCGGTCGCACCCTGGCTACGCCGTAGTTTCCAGCATCGCGTTGCTCTTCCTCGCCATCTTCGTTGCGTCGTCAACGATTGATACGTGGGCGGTCGTACGCTATTTCGGCGGACGAAATCTGCCACCCGAGGCGACTCAGTGGCGCGATTCGGTCTTTGGACTGCCGCTTCGGTTCTATCTGTTTGACCTGCCGTTCTACTCCATTCTGCGGCGCTACGTGCTTTTTCTGTCGGTGTTCGGAGCGATCATCTACTGGGTGGCCGCCCGTGGATGGCAGCTATTTCAGCGCCTGCCTGAGCTGCGGGAGACGCAAGAGTTCGACCCGCGTATGCTGCGGCTGGAGGGCGCGCTGGAATCTCGCTTTCTGCGCGGGCTTGCGGTGGTGTTCCTGCTCGCGCTGGCGTTCCAGTTCTATCTTGGCCGCTACGAGATGCTGCTGAACGATCACGGCTTCATGGTCGGCATCGACTATGTGGACGAAAAAATCGGCCTGCCTCTCCAGTGGCTGGTAATCGCCGCCTGTCTGGCTGCGGCGGTCCTCGTCTCGGCCGGGAAATGGAAGATCGCCGCGCTGATGGCGCTGGCGTTCGTCGCCCGTGGAGTAGTGCCGCCGGCCGTTTACGCTCTCTACGTACGGCCCAATGAAATCTCGATCCAGCAGCCGTATATCCGGACCCATATTCATGCCACCCGCAGCGCTTTCGGGCTCGAAGAGCACACAAGGGAGATCGAGTTCAAAGCGAAACTGGAAACGCGGATCGACCCGGCCAAGCACAAGCCGCTGCTGGATAACGTGCGGCTCTGGGATTGGCGGGCCTTCCACGACACAGTCACGCAGATCCAGGCCCTGCGGCCCTACTACGTCTTCGCCGACAGCGATGTGGACCGGTACATCATCGACGGCAACCTGCGGCAGATGCTGCTGACGCCCCGCGAACTCGACATCCGGCAGCTTCGTGATGCCGAGGCGCGATGGATCAATCCCCACTTCATCTATACGCACGGCTACGGGATGGTGATGGCGGAGGCAAACCGGATCACCACTGACGGCCTACCCCTCCTGTTCGTTCAGGACGCCCCGCCCGAGGTCAAGACAGCCAGCCTGAAACTCACCCGCCCGGAAATCTACTACGGCGAGGTGGTTCACGAGCCGGTGTTCGTCCGTACGGCACAGAAGGAGTTCAGCTATCCCTCGGGCGCCGACAACGTGTTCACGAGATACGACGGACTCGGCGGATTCCCGGTCTCCTCGATGATCACGCGGGTCGCGGCAGCCTTGCGCGAGGGTGATTTCAACATCCTGCTGACGTCGTACCTGACGCCCGAAAGCCGGATGATGATCCGCCGGAACGTGCGGCACCGGCTGGCGACGGTGGCTAATTTCATCAACTGGGATACGGACCCGTACCTCGTCCTCTCCGATTCGGGCCGGCTGGTCTGGACCGTGGACGGCTACACCACCTCGGCCGCCCATCCGTATTCGGCGGGCACCCGGCTGCCGGACGGAGTTGAGGCGAACTACATCCGCAACTCGGTGAAAGCGACCGTGGACGCCTACGACGGTACTACCCGGCTGTACATCTTCGACCCGGCCGACCCGATTATCCAGGCGTACCAGCGGATCTTCCCGGGACTGTTCCTGCCGGCATCCAAGATGCCCGCCGACCTCCGCGCCCACGCGCGCTACCCGGAGACTTACTTCAACGCGCAAGCGGAGATCTACCGGACGTTCCATATGCTGGACCCGCAGGCGTTCTACAACAAGGAGGACCTCTGGGACATCGCGCGCAACATTCAGGGGCAGGACGCCCGTCCCAAAGCGTTGGCTCCGACCTATGTGGTCGCGACGCTGCCGGGCGAAACGAAACCCGAGTTTCTGCTGATCGTTCCGTTCACCCCGCGCAACAAAGACAACATGATCGGGCTGATGGTGGCGCGTTGCGACGGTCCGCACCTCGGCGAACTCGTCTTTCTCCAGCTCTCCAAGCAGGAGCTTATGTTCGGACCGATGCAGATTGAGGCCCGCATCAACCAGGATCAGAACATCTCGAAGGACCTGAGCCTGTGGAACCAGCAAGGGTCCCAGGTCTTGCGCGGCCAGATCCTGACCCTGCCTGTGGAAGACACGATTCTCTATGTCGAGCCGATCTACATCCAGGCGTCCGAGGCGCGCATGCCTCAGCTTAAGAAGGTGGTGCTCGCCATGGGTAACCTGCTGATCTACGAGGATACGTACGAGCAGGCGCTGGCGAAACTCGGAGGCTATCAGTTGCCTGCCGCTCCCGCTCAACCGTCGGCGACGGCCGGGACTCCGGCGACTCCCGCGCCTGTCGCCTCCGAGCTTGACCGCCGCCTGGGTCTCGTCAGGCAGCACCTGCGCCGCTACCGCGAACTCGCAGGTCAGGGTCGGTGGTCTGAAGCCGGTAAGGAGCTCGAAGCGCTGGAGGCAGAGACCCAGCGGAGGTGAACGAGATGCCGAGCCGCGTTTTCATGGCTCTGCCGCTACTGGTGCTTCTGCCCGGCGCCATCACGGGCGCCGGCATCGAGCAGACGGAGTTGTTCCGCGGCGGTGAAGGAGCGTACCACACCTACCGCATTCCTGCGCTGGTCGTGACGAAGAAAGGTACCCTTCTGGCGTTCTGCGAGGGCCGGAAGGGCTCGGCGAGTGACAGCGGCAACATCGACCTGTTGCTTAGAAGGAGCTTCGACAGCGGCCGGACATGGACGCCCGCGCAAGTGGTCGCCGACTTCGGCGATGACACCATCGGAAACCCGGCGCCAGTGGTCGAACGCAAGACCGGCGCGATCCTGTTGCTACTGACACGAAACCCCGGCCACGTCACCGAAGCGCAGATCGTGGATGGAACCGCCGGCGGCACGCGGACAGTCTGGCTCAGCCGCAGTACGGACGACGGGGCGACCTGGAGTGCGCCCGTGGAGATCACCACCTCCGTCAAGCGGCCCGGATGGACGTGGTACGCCACTGGTCCCGGCAATGGGATCCAGCTTTCGAGCGGCCGTCTCGTGGTCCCCTGCGATCACATCACGCTGGACGAGAAAGTGATGCACTCACACGTTATCTACAGCGACGACGGCGGCAAGAGCTGGAGCCTAGGCGGAGTGGCCGGCGAGAAAACCAACGAATCGGCGGTCGTCGAGCTGAGCGACGGCACGCTGTTGCTGAACATGCGGAGTTACCACGGCAGGAACCGGCGCGCGGTCGCCCACAGCCGCGATGGCGGGCTGACGTGGTCCGATACCTCGTTAGCCGAGGAGTTGATCGAGCCCGTCTGCCAAGCCAGCCTGATCCGCCTCGCGCCGGGCTCGAAGAACGACGGCCGCCTGCTGTTTTCGAATCCAGCCGACGTGAAACGGGTCAGGATGACAGTGAAGCTGAGTCTGGACGAAGGCAGCACCTGGCCGGCGGCACGGCTTGTCCACGAAGGCCCGTCCGGATACTCTTCGCTGGCGGTGCTGCGGGATAAGTCGATCGGCCTCCTCTACGAACGGGGTGACACGCGTTACTATGAGCGGATCACATTCGCCCGATTCACGCTGAAATGGCTCACTGAGGTTACGAAATGAGGCTCCGAGAGATTTTTCCCGCCGTTGTCACACCAGGCGAGTTCCTCCGCACTTCCTGAGAATTGGTCCGTCCGCAGAACCCTGGACTGAGTAGCTCAAGCCTACAGCGGGTCCACCGGCAGAGAGCGTAGCAGCGCGTTCAGGGCCTCTGTAACGGCGGCAGTATGCCCGGGACCGGCATGCCGCCGGAACAACCGGATGTGGCTGCCGTCCGGAGCGGGCTGCCATTTCGTCTTACCGTCATCGCTGATGGTGACCGAAACCGGATCGAGCGCCAGTAGCTGCATTTCGACGCCAGCGGGCGCCTTCGCCGCCGGAACGAACCGCCATCCTTCCGGGGTCTTCGCTAGCACTCTCCCTGCCGCCAGCGCCATCGACGCCGTCGACCACATGTGCCGCTCTCCCTGCATCAGCATCGCACCGGCGGAGCCTCGACCCTGCTCGCGCAACGCGCGCAGAAGATCGCCGCGGCCGTTCGCGGCAAAGCCGTGGACGAACCATCCGAGCAGCGGCTGCGGCAGGCCGCGGAACAGATCCGCGTGGGCGGCTTTCCAATACGAATTCCGGTCCGCGGTATTCAGCGCAACGGAACGATTCGGTCCCGGCGCGGCGCAGGGGTACCAATCGATCGGCAGACCGCTGCGGAATAGCCCCACGTACGCCGCCACGTCGATCATGACGTTGTACTCCGAAGCGTCATCTCCGCTCGAGCCTGCATTCACAACGACGCTCCTCACTTTGCGGCGCAGAAGGTCGGGATCGCGGTTGAACGCCGCGGTCACGATGCGCGCGCTGCCGAGTACCGTCACGACCACCGGCTCCGGGCTCTCTCGAAGCGCTCGCAGCAGCAGATCGATCGCCGCCTGCTCGCGGCGGGGACGGTCTGTCGCGGGGTCCACTGGCGCTTTCAATGGCGCCGCCGGACCGGCAGCCACGGGAGTGCTCCGGCCCGTCAGGTAGCAAAGCTGGACGACTGGTACGAAGCCGGGTTCGCGATCCGGTTCTCCCGCCGCAGTCGACTGCATGACGGCTCGATCCAACAGCACCGCCCGGATGTCGAACTCATCGAGCGCGAATAGAGTCGCGAGATCAAGGTGATCGTCGGGATCGGCGGGCGGATGGAACAAGTCCGTCGTGTGAATCAGCGGAACCTTCTCCACTCCGGCCACATGAACGGGAGCGAGCAGGATGATGAGCAGAGCGATGATGGAACGCATAGACCTGTATCGTACTCCGCGTGTGTCGCCTTACCTTGACTGTGCATAGAGCGGGCGATAATCTGGGACGCGACAATCCGAAACACAGGAACTCTCATGAAGATTCGCAGCGCTATTGTACTCCTGAGCATCTGTCTTGCCGGCCTCTGCCTCGCAGCGCAGGGCGGCGCTCCCTCGGCGAGGGAGGAAGGCGGCCTTTGGGTCGCCGCCAACGAAGGCCTGGAGATCGCCGTCGACAAGAACACGGGCGCCATCCGTCGCCTGCTCGACCGCACCAGCAACGAGGACTACTGCAATCAAAAGGTGAGTGGCGCGGTACCTGCCCGCGAATTCGAAGTTGGCGAGCGCGTCGCCGGGATCACGCTGTACGATGAGCTGGCGAACCGCGAGTTTTCAGACCTCGCGGAGAACGCCACCGTCACTGCGGCCCGCTCCGGCAATGCCGGAGGTTCGGTATCTCTCTCGGTCGACAAGACGTTCCCCGGCGCGGATTTCACCGTCACGGAAACGTTTACTCTTAGCGCGGATCACCTCCGCTGGGATGTTCGGCTGAAGAAAACCCAGGGCAAGGACCGGACAGTACGTGTGATCCAGTTCGCTCCGCTGCCACTCGGCCGCTACCGCGGCTGGGCGCCAATCTCCGATTCGATCCCCATGAAACCCTACACCCCATGGGCGATTGAATACGGCCAGTCGGTCTCGGGTGCGGTCGGCGAAGCACGGTGGCGCACGAACATCCCGATGGTCGTCTTCTACTCGCGGGAGAACAAGCGAGCTATCTCGTTCGCTTCCGCCTTCGAGGTGCCGGCTGTTCGCGTCCGTTTCCTGAACAACACTGGAGCGACCGCTGATTTCCACTGGAACTCGCGGCACTATCCGATGCGTGAGCGGCCGTATCTCCAGGTCAGCAACGAGTACCTCGGGCTGCGGGACAACCGCAACATCGAGACGAGCCTGCTGATCTCCGTGCATCCCTCCGACTGGCGGCCCGCGCTCGGATGGGTCTATGAGCGCTATCGGAAGTACTTCGACGCCGACCCGAAGTTCGACAAGTGGGACGGCGTCTATGCCTCGCAGGGAGAACTGCTGAAGGACGCGCTTACCGAGAACGATCGGCGGAAGATTGTCGAAGGGAGGCGCGACCGCGGGGTGAAATGGGAGGAACAGCACGGCCACTTTCCGTGGTATGGCCTCATGATCCCGAAGCCGGACGTTGAAACCTGGGTCTGCGACTCTCACCTGCCCCGCGAGCAGACGACCCTGAGCCGCGACAAAATCCGGCGGCACCACCGCAGAAATCTGGAGTTCGGCATCGGCACTTTCATCTACTACAACATCACCGAAGCTGAATACTGGTACGCCGAAAAGGAGTTCCCGGAGAGCATCGCCCGCGACGAGTCGGACCGGCCGGTCGGCGCTTTCCGCGCCGCAGAGTATCCCGACAAGCGCGCCTGCTACCTGATGAACGCCGACCCGGTGTCGCCGTTCGGCCAGCACATGATCCGCCAGGCGAAGGAGCTGGTGGAGGCCTATCCCGACCTCGCCGGCTTCTTCTGGGACGTCTACGGCCGCAGCTACATGTTCGACTTCGCGCACGACGACGGGATCACCATGGTCAACAACAAGCCGGCCTACTACCCGTTGTTCATGTATGAGCGGATGATGCGTGACCACGTCGGTCCGCTGCTCCGCAGCAAGGGCATGACGTTCACGGCGAACAAGCCGACCACCATCACCGCCTGCGAGGGCCTCGACGGCATCATGGTGATCGAAAACACCCCCGAGGAAGAGACCCCCCACTGGATCGCCGCACAGAGCTTCCTCGGGCTGAACCGGCACATGATGATGCTCGACGGTGCTTCCGGCACCCACGCCGAATTGTTCTTCCAGGATTGCCTCCGTTACGGGCTGTTCTACTCGGACCTCGGCGCGACGGACGAAAAGCGCCGCCCGCTGCCGCCCGAACAGGTAGCCCGCAACAAAGAGATCGAGAAGATCTACGCGCCGTTCATCCAGCGGCTGAAGGGCAAGAAGTGGATCTTCCATCCCGAGGCGCTGGAATTGCCCGAGAATACCGACGGCAATATTTTCCGCCTGCCGGACGGCAGCGTGATGGTCACGGTGACTTCGCCGTGGCGGATTCTGCGCAAGTCGACCGAAGCGGATAACGACCTGGAGGTGATCTGCCGGCTGCCGGACGCGGCGTCGATGACGAATGTCTATGTCTCGGCGGTCGATTTGCGCGAGACTGCCAAGGTAACGGCCGAGCACTCGGGCGACATGGTGAAGATCGTCGTGCCTCGACACGGGCGTTCCACGGTAATCCTGCTCTCGGCCAAACCGGACAAAACCCTGGAAGCTACGGCCGTCCGGCGCGACCCCGGCGCGGCCCAAAAGAAGAAGAAGCGCGACGCAAGTACCTCAGACGACTACTGAATCAAAAAGGATCGAAGATGAGCGACAAAGAACCAGTCGTCAATATGGCGGCAGAACCGGTACGGAAGGAACCGCTGCCGCTTGAATTTCCAGGAGTGCATCACATCGACGAACGGGAGGTTGAGGCAGCCGTCCGTGTGCTTCGCTCGCGCTCCCTCTTCCGGTACTACGGCATCGATCTGCAAAAGGAGGTCGAGTCGTTCGAAGAGGAGTTCGCGCGTTTCACGGGAGCGCCGTACGCCGTCGCGGTGGCGAGTGGAACCGGAGCGTTGCACACAGCGCTTGCCGCGCTCGGCGTCGGACCGGGCCAGGAAGTGATCGTCCCGGCCTACCTATGGGTGTCCGTGCTCGCAGCGGTGGTGAACCTCGGCGCCATCCCCGTGCTCGCCGACATCGACGACACGTTCTGTCTCAATCCGGTGGAAGTGGAGAAGCAGATCACGTCCCGGACGCGCGGCATCATCCTCGTTCACATGAGCGGGGCGCCCGGCGACGCGGCCGCCATCGCTGCGCTCGCGCGCGCGGAGGGCCTCTGGCTGCTCGAGGACTGCGCCCAGTGCGCCGGCGGGAGCATCGGTGGCCGAAAAGTCGGCACCTTCGGCGACATGGGCATCTACAGCTTTCAGATGAACAAGAACATGACGGCGGGCGAGGGAGGCGCGATTGTGACCTCCGACCCGAGGCTCCACCAGCGCGCGTTCGCCTGCCACGACCTCGGCTACCGGCGGGACGACAGCGGCCGGCTCGTCTTCGACGAGCCCGACATGCGGCTCTGGGGCCGCGGCTACCGCCTCGACGAGCTGCGTGCGGCCGTCCTTCGCGTGCAGCTCGAGAAGCTGCCCAACACGATCGCCGCAATGCGCCGCAGCAAGTACCGCATCCGCGAGGCATTGGAGCGCTTTCCGGAGAAGGTTGCGCTCCGCCGGATCCAGGATCCCGAGGGTGACACCGGCTGCTTCCTGATCACAACCTACCCCGAGGCGGAGACGGCGCGGAAAGTTAACACGGCGCTTCGCGCCGAGGGCATCGTCACCTGGCCGCAGGGCGTGTCGAACGTGGTGATGACGGATTGGGGCCTGCACCTCTACTACAACAACGTCAGCCTGGTCGAAAAGGGGAGCGTCGATCCCAAAGGCTTCCCTTGGTCGCTCGCCGAAAACGCGGAGCTTGCGCGGAACTACGCCAAGGGCGCCTGTCCCGTCGCCGACAGCCTGTTCGAGCGAAGTATCCTTCTGCCGATTCCGTCGTGCCTCACGGAAAAGGACGAGGACGACATCATCACGGCGTTCCGCAAGGTGCTTGACAAATGAATCGTAGAGGTTTTCGCAGGCGCAGCGCTCCCGCGCTGGCGTGGAGGATTAGTCCGATGCGAGCTCTGATCCTTCTGCTGGCCTCGGGACTGTTCGCCGTCGCTGCGGACCCGATCCGGTTGCACCCCGCCAACCCGCACTACTTCCTGTTCCGCGGCAAGCCGGTTGTGCTGGTGACTTCGGCCGAACACTACGGCGCCGTTCTGAACCCGGATTTCGATTACCGGAAATACCTCGAAACGCTTTCCGCGGACGGGATGAATTACACGCGCATCTTCGCGGGTTCTTACGTCGAGAAGCCGGGTGCATTCGGGATCAAGCGGAACACACTCGCCCCCGCGCAGGGCCGGTTCCTGCCGCCGTGGGCGCGGACTTCGACGCCCGGCTACGCCGGCGGCGGCGCGAAGTTTGATCTCGACCGCTGGAGCGGCGAATACTTCACCCGCCTGAAGAGCTTTGTCAGAGAGGCCGGCAAGCGTGGAATTGTCGTCGAGGTCACCCTTTTCTGTTCCAGCTATCGGGACGAGCATTGGAATCTGAGCCCGCTGAACCCGGCCAATAACGTCAACGGCACGTCTGCGATCGACTGGCGCAAACTGAACACCCTCGACAATGGGAATATTCTCGAGCGCCAGGAACAGATGGTGCGGAAGATCGTTCGAGAGTTGAACGAGTTCGACAACGTCTTCTTCGAGATCCAGAACGAGCCTTGGGCGGACGCTCCGGTGAAGGTCGAGACGATCAGCCCCTATCCGACGGACTCGGCACTCAGCCGCTATCCGAAGACGGTGGAAGTTGCCGGCGACGCGTCGCTCGCCTGGCAGCGCCGCATCGCGTCGGTGATCGTGCCCGAGGAAGCGGCTCTCCCGAAACGGCATCTGATCGCGCAGAACTACTGCAACTCCCTCTATGCTGTCCGCGAAGTGGCGCCCGAGGTGTCGATCCTTCACTTCCACTACGCCTACCCCGAGGCGGTGACGTGGAACTACAGATGGAACAAGCTGATCGGCTACGACGAATCCGGGTTCCTCGGGAATTCGGATTCCGTCTATCGCCGGCAGGGGTGGGACTTCCTTCTTGCGGGCGGCGGTCTGTTCAACAATCTGGACTACTCCTTCACCGTTGGGCGCGAGGACGGCACGGACACCGAGCCGAACGGCCCTGGCGGCGGCAGCCCCGTGCTTCGAAAGCAGCTCAGGGTGCTGAGCGATTTCATCCATTCCCTGCCCTTCCTGGAGATGGCCCCGGACAACGCCGTGGTCCGGAAATCGCCCGGTGCGGTGACGCACGCACTGTCGGCCCCGGGAAAGGCGTACGCGATCTATCTCACCGGCAGTTCCCCATGCACCCTCGCACTGGACGTGCCGCGCGGCCGCTACCGCGCCGAGTGGATCAACACGAAAACCGGACGAACTGACCGTGACGAGAAATTCGACCACCCCGGCGGCCTTCGCGAACTCGCCTCACCGCCCTTCGAAGAGGATGTCGCGCTACGCCTGGCGCAGGAACCGGAGAAATGACTTTGGGAACCGCGCGCGTCAGCAAGCGGTTTTTGGGAAAAGACCGGGGAGAAATGGGGACTGACTACCATTTCGCCGTTGTTGCGAAATGGCTGTCTGTCCCCCATTTCTCCGTGCCGATGCACGAGTTCCGCCGCGTCAAAGACCATGACTCCGCATGACTCCCCTCCCGAACTCGCGAGTGTCTTCGAATCCAACGATGCGCTTGCCATCGGTCTG
>DATIFQ010000369.1:0-8566 GCA_035455185.1 Bryobacteraceae bacterium | reverse complement strand
AACCTCTACCGCTTCCTGGAGCAGATCCGCTGGACGCACGATCAGATCCGGAAGTGGGAGCCTTCGAAGCTGCTCACGGTCGGCTCTCCGTTCTATGCGTTTCATCCCGCGTTCTGGACCGCCGTAGACGAAGAAGAGCTTGCGGATTCGGGGATCACCGGCGTGGTCCTCGAGGAGAATTACGAGATCGACTCGCTGATGCCCGAATACCTCCATGCACTGGCCGGCGGGAAGCCGGTGATGGACTTCGAACACCACGGCGTGATCCACCAGATTCTGCCGAGCTTCCTGCACGGGGACGCCGCCATTTCCATGTGGTGGTGGAACGACCGGAAGCGGTGGACGCCAAACGAGCCGATCAACGAGTGGGCGTCGTCGTTCCCGCAGAGCTATACGATCCCGCTCAGCGACGTGGGCAAGGCGATGCGGGACGCGCTGGATCTCCGGCGGCTCGGCCAGGACATCGCCGCGCTCGGGAGCGCGCCGCGTCCGGTGGTGCTGCTCTACTCTAAGACGTCGATGCTCCAGCAGGTGCCGGACAAGTCCCGCGAGATGACGTCGTTTCCCTACCTCTCCGGGCTGCGGAGGATCTACAACGCGTCGCAGTCCGCCGGCCTGTATGTGGGGCTGACCACGGAGAAGAAGATCCTCGCGGGTGACCTGCGGCAGCGCCGTGTGCTGGTGCTCCCCGGGGCCGAATTCGTTCCCGGGCCGGTAACGGATGCGATCCTGCGCTGGGCGGAAGAGGGCGGGACGGTGGTGGTTTCACCGGATTCGCTGCTCGCCGATGAGTATGCGCGGCCGTCGCGGACCCTCCAGTCCCTCGGGCTGCGGCTCGCCCGGCGGGAACCTCCGCGGCTGAAGCGCGGAGAATGGTTTGTGACCCAGTACAATCTGGCCGACCTGGCGAGGATGGCACTGCGCAAGGATGGCGAGAAGCCGCTCAGCGCGGATGGTGTTGCGCTCGAAGCGGCGGGCGGCAAGCAAATCCTCGAGGGAGGCCGCTCGATGGTGGCGGCGCGGTTCGAGGACGGTTCTCCCGCGCTGTTGCGCGTGCCGCGAGGGCGTGGCGTGGTTTACTGGCTGGCATCACCGCTCGATCCGGCGAGTTGGGGACGGTTCCTCGCAATGGTGGCGGCGGACTCGGGGCTGAAGCCGGAGCTGCGTGTGACGCGCGAGGGAGGAGGTCTCGCGCCGGAAGTCGAGTACCGCGTGACGGCGTTCGAGGGACGGCGGCTGGCGTATCTCTACAATGATTCGGACCGGGACGTGACGCTCACGCTAGCGCCGGCGTTCCCGTTCAAGCGCATCGCGGACCGGCGCGCCGAAGCGCCGCTGGCCGGCCGCCGGCTCGCGCTCCCGGCTAGGGAGACGGCGATCCTCGAATTTCGCTGAGGCGAGGTTGGCTTCCGCCGGCGAAGTGGCTTACCATCAAAGTAGCAACAGTGTCGGGGCGTAGCGCAGCCTGGTAGCGCACCTGCCTTGGGCGCAGGGGGTCGGGCGTTCAAATCGCCCCGCCCCGACCATTTCGTCGACGGGCTCTACGGCTCGATGCCTATTCCAGCGCCGGGGCGATCTGGTAGGGGGAAGTTACGCTGGGCGGCAACTCCAGGATCCGGATGTTGCGAAAGTGGATCTCAGCGCCCTCCGATTCGAGACACAGATACCCTTTCTTCTGTGTCGAGCGGCTGATGCCGTTCACAAACTTGCCATTTACCGCGAGTTTGATCACGCCGTCCACCGCCACAACATCGTAGGTGTTCCACTCACCCCGGCCCTTGCACCGGTTTTCGACGGACTTGCTCCGCGGACCCCTCGGATTGTCGGGTATGGTGTCCACCCCGCCGACGCCAAACAGCTCGCCGTGAACGTACGCGAGAGGAGGCTTCTCGCCGTTAAGCTTGTGCAGGTTCACCCAATCCAATTCCAGCATCTGGACCTCGACGCCGTTCGGCAGGCGATTCTTCGGATCCGGATTGGCGTTGCTCCAGACAAACACTCCCGAGTTTCCACCCGGCTCGGTGTGCATCCACTCGATATGAAGAATGAAGTTCTCGAACTGCTCCTTCGAGCGCATCACCCCGATCGGCTGCCCTTTGCAGACAATCACGCCGTCCCGGACGGACCATGTGTCCGGGTCGGTGTTCACGTTGACCCACCCGGTCAGGTCCTTGCCGTTGAACAGGCTCCGGTACTCTGGAACGGAATCGCCCGACATTCGGCTGCCGCCAGTTATCAGCAGAAGGGTCGCCGACGCCGCCACCACCGCAAAGCGCTTCATCGTGGATCGCATTCTTAGGAGCTTACCGGAAAACCGGATCGTTTTCACCGGCGGTCAGCTCATGCTCAGCAGGACGAGTGAAACAATTCCAGTCAGGATACCGGCTACGCCGTAGCCCCCGATCCTCTCCCGGAACAATAGCAAGCCGGCTGCGGACACGAGGAACAGATTCCCTCCGGTCGTCACTGGAAAGACGATGTGCCCGGGCACGTTCGCCTCGAGCGCCAGGGCCGAGAAGAGCTGCCCGCCGAAACTGCCCAGCCCCATCACTCCTGCGATCACCGCCTCGTCCCACCGCGGCCGGACCTTGCTACCCAGCAGCGCGACTAGACCGAGGAGGAAACCGCCGCCGTACCAGGCGGCGAGGTACTGGTATCGGAACTGCTGCGAGAGGTTGGCTTCGGCGAGAATCTTCAAGCCGAACGGGCCCAGGCCGTTGGTGACGAACGCGATCAGCATCATCCGCAGCCACATGACTCAGCCCTCCTCCCCGGCGGGAAGCCGGCTTGCGTTGCGGGCGTCCTCCACCTGCTTGTCCTTCCACAGAAGCAGGATGGAGATCACCACCAGGGAGATCACCACCAGCTTCCGTGCACTCACCGGCTCGCGGTAAATCAGAATCGAGCCGACAGTCGGAATCGCAGCCGAAAGGTTGATGACGAGCCAGCTTGTCGAGATCTTCCCGTATCGAATCCCAATCTGGAAGGCGATACCGGCCACGGCGGCGCACATCCCGAACGGCAACGCGATCCAGTACACCTGAGCCGGCGCTCCAGCGGTCACGCCCCTGAGGCCGAAAGCGAACGCAGAAACCAGTGCAAGTGCCCAGAAGTAGACCAGAGCGTACAGGGCTGCCGGCCGGCAGTCTCTCCCGTCCGCAACCTTCGCGAAGATGCCGATGAGGCTGAAGCTCACCAGCGAGAGGAGCATGTAAGCGTGTCCGGCGGTCATTCGTTCAATCTCCCGGCCCGTTTCGGGTCCCCAGCCTTACAGTTGGGCGTCACGGCAGATGACAAACAGCGTGTCCCCTTTTCGGGAGACCGCGGGCATGTGAAGCATCGCGACCACCCCCGAGCGATGCGCCCAGATCTCGATCGGTTCCGAGGAATGGTCGGCGAAGTCGTGGAGGCGGCCGAGCAGATCGCCCTTCGCCACGTCCGCACCCAGTTCCACCACGGGCTCCCAGATGCTGTTGGCGGGGCAGGGAACGTAATCCTCCAGGTTGGCGGCCTCGATGAACCGCGGCCGGCTTTCGCGCCGCGGGTCGATCTTCACCACTTCGCCCTCGATGATTCCGTAATGCCGCAGCACGTTTCTGATCCCCTCATACGCGTGCAGCGTTCCCTTCGGGTTGACCGACTCGCCGTAGCCGAACTCCCCGCCGACGGTGATCTTGCCTTCGGCCTCGGCTTCGTCGGTCAGCAGCCCGGAAGCCATCTGGCTCGAGTAGATCATGATGAACGGGGGATCGAACAGCTCGGCCACCATCGCGATCTCGGCTCGTTGGACCGGGTCCGGGATCGGATGAAATGAAGTCGTCGGAACCGCGAATCCCCCCTCGTAACCACCCGAGTGGATGTCGAGAACCACCCGCACCAGCGGGAAGATTCGTGTCTTAACGAAATGGGAGATCCGGAAAGAGACCGTTCCACGGGGATTACCCGGGAACGCACGGTTCATGTTCACACCGTCGAGCGGCGATACCCGCGTGTTGGCGATGCAAGCGCTCTCGCTCAACTGCGGTATCAGGATCACCCGGCCACGCATTACGTCCGGGTCGAGGTCCTGGCAGAGCCGCTTGACGGCCACCTGCCCTTCCCACTCGTTACCGTGCGTCCCGCCGAACGCGGCCACTCCGGGCGGCGCCTCGCCGGAACCGACGCGCAACCCGTTGATGATCGTCAATGGAACCAGCGAGTAGCCCCAGCTCGAATCGAGGTGGAACGCAAGCTGGTAGTGATGCTTCCCGGGACGGTCAAAATCGATGGATGCAGGATCGTAGATGACTTCTGGCATGGGAGCATTGATGAGACTACCACGGCCGAGGGGCGCGCCACTTTTCGGGCCGTTTCCCGGCGTGCTACAGTGTCCGAGGCATTCCGACGGAGGAGAGATTGCGTGATCGTTGACTGCCATAGCCATGTGTTCGCCTACCCCGGGCATCTATCGGACGAGTTCGTACGCGAGGCGAATCTGCGTTCGCGCGGGCATCCGATCGATCTGAACGTCACATCCGACAAACACTGGAAAGCCATGGCGGGTGTGGACAAGGTGATCGTATTCGGGATGCGCGCGTTTCACTCTGGGATATTCACTCCAAACGAGTACATCGCCGAATACGCCGCGCTGCATCCGGACAAGGTCATCGGTTTCGCCGGGGTCGATCCGTCGGTGGACGACGTCCGCGAGACGCTCGAGCATGCGATTGGAAAGCTAAAACTGCGCGGGGTCAAGCTGGGACCGGTCTACCAGAACGTTCACCCCACCGATCCGCGCATGATGGCGGTGTATGAATTCTGCCAGGCCCGCCGCGTGCCGATTATGATTCACCAGGGAACGACATTTCCCAGGAAGGCGCCGTCGAAGTACGCCTTGCCAATCCTGCTCGAAGACGTCGCTCTGGCATTCCCGGACTTGAAGATGGTCATTGCGCACCTCGGCCATCCGTGGATCGACGACACGCTGGTGCTGATTCGCAAGCAGCCCAATTTCTACGCGGACATTTCGGCGCTTCACTATCGCCCGTGGCAGTTCTACAACGCCCTGATCACCGCGAAAGAGTACGGCGTTCTAGACAAGTTACTGTTCGGCTCCGACTACCCGTTCACCACGCCCGAGGCTTCCATCGACGCGCTGCGGAACTTCAACAGGCTTGTGGAAGGAACCAATCTGCCCCGCCTCGCGCCGGACGACATCGAGCGGCTTATCGCAAGCCCCACACTGGAGTACCTCGGATTGGAGCAAACCAACCGTGAAGATTTCCGATGTTGAACTGATCGTCCTGGAGGCTCCGGGCGCCTATGACGCGCCGGAAGGTTCCGAAGAGGCGTACGGGGTCAAGTATCTCGGCATTGTTCGGGTCAGTACCGACGCCGGGATCACCGGATACGCTGACATCGAGACCCAGCCCCACATCGCACGCGCGATTGTGGAGGCGCCCTCGGAGGGTGCAACCCCGGGATTTCAGGGACTGCGGTCCGTTCTGATCGGCGAGGACCCGTTCGAAGTCGAGCGGCTCTGGCACAAGATGTACATGGCGTCCGTCTACTACGGACGCCGCGGCGCCGCGATCCAGGTGATCTCCGGCATCGACATCGCACTCTGGGACATCATCGGAAAAGCCGTTGGCAAGCCGGTGTACAAGCTTCTCGGCGGAGGCCAGCGCGACAAGGTCAGGGCCTATGCGAGCACGCTGTTCCGCCCGGACCCCGCGTCAATGGCGGACGCCTGCCGCCATTACGTAGATCAGGGCTTCACGGCCGTGAAGTTCGGCTGGGGCGTGTTCGGGCAAGACCGCGACCGCGACGTTCTCCTTGTGGAGGCGGCCCGCCGCGCGTTGGGAGATAGAGTTGACCTGCTGGTCGATACCGGCTGGTACGTTCATCGCACAGCCAAGGAAGCGATCGGCGTCGTGCGTCGGCTCGAACCGTTCAAGCCGTTCTTCATCGAGGAGCTGCTCTCGCCGGAGGACTACGACGGCTACGCGCAAGTTGCCACCGCGGTCGACACGCTGATCGCCTGCGGCGAGCAGGAATCGACCGAATGGGGCTTCCAGATGCTGATCGAGCGTGGAAAAGTGGACGTCGTTCAGCCGGATATTTCGCGCTGCGGCGGTCTTACCACTGCGAGAAAGATCGTCCACATGACCGAGTTGTACAACCGGCTGTGCGTTCCCCACGCCTGGATTTCCGATCTCCTGACGGCCGCCTCGCTCCACTTGAATGCGTTTATGCGGCGGTCCGTCTTCGTCGAGTTCAACGTAACCAGCGGCCCGCTGAGCCGGGAGATGTGCCGCAACCCGCTGCGAATGAAGGATGGCTACGTTGACGTGCCGCAGGGTCCTGGTCTCGGTGTCGAGGTGGATGAGAGCGCTATCGTGAAATACCGCGTGGGATAGGGACTTTGGATATGGACAGGTTGAAAGACAAGGTTGCCATCGTCACCGGCGGCGCCAACGGCATCGGCCGGGCAATCAGTGAACTGTTCTCTGAAGAAGGTGCGTGGGTTCTGGTCGCGGATGTTGAGGAGGAGCCCGGAGCTCAGACAGTGTCCGGCATCCGGCAGCAGGGCAGGGAAGCGGAGTTCTGCCGTTGTGACGTGTCCGAGCCTGAAGACGTTGCGCGCGCGGTGAAGATGGCGGCCGCGCGGAACGGCCGCATCGACGTCCTTGTGAACAACGCCGCCTATTTAAGCCCCGATTTCCACGGTGTGCTGGAGGCAAGCCGGGAGGAGTGGGAACGGTGTATCGGCGTCGCGCTGATGGGGACCCAGTACTTCACCAAGGAGGCGTTGCCGTACATGATCGCCCAGAAGAGAGGCTCGATCGTGAATGTCGTCTCGATTCAGGCGATGGTAGGCTGCCCCACCTCTGTCGCGTACACGGCGACCAAGTCAGCGCAGCTTGGTTTCACTCTCAGTGCAGCGTACGACTATGGCCCGCACAATGTCCGCGTCAACGCGCTCTGCCCGGGGCCAATTCAGACCCGGATCTCGCCAGTACCCGGAGCGCCCAACTATGACTGGCAATGTGGTCAGACGGTGTTGGGGCGCGTCGGCTACCCGCGTGAAGTCGCCTATGCGGCACTGTTTCTGGCCTCTGATGAAGCCTCCTACGTCACCGGCGCGTTTCTAACGGTCGACGGAGGCTGGACATCGAAGTAGACGCGACTTCGGCGCCGCTACTTCGCCTTGCGCCGCGCGGCGGTCCGGTTGCCGACGTCCTCCGGATACTTCATTGCCAGTCGCCGGATCTCGTAGTTGAACTTCAGGAAGAGCTTCTCCCAGCGCTTCGACTGAGCTGTGGTGTACCGGTAGAAACCACGACCATTCGAAATTCCGCGCCCGCCCGGCTCCACCACGCTCCGCATCAGCGATGGGATCTCCGGGCTCGTCGAGAGTTCCGGGAGCAGATCCTTCATTACGCGGTAGTAGGCCTCGACGCCCATCAGGTCCATGTAGCGGAACGGCCCGGCGAAGGTAATCCACCAGCCCACATCGTTTCGCAGGGACCGGTCCACGTCCTCCACCGTGGCGATGCCGGAATCCACCAGGTGGCACGCTTCGCGGAACATCGCATACGACACCCGATTCGTGATGAACCCGCGCACGTCCCGGCGCAGCAGCGACGGCTCCTTACCCCACAGGGCGGCAAGCGCCTTCACTCTCCGCGCGTAATCCGGTCGCGTCTTCTCTCCCGCGATAATCTCCATGAAGCGCGTCACGTGCGCCGGCTCGTCCCAATGGATGCCGACGAACCGTTCGGGGTGAGCGGCGCCGGCCTGAAGGAGACTCAGCGGAATCGACGACGTGTTGCTGCCGATGATAGTGTCCGCGGGCACCGCTTCCTCAACCGCGCGATACGCCTGCTTCTTCGTTTCGATGTCCTCGATGATCGACTCGATGACGATGCCGCAGCGCGCGAGGTCCTCATAGTCCTCCGAGAGCGTAAGACCTCCGATGAGTGCCCCCGGCTCGCGCTTCAGCAAACCCTCCCGCTTCATCTGCCTCAGCAAGGCCAGCACGTGGCGGCGTGTTCCCCGGTGCCGCGTCAAACTGCGAGTCACGCCCACCACCGGATGCCCGGCCGACAGGAGACAGGCGATGATGCTGTGGCCCATCAGTCCGAGCCCGATCACGCCTGCGGGGATGTCTTTCGGATTCAGTTTATCTTTGGCAGGAGTCTGGCGCTTCATGGGGTCCTGTTCCGTTTCGCGGAGCCAACGCTATCACGCGGTCGCCGAAATTGTCAATGGAATCTTGGGACTTCCGGATTCAGCGCTCGGCCTGCTTTTTGAGCTCTCGCAGTAGCTCGATCGCCTTGTCCGCGACCATTTCCCCGTTTCCCGGAGCCATGCGGGAGCTTGTCGGCTCGTAGCTGCCCTGTTCGAACGATTCGCGGGTAACGATGTATCCGAGATCGTCGTTCGCCAGCGAAACGACGAAGGTGTACGGGAACGGAGACTCCTGGCGGATCTTGCGCCCGAGTTCGACGAACAGTTCTCCCGGAATACCGGCGAACGCTACCGGCCCGACGCACATCACCTGGATCTCCGCCGGGTAGTCGCG
>DATIFQ010000368.1:0-15092 GCA_035455185.1 Bryobacteraceae bacterium | reverse complement strand
TTCGGGCCGAGCCTCTCCTTCTGGCTCTTCCTGGCGCTCTTCGTGGCATTTGCCATCAAGCTGCCCGTCTTCCCGTTCCACACCTGGCTTCCGGACGCGCACGTGGAGGCGCCTACGGCCGGCTCGGTTATCCTGGCCAGCGTGCTGCTGAAGATGGGGACCTACGGGTTCATCCGCTTCTCGCTGCCTCTGCTGCCCAAAGCGTCGATTGAGCCGTGGATCGTGCAGGTGCTGATCGGGCTGTCGATCGTGGGCATCATCTATGGGGCGCTGGTCAGCCTGATGCAGCGGGACTGGAAGAAGCTGGTGGCGTACTCGTCGGTGAGCCACCTGGGCTTCTGCACGCTGGGTATTTTTGCGCTCAACCCGAACGGAATCGCCGGGAGCGTGATCCAGCAGGTCAACCATGGCATCTCGACGGGGATGCTCTTCTTGATCGTTGGCGTGATTTACGAGAGGCGGCACACGAGGGAGATCAAGGAATACGGCGGGCTCGCGCACGTGATGCCGATTTACTCCATCGTGTTCGCGTTCGCGATGCTGAGCTCGGCGGGCCTGCCGCTTTTGAACGGGTTCGTGGGCGAGTTCACGATTTTGCAGGGAGCGTTTGAAGAAAACCGGGCGTGGGCGGCGTTCGCCGTTACCGGTGTGATTCTCGGCGCGGCCTATCTTCTGTGGCTCTACCAGCGCACGATGCTTGGCCAGGTGACGAACGCCAAGAATCTGAAACTCCCCGACCTGAGCCTGCGCGAAGTGGCGGTATTTCTGCCGTTGATCGCCTGGTCGATCTGGATTGGCGTCTACCCGAAACCGTACTTCGAGATTCTCGAGAAGCCGGTGGCCCAACTGGTTGAGCGTGTGCGGCCAGGTTACTTCCAGGGAGGGGCCCAGGCGAAAACGGATCTTGGCCGGCCGGCCCCCCGGCCGGGGGCGTGGATGCCCGTCCAACAGGAGGCGGCCCGATGAGCCAGTTTTACACCAGCACCGATCACTTTGTTCTGGTTCCGGCCATCATGCTGGCGCTGTTCGGCTGCGCCGTGCTGCTGTTCGACTTCTTCTTGTTCCCCGACCCGAAACAGCGGAAGTGGCTGCTGATCTTCGTGGTACTTGGGATCGTTTTTGCCGGGACCGGGCTGTGGCGGCAGCAGAGTTATCTCGCGTCGCAGGGGATCAACGAGTTGACGGCCTTCGGCGGATCACTGACCGTAGACGGCTTCGCATTGTTCTTCAACTGGGTGTTCCTGGCAGCCTCGCTGATCGTCGCACTGGTCTCCTACCGATACCTGGAGATCGAAGGCGAACATCACGGCGAATACTACGGGCTCATTCTTTTGGCCAACTGCGGGATGTTTTTCCTGGCCACCGGCACCGACATGATTACGCTGTTCGTCGGGCTGGAATTGATGGCGCTTTGCTTCTACGTGATGGTGGGCTTTCTGCGCGGCGAGCGGCGTTCCAACGAAGCGGCGATGAAGTACCTTCTGCTGGGGGCCTTCTCGACCGGATTTCTGGTTTACGGCTTCTCGGTCTTCTATGGCCTGTCGGGATCGACGAAACTGAGCGCGATTGCGGACGCGGTGGCGTCGCGAGAGCCGTGGGATCCGCTGGTGCTGCTGGCGCTGGTGACGACGAGCGTCGGGCTGCTGTTCAAGATCTCGGCGGTGCCGTTCCACATGTGGGCGCCGGATGCTTATGAGGGCGCTCCGACGACCGTGACGGCGTATCTTTCGGTCGCGTCAAAGGCGGCGTCGTTCGCGTTTCTGGTGAGGATGTTTTTCGGGCCGCTGGCCTCCGTCCGGGAGCTGTGGGAGCCGCTGCTGGCGGTAGTGGCGATCGCGAGCATGACGGTCGGGAACATCGCGGCGATGACGCAATCGAACATCAAGCGGATGCTGGCGTACAGCTCGATCTCCCACGCCGGCTACATTCTGCTGGGGGTCATCGCGGGAAACGATACCGGGATCAAGGGCGTGCTGATCTACATGCTTGTCTACACGTTCATGAACTTGGGCGCCTTCCTGGTGGTGGTGGCCCTGCGGCGGAAAGACCTGCTCGGGGAGGACGTGGACGACCTGGCGGGCCTGATGCACAGGAGTCCCGGCTACGCGGTGTTGATGCTGATCTTCATGCTCTCGCTCGCGGGCATTCCTCCGACGGCAGGATTCATCGGCAAATACTGGATCTTCCTCTCCCTGATCGAAACGGGACATTACGTGCTGGCGGTGGTGGCAACACTTTATATGGCAGTGGCAATTTACTACTACTTCCGGGTGGTGAGGAGCATGTTCATCGCGGAACCGGCGGACGCGGCGCCCCTGAGTACAAGCTTTGGACTCCGGCTGGCGCTCGGCGTTACGGGCTTGATGACGCTCGGGATCGGCATCTACCCGCAACCGTTCATCATGATGGCCCAGACCTCGCTGCTGCGGTGAGTACCTTATGGAAACCGTACTTCAACACCCGCTTTTCAAGCTGCTGATCGTCTTTGTGGCCGTGTGGGCCGTGTTCCCATTGGTGGCGGGCTACCTTTCGCTGATGGAGCGCAAGGTTCTCGCCGATCTTCAGGTCCGGCTCGGGCCGATGCGCGTCGGTCCCCATGGCTTGCTTCAACCGATCGCGGACGCGCTGAAACTGATTCTCAAAGAGGATCTGATTCCGAGAGGGGCCGATCAGAAGATCTTCTGGCTGGCTCCGGTGATCTCCACGTTCACCGCGCTGACGGCATTTTCGGTGATTCCGTTCAGCAGCTTCATTTATGCGGCCGACGTCAATGTCGGCCTGCTGGTGATCTCTGCGATGTCGGCGTTGGGCATTGTCGGAATCATCCTTGGCGGGTGGGCCTCCAACAGTCATTACCCTCTGCTCGGCTCGCTCCGCAGCGCGGCCCAACTTGTGAGTTACGAAGTCGTCCTGTCGCTCGCTCTGGTATCCGTCATCATGATGGCAGGCACGCTGAGCATGGTGGGTATCGTAAAGGCGCAGATGGCGCGCCACGTCTGGTTTGCGTTCGACAACTTCGGGCTGATGATCGTGCCCTTCGCCATGTACGTCATCGGGGGGGTGGCGGAAACCAACCGCTCGCCGTTCGACCTCCCGGAGGCCGAGTCGGAATTGGTGGGCGGCTTCCACACCGAGTTCAGCGGTTTCCGCTTCGCGCTTTACTTCCTGGCGGAATATGCGAACCTCCTGGTGGTTGCATCGGTGGCGGTGACTCTGTTCCTGGGAGGCTGGCTGCGGCCGTTTCCGAACGTGGCGTGGCTTGAGTATCCGTTGAACTACGGTCTCCCAGCGCTGATATTCGCCGGTTCGGGAATCGCTACATTCCCGATGGTGAGGCGCCTGAAGAGCGAAGTCCAGAAGGTCACGCTGGTAGCGGTGGCGTTGTTCCTATTGCTGGCGGCCGCCCTGTTCCTGATTCCGGCGGTAAATGGCGCGGTGATCGGGATGTTCTGGTTCCTGCTGAAAGCAGGAACGATGATCTACATGATGATCTGGGTCCGGGGGACTTTCCCGCGGTTCCGCTATGACCAGTTGATGAACGTTGGCTGGAAGTACTTGATTCCCATTGGCATGGGCGCGATCCTTGTGAACGCGGCCGTGGGGATGCTGAAGGCGGGATAGCCCCGGCCTCACCATCAAAAAAACTTCGGGTCTGGAACCTCACCGCGCCAGCTCTCGTACGTATAAACAAAGAAAGCGGGAGTATCGGTCCCGGCGGCCAACCTTTCCCCTACCCAAGGACACTGCCGCCGGGCCCTCCCCGCGAGTGAAGCGTTTCACCTTGCGGCAGTGCCGGAGGATTTCCTGCAGGGCTGCAAAAGTAAACCACGAAAGCGCGGATCATGCGAAGAAGTTCTCTACGCTGACCTCGCTACGTTTCCGGCTGAGGGGTTTGTTCAGGAACTCGACAAAGGGGACCATGGCGCGAAAGCGGGTGACGATTTCACCAGTCAGGTCCGGCGTTGTGGCGATACCGGGGTCAAGCAACACGTACACAAGCCACTGTTTGTAACGGAGCAAGTCTTCGGCGGGGTGGCCGGCGGGAAATCCCTTGGGAACCCGGGATAGCTGTTCTCCCCAGAGGCCGCCCATCAGTGTCCGCAGACCCTTGCGCGCGAGAATTCGGCGAAATTCCGCGTACTGCCCGGCGAGACAATTCCGGATGGCCAGAAGTTGTTCCCGATCCGGCATGTAGACGCCGCCGGCGACCTCGATCTCCTCGGGGGAAACGCTGAAGTAAAGGCCGGCGCTGCCGTTCTTCGACAACCCTCGCCGCGTGAAAACGGCGGCGATCTGTGTCTTGTACGGAACCTTGTTGCGGCTGAAGCGGGTGTCGCGGTAGATGCGGTAGATTGCCTTGCCTGGTTCGGTAACGTAGTCCGGCGCGAACCGGATCAGGGCGGCGTTCACAGCCTCGACAAGGCGTTCCATGGGAGCGCGGACTTTTTCGTCGAAGATGGGCTTTCGCGCTTGGAACCACTCGCGGTTGTTGTTGCGCTTGAGCCCACGGAAGAAGCTCATCGCTTCCGGTGGGAAGCCCGGGAATTCGGTACGCATCTTGCCTGCTCCTCTATAATTGGGTCGATGCCCAGCACGGAGACGCAGAAGCGTCTCGCCGCGATTCCCAATTTACAGGTTCTGCATGACGTTCCGCTCGCCCGCTACACGCGGTTCGGGATCGGAGGCCCGGCGGATCTGTTCGCCGAGACCGCCAGCGTCGAGGCGTTCGTCGCCGCCACCGAGGCGGCGCGAGACAGCGTCATTCCGTTCCTGTTGCTCGGCGGGGGCACGAATCTGATCGTGTCCGATGAGGGTTACCGCGGACTCGTCCTACGGTTCAGCGCGAAGGAACTGCGGGCCGAGGGGAGCACCGTTTTCGCGGAGGCGGGCGCGGAACTTGAAGCGCTGGTGGACTTCACAATCGAACGCGGCCTCAAAGGGATGGAAACGCTGAAGCGAATCCCCGGTTCTGTGGGAGCGGCTGTCTACGGCAACGCCGGAGCGTACGGGCATTCGATCTCGGAGCGGGTTCGGAGCGTCCGTTTCTTCGACGGGCATGGCGTGCGCATCTTCGACAACGCCGGCTGCGAGTTCGCCTACCGGGAGAGCGTCTTCAAGCGCCGCAAGGACTGGGTGATTTTTTCGACTGAACTCTTGCTCGAGCCGGCTGACCCGGAGGAACTGAAGCGGACGGCGTCCGAGATCCAGGCGATTCGCGACGAGAAATTCCCGGTCACGATGAAATGCGCCGGCAGTATTTTCAAGAACCTCCTGCTGGCCGCACTCCCGTCCGACGTCGCCGCACAGGTTGCCCCAGGGGTGGTCCGCGAAGGAAAGGTGGCCGCCGCCTATTTCCTCGAACAGGTTGGGGCGAAAGGGATGGCCCGGGGCGACATGCGGGTGGCGGACTATCACGCCAATTTGATCTATAACGCCGGGGGCGGCACGGCCCGCGAGCTGCGGGAACTGATCGCGGAACTCAAGTCCCGTGTGCGGGCGCGCTTCGGGCTGGAACTCGAAGAAGAAGTCCAATACGCCGGCTTCGAGTAGAATTTCTACCTATGAAGACCGCTCCGTTCCTTCCCGTGTTGGTCCTCGCGCTAGCGGGCGCCGCCTTTTCGCAGCGAAAGACCGGCAGCCCGCTCGATCACCTGCCGGCGAACATTGAAATCCTCACCCATTTCGGCGAGCGCGCCGACATTTCGCCGGACAACCAGCGGGTGGCGTTCATGGCGAAGAGTTTCGGCGACGCGTTTGTAATCGACCTGAAGGCCCGCGCGATCCACTGCCTGACGTGCGGCATTCCGGGCGCCGCGTTCCTTCGCATTATGCACCTGGCGAACGGGGACTACATCCTGATCGGCCCCGAGCGTTTCAAGGACATCCGGACGAGCCGCGGGCCGGAGAACGAATTATGGTTCCTGAGCCGGAAACCCGGCTCGAAGCCCGTCCGGTTCGGGCAGCGGATGAGCGAGGGAGCAGCCGTCTCGAAGAAGCACATGACGATCGCCTATGCGGAGACCAGCTCGCAGAACCCCGAACTTCCAAAAGGCGCGTCGCGTCTGGTCACGGCCGAAGTGAAACTCGAAGGCGGGAGCCCGCGCCTGGTGGAGAAGAAGGTGGTGCACGAAAGCGCGAGTATGGGGTGCACGATCGAAGCCCAGGATTTCTACGACGACGACTCAAAGCTGACCTTCAGTTGTTATGAGCCCGGCGACACGGCGTCGGTGATGTCGGTTGACCTCAAGACGGGAAAGGTGACGAACATGTCCCAGGCGTCTGGAACTTACAACGAACCTGAGGGCATTTTTCCGGATGGCCAGTACACGCTCGTGGAAGCCGACCGGCAGGTCCAGACGATCGGCGGCAAGGGCGGCTTCCGGCAGATCGACATCTGGAAGCTGCGGCTGGACGGAACAGGGAAGGATTTCACACGGCTGACCCACTTCAACGATTACGAGGGCTGGAAGGCGTCCAATCCAGTCGTGTCGACGGACGGCCGGTTCATGGCGTTTCAAACCGCGAAAACGGCCGATGAAGCGGGCGTGGGGTACGGAATTCTGCTCTACCGGTTCGGGCGGTAGACACCCTTACGCGATCTTCTCGGCGATCGATTTCGCCTGGAGGAACTGCATCAGGTAGTCGGGTCCTCCAGCCTTGGAATCGGTGCCCGACATATTGAATCCACCGAAGGGGTGGGCGCCCACCATCGCGCCGGTGCACTTCCGGTTGACGTACAGGTTCCCGACAAAGAAACGCTCCCGGGCTTTGCGGATCTTCTCCGGATTGTGCGTGTAGACGCCGCCGGTAAGCCCGTACTCGGTGTCGTTGGCGAGTTCGAGTGCGTGGTCGAAGTCCCGCGCGGGGGTCACCGCCAGTACCGGACCGAAAATCTCTTCCTGAAAGATCCTGGCCCTTGGCTCCACGTCCGCGATGACGGTCGGGCGGAGAAAGTAGCCGTCGCCGGAGACCGGCGGGCAGCCCGTGATCAGGCGGCCCTCTTTGCGGCCGGTGTCGATGTAGGCGCGGATGGAGCGAAGTGCGCCCTCGTTGATGACCGGTCCCATATAGTTGTCGGGGTCGTCGGCGGATCCGACTTTGATCGTTTCGACTTTCGTCTTGAGCCGATCGAGAAACTCGTCGTAAATCTTCTGGTGCACAATCGCACGGGAACAGGCCGAGCACTTCTGCCCCTGAAAGCCGAATGCGGAGACGAGAACGCCATCGACCGCGCTGTCGAGGTCCGCCTCGTCGTCGACGATGATGGCGTCCTTGCCGCCCATCTCGGCGATCACACGCTTGATCCAGACCTGCCCCGGCTGCGGCCGGGAAGCCAGCTCGTTGATGTGCAGGCCCACGTCCCGGGAGCCGGTGAAACAGACGAAACGGGTTCTCGGGTGCTGCACCAGGACGTCGCCGACGCTCGCGCCGCTGCCCGTCAGCAGGCAGAAGCACTTCTCCGGAAAGCCGGCTTCGAGCAGAACCTCGGCGAACTGTGCGGCGATGGTGGGCGTGTCGCTCGAGGGCTTGATGACGACGGTGTTCCCGGTCACCAGAGCGGCGGTGGTCATTCCGGCGAGGATGGCAAGCGGGAAATTCCAGGGCGAGACGATCACCCCGACGCCGAGCGGAAGGTAGTGCAACTCGTCCCGCTCCCCGGGGAGGTGCAGCATCGGTTTCGGGGGCGCGAGTTGCAGCATTCCGCGTGCATAGTACTCACAGAAGTCGATTGCCTCGGAGACATCCGCCTCGGCTTCGGGCCAGGTTTTGCCCGCCTCATAGACAAGCCAGGCATCGAACTCCATCTTGCGGCGGCGGATGATCGCGGCCGCGCGCAGCAGCATCGCCGCTCTGGATTCGGCCGGCGTGCGGCTCCACTCCGGAAAGAACGAAAACGCGGTCTCGACGGCCATGCCAGCCAGGGCCGGAGTCGCTTTCTGATGAGTACCGACTATTTCCGCGGGGCGGGAGGGATTCCGGGAGTGAAGCTTTTCTTCGGTCTTCAGGCGGGCGCCGGCGAGCAGTAATTCGTACTCGCGGCCAAAGCGGGCGCGTACGTTCCGGAGCGCCTGCTCCATCACCTGGCGATTCGAAGAGTCCCGGAAATCCGTGTACGGTTCATTGTGGAACACCGACAGTCCGGACAGGGTTGCGGACTCTGGACTACTCATGGCTGTGACGGAAACGAGATAACCCGAGGCCGGCCGCGGTCAGCCTTTCACCAGTTTGCGGCCGCGCTCGAAGACCTCGCCCGCCTCTTCCGCGATCTTGCGGCCCTTCTCGTAGTACTCACGGCCGCGATCGAGGAGTTCCTTGCCGGCATCCGCGAGAGCATCGCGGCTTTCCTCGGTCTTCTTGACGATGTACCTTCGCGTGTCACGTCCCGATTTCGGCGCGAAAAGGAGCGCAATGGCACCGCCCACGGCGGCGCCCATCAGAAACCACACTGCCCTGCTGTTGTTGTCTTCTGCCACGGCTCGGACTCCCTTCGCTCCTATTGTATCTAACGCACCCACGCGCCGAGCGGAAGGTCCGGATTCGAGCGGCGGAAGGAATCTGTCACGTGGCCGCTACTGCGTTATGCTCAAGGCATGGTGCAGCCTGTGAGCGATTCGGATTGGGTTACGGTATTTCGGTCGGGCGAGCACTCGGCTGAGGAAGAGGCGTCGGCGGCTTGTGAGCTTCTCCGGGATCAAGGAATCCGGGCGGAACTCGCTGATGCTGACAGTCCGGGGGTCCCGTTTGGGACCTGGGAGGTCCGGGTTCCAGCGACGGAAGGTGCCCGCGCGGAATCGATCATCGCCGCACAGGGTGCGGAAGCGGCGCCGCATGGCGACGCCTCTCATGACATGGACCTGGTCACTCTGTTCACTTCCGATGCCCATAACGGCGAGATGGAGGCAATGGCGATCCAGGGGATCCTCGAGGCTGGTGGCATCCCCTCGGTGTTGGTTGGGTTCCAGGCAATGCCGAGCCTTCCGTTCGAGGTACGGGTGCCCAGTGCACGCGCCGACGAAGCCCGGCGGCTCATCGCGGAATCACAGGCAGGGGGCCCGGAAGCGGCCGAGCGGGCCGAAAAGGCATCAGAACGGCCGGAGTAAGCCGCTCTCCCTCTCCATCCCGTTCCAGGTTGTCAGTGCGAAACGCCGGCCGTCGGACCTGAGTGACACCAGTCCGAACACATCGGTCCGGAGCGCCGTGGCGCGAGCCTCTTCGATCCGGCGCAGAACCTCCGGATGCGGATGCCCGTAGGAATTGTCCGCGCCGGCCGAGATCACCGCGAACACCGGCCGGACAGCGCGCAGGAATTCCTCGCTGGTCGTCCTCCGGCTTCCGTGATGCGCCACCTTCAGGATTCCGGCCGATTTCAGCCGGTCCGATTCGAGGAGCACGGACTCCACACAACGCTCTAGGTCGCCGGTCAGCAGAACGGAGCAGTTGCCGAACGAGATCCGGAGGACGAGCGAATCCAGATCGCTCGGCGCTTCGGCCGGCGTCCGACCTTCGAGTGGCGCCATGACTTCGACGAGGGCGCCGCCGTACGGGAAACGCTGGCCGGCGGACAACCGGCGGATGGCGACGCCCTGGCGATGCGCGACATCCCGCAGTTGCCGCCAGGCGGGGACTTCCGGGAGGGCGCCGGCCCACAGCTCACGGGGCCGGAAATTCCGGACCACGGCTTCCATGCCGCCGATGTGGTCCTCGTGAGCGTGCGAGACGACGACGGCATTGAGCCGGCGGATCGATCGGCTCCAGAGATAGGGCGAGACGACCTCCTCGCCCGGATCGAGGCCGCCGTTTCTTCGACCGAACCCCGAGGTTCCGCCGGCGTCCACCAGAACCAACGGTCCGGCGGGCAAAGAGAGGAAGGAACTATCTCCCTGGCCGACATCAATCGCGCTGAACTCCAATTGCCCGGGCGTGGTTGCGGGCGGGAACGGGTGGAGGAGAATGAGAAAGAGCAGCCCGGCGACGACACCGCCAGTCAGCCACCGCCAGACCGGGCGGTTCCGCACCGCAAGTCCAAAGAGGATGAGTGAAGCGGAGAATGCGGCCGCGAGCCAAAGGGGCGGGTCCGGGATACGCCACCACGGTTCCCAGCGGGCGTGTGCGTCGACCACCAGCCTGGTCGCGTCGAGAAGCCACGCCGCCAGCCGGGCGGGCAGACTCCAACCCGTGAAGATGGCCAGAAAGCCCACCGGAACCAGGATCGACGTCAGTGGCACGACGACAAGGTTGGCCGACAGCCCGGAGATCGAGAAACGGTGGAAATACAACGCCATCGGGAGAGCCAGGCCGACCTGGACGGCCGCTGAGACTACAGCGAGTTCATAGACATACAAAGCGGCCCGGCACATCGCCGCGAAAAGCGGCAAGGTGAATCGCTCCGGCAGCCGGGTCCAGAGGGCGATCGTCTCGGCGAGCAGGCGGAGTTCGACCCGGAACTGGGCGACGCGGGGCGGGAGATGGATATCCCGATTGCGATCCACGATTCCGGCTGCGCCCCGGGCAAACGGCACGGAGGTTGTTTCGAGAAGAGGAACCGCCAACGAGGCGATCGCCGCCACCGACAGAAACGACAACTGGAAACTCGCCTCGAGAAGCTGAGCCGGGTCGAAGATCAAAAAGCCGAGTCCCGTGGCTGCAATGAGGTTGAGGAGGCGAGGCTTTCGGAAGAACCACCGCGCGGCCAGGAACAGCGTCAGCCCGGCGGCCGCCCGGATTACCGGGGCCTGCCATCCGGCCACCAGCGCGTAGAGCCATGCGCAAGCCGAGGCGGTGATCAGTACGGCGCCCGGAGGCAGGGCGCAGACACGCAGAAAGAAGAGAACCACGGCGGCAAGCACGGTCACATGGAGTCCGGAAATCACCAGCGCGTGGTAAGTGCCGGTGGAACGGAAGTGTTCGGTCCAGGCCTTCTCGAGCTTTGCCTTTTCGCCGATGAGCACGGCCTGCATCATGGCCGATTCGTATGGGCTTCGAGAGTAAAGCGATTCGATCCGCCCGAGGGCCGAGGTGCGCAGGTCGAAGACGAACCGGCGGAAGGCCGAGCCGCAGTCGCCGCGGAGGACGGTGAGTGTCGCGCCGGGCCGCGCGTAGGCAGTCCAAAAGACGTTGCGCCGGGCGAGATAGCCGGAATAATCGAAAGAGCCGGGGTTGCCGAAGTTCCTGGGACGGCGCACCCTCGCCTCGATTTCGATCCGCTGGCCGTAACGCAGGGTGGGCGGCGTCTCTCCCTCCCGCAGGTAAAGGCTGACGCGGGCGGCAGCCGAGGGCGACAGCTCAAGGGTGAACTGAAGACGGTCTTCGAACCGGACGGGCGGTTCTACGAGGCACCCGCTGAGGATCACGATTTCGCGGGGGCCAACGTCGATCTCCGGCGGCGGACCGGGGCGGTGGAAAAGTTCCAACCAGGCGCCACCAAAGAAGAGGGCCAGCAGAAGGCAGGTCCCAGGAAGCACGCGGCTTGACCCGCGGCGTGCCAGCAGCCAGAGGCCCGCCAGCGCCGAAATCTGCACGAGCAGCCCGCGGCCGCCGAAGCCCACATACCGCGACGCGGCGATTCCCACGGTCACGGCGGCTGCTGGAAGGACAAGTGGCTCCCGCACGGAAGTGGCGGATCTCCAATGAGATAGTGGCTGAAGGCACTGACGCCTCTCCCGTTGTTGACAGGTTTCGGGCTTTTCGTTATGCTAGTAGGGTTTGGCGAGTTAACTCTTCTGCCCCTGTGCTACCCCTGTCTAATTGGATAGGCCGGCCGGGGGTCGGCCCCGCTGTTCCACCGGATCGAAGCCGGTGAAGCAAGGGCTAGTCCGAAGCCAGTACCCTCGCAATTGTTGAGTGCTAATCCGGTCCGCTCATTGTTTGGGCGAGTCGCAACGTTGGGATGCGCAGGAATGCTTGATGTGAGCCGTCCTGTGCCGACCGAGTTTTGAGGAAAGAGACTCAAGCAAAGGAACTGAGGAAGATCCGTGCCGACGTTTAATCAACTCGTGCGAAAGGGCCGCAGACCACCCCGCTATAAGACGGCCAGTCCTGCATTGCAGGCATGTCCGCAGCGGCGCGGCGTTTGCACCCGCGTCTACACCACAACTCCGAAGAAGCCGAACTCGGCGCTTCGCAAGGTGGCGCGCGTCCGGCTGACGAACACTATCGAGGTGACGACGTACATTCCGGGTGTCGGTCACAACCTGCAGGAGCACTCGATCGTGCTGATCCGCGGCGGGCGCGTGAAGGACCTTCCGGGCGTTCGATATCACGTGATTCGCGGGACGCTCGACACCGCGGGCGTCGCCGACCGGAAACAGGGCCGTTCAAAGTACGGAGCCAAGAGGCCGAAATCGTAAGCAGCCATGCCACGCAGACGAAGAATTGAACCCCGCGAAAACGCGCCGGATCCCGTTTACAACTCGACGCTGGCGCAGAGATTCGTCAACTCGATGATGTGGGACGGCAAGAAGGGCACCGCACAAGGGATCTTCTACACCGCCATGAACAAGATTCAGGAGCGGTCGGGTGACGATCCATTGAAGCTCTTCAAAAAAGCGGTGGAAAACTGCAAGCCGCTCCTCGAAGTGAAGACGCGCCGCGTCGGCGGCGCCAACTACCAGGTGCCGGTGGAGGTTCCTCAAAACCGCCGGATCAGCCTGGCGATCCGATGGCTCATTCTCAACGCGCGTTCGCGCCCGGAGAAGGGCATGCCGGAGAAACTGGCCAACGAGTTGACGGACGCCGCGAACCTCCGCGGCGGAGCGATTAAGAAGAAAGACGACGTCCACCGCATGGCAGAGGCGAACAAAGCGTTCGCCCACTACCGGTGGTAATGGTGCTTCATGCCTAGGGCGGTATCCCTCGAGAAGGTCCGGAACATCGGCATCATGGCTCACATCGATGCCGGCAAGACCACTACGACCGAGCGGATCCTTTATTACACCGGCCGCACTTACAAGATCGGCGAGGTGCACGACGGTACCGCCGTCATGGATTGGATGGAGCAGGAACAGGAACGTGGAATCACCATCACTTCGGCGGCCACGACCTGCGAGTGGCGAGACGTTCAGATCAACATCATCGACACGCCGGGCCACGTCGATTTTACGGCCGAAGTGGAACGAAGCCTGCGCGTGCTGGACGGCGCTGTGGCGGTTTTCGACGCAGTTGCGGGTGTGCAGCCGCAGTCGGAGACGGTCTGGCGCCAGGCCGACAAGTATCGGGTCCCCCGGATCTGCTTTATCAACAAGATGGATCGAGTGGGCGCCGACTTCTTCCAGTCGGTGGAGAGCATTGTCAACCGCCTGAAGTGCAAGCCGGTTCCGATCCAGATCCCGATCGGCAGCGAGGATCAGTTCCGCGGCGTCGTCGACCTGATCGAGATGAGGGCCCGAGTCTGGCGGGATGAGACGCTGGGCGCCGAATACGACGACGTGGAGATCCCGGCGGAGTTGCGCGAGCAGGCCGAGAGCTATCGCGAGAAGCTGATGGAGGCTGCCGCTGAGAGTGACGATGAACTTCTGACGAAATACATCGAGAATCACTCTCTGACCAACGAAGAGATCCAGCGCGGCATCCGAGCCGGCGCCATTTCCCTAAGAATCTTCCCGGTCATCTGCGGTTCGGCTTTCAAGAATAAAGGCATCCAGAGGCTGCTGGATGCGGTCGTGGACTACCTGCCGTCTCCGGTCGAGGTCCCGCCCGTGCAGGGCGTGGCCGTGGACGACCCCGACGCGGTCGTGGAGCGCAAGTCCTCGGACGATGAGCCGTTTTCGGCGCTGGTCTTCAAGATCATGACCGATCCGTTTGTCGGCCAGCTTGCGTTTCTCAGAGTTTACTCAGGCAAACTGGCGAGCGGCGACACTGTTTACAACGTCGCCAAGGGCCGGAAGGAGCGGATGGGCAGGCTTGTCAGGATGCACGCCAACAAGCGCGAAGAGGTCCATGAGGTTTACGCCGGCGATATCGCGGCGGCGGTTGGGCTGAAAGGCGTCACGACGGGCGACACAATCTGCGACGAGAAGGCCCCGGTGATCCTCGAGTCGATTGAGTTCCCGGCGCCTGTCATCCAGCTTGCCATCGAACCGAAGACGAAGGCCGACCAGGAAAAGCTAGGGATGGCCATCGGCAAGCTGATCCAGGAAGACCCCACGCTGAAGATCTCGACCGACACCGAAACCGGCCAGACCATTCTTGCCGGAATGGGTGAGTTGCACCTGGAGATCATCGTCGACCGGATGCAGCGGGAATTCGGCGTCGGCGCGAACGTCGGAAAGCCGCAGGTGGCCTATCGCGAGACGATTCGCGGCACCTCGGAAGCCGAGGGACGATTCATCCGGCAGACCGGCGGGCGAGGCCAGTACGGCCACGTCAAACTGCGGCTCGAGCCGCTGCCTTCCGGCGCCGGATTCGAGTTCGTCAACGGTATTGTGGGCGGAGCGGTACCGAGGGAATACGTTCCGGCCGTTGAGAAGGGTGTGGCCGAGGCGCTCGAGGGAGGCGTCCTCGCCGGCTACCCGATGGAAGGCGTGAAAGTCACGCTCTACGACGGCAGCTACCACGACGTGGACTCGTCGGAAATGGCGTTTAAAATCGCCGCCTCCATGGGCTTCAAGCAGGCCGCGGAGAAGGCGAAGCCGGTTCTTCTCGAACCGGTGATGAGCGTCGAGGTGATCGTCCCTGAAGAGTACATGGGCGACGTGATCGGCGACCTCAACTCCCGCCGCGGGCGGATCGAGGGCATGGAACTGCGTGGCACTTCGCAGATCATCAAGTCGATGGTGCCGCTGGCGGAGATGTTCGGCTATGCGACGGATTTGCGCTCGCGGACGCAAGGCCGAGGAAGCTTCACGATGCACTTCGGGCGCTATGAGGAAGTACCCACGGCGATCTCCGGGGAGATCATCAGCCGGGTGCAGGGAAGAGTAAGCAGATAGCTCAGCGAGGAGAATCCTAAACGATATGGCGAAAGAAAAATTCGATCGCAGCAAGCCGCACGTAAATATCGGGACGATCGGGCACATCGATCACGGGAAGACGACGCTGACGGCGGCGATCACGAAGTGTCTGGCGAAGAACAACCCGAAGGTGAAGTTCCGGAG
>DATIFQ010000367.1:0-2184 GCA_035455185.1 Bryobacteraceae bacterium | reverse complement strand
AAGGGCGTCGCTGTCGAAACCGCGGCGGTCTCCATTGCGGGATCGGGAGATGTCGCGGGTCAGGCAAGCACGACCGCCTCGGTCGACATCATGGGATCGGGCAACGTCGAGATGACCGGCGGCGCCAAGTGCACGGTCTCGAAGGCAGGCTCCGGCTCGGCCCGCTGTTCATAGTGACATCTTAACCATGACAAGCGAGAGTGGCGGCATGAACAGGACCGCCATTTTCGCTTTCTGCCTCGTCTCACTTGCTTCGCCGGCAATCGCGGCCGAGCGCACCTTGAGCGTGACGACCTTCGATCGCGTTCGCGTCGATGGACCCTATAAGGTGAAGGTCACGACGGGTGTCTCGCCTTACGCGAAGGTCAGCGGATCATCCGCCGCCATCGACGGAGTCTCGGTCGACCAGCAGGGTCAGACCCTGATCATCCGGGCAAACCCCTCGTCATGGGGCGGAGCGTATCCAGGCGAGGGACGCGGCCCGGTCGAAATCTCCGTGGGAACCCTCAATCTGTCGGCCGCCTGGGTCAACGGCTCCGGGTCGCTGGCCGTGGATCGGGTGAAGGGACTATCCTTCAACCTCGCCGTCCAGGGGTCCGGCTCGGCCGCTATCGGCAACGCCGCCGTCGACCAGATGGAGATCGGCATTGCCGGCGCCGGAAGCGTGATTTTAGCCGGTGCTGCGCCGAAGCTAACCGCGATCGTTCGCGGCACCTCTTCGCTCGATGCATCCGCGCTTGCAGTAAAGGACGTCACCGTCGGAGCCGAGGGCCCCTCACAGGTGCGGCTCAACGTGAGCAACAGCGCCAAGGTCGACGCCCGCGGCGTGGCGAGCGTGGAGATCGCGGGCGGTCCGGCCTGCACGGTCAAGGCGCAGGGCTCTGCCGTCGTCACCGGTTGCCGCTAACCTAGTCACCGGAACTTCGCTCGACCCGGAATCGTTACCTCACCACACCAAAACAGTGGGAGCCAAGCGATGTATATCGGTATCGGCGGTCTCATTTTGTTGATCATCCTTTTGATCATCCTGTTCTGAGAACAGTTCGAGATTAGACCAGAATAGAAGGCGCAGCCGTCGATAGGCGGCTGCGCTTCTTCTTTCGTTTCGCTTGTGTCAGGATGCTCGTAATGCTGGCGCTGCGTCTCTTCGCGAAGCTGACCGCATATTATGTCGCGGTCACTGCGATCGTCCTGATCGCGTTGCGGCTATTTCCGTATCTTCGCGAATATATGCCATTTGGCGGGGTCGAGGCCTTGATGTCCGGCCCGCGGACCACTGGCCTCGATGGAATGCTCGCGCCGAGCCCGGCGGCGGCCGAGATCGGCAATCTCCGCGAGAGCCTCTACTGGCTGACGATCACCATACTGGGCGCGCTGCTGACGGCCCTGCCCGGCAGTTGGGTCTATATCGCGATCCGCAATCCCAAGGATTACGACCAGTCGCTGGTCGACACGATCATCATCCTACCGATCGTCGTCACCAGCATCATCATCATCGTCCAGAACTCGCTGGCGCTCGCCTTTTCGATCGCCGGGATCGCGGCAGCCGTGCGCTTCCGCAATTCGCTCAAGAGCTCGGGCGATGCCCTGTTCATCCTGCTCGCTGTCGGCATCGGCCTGTCGGCCGGGATCGGCGCGCTGGAGCTGGCGATCGTGATGACGATCGCGTTCAACTACACGTTCCTGATCCTGTGGGTGACCGATTACGGAGACCGGCGCGGCCTCAAGAAACGCTACATGACCGACTGCGATCCGGACGTGAAACCGGCCGCGGCAGCGTCTCCCGCCGATCTTACCTGATACAGGTCTTCAGCAACCGCCGGTTGACATCCTCGTCGGTGGCAATGTCCTGGAAGAAGCCTTCCAGATAGGCCGCTGCCTTCTGCTGCCGACCCCCCTCCAGGCCCGGCACGGTTCCGAGCACCCCGACAATCTCCGCCCTCTTCGCTCGAAACTCAGCCGCGACCCCAAGCGCCTGGCGGTTGTGGACGCAGTAGCCGCGATACCGACGCTGTTTGACCGTATCGATCCCCAGACCGTCAGGGGGCAACGCATAGGGCGGATTGACCAGTCCAGAGACGTCGAAGTCGTAGGGCACGGGGATAATGCCATATTGCGCACCCGCCGCTCGCCCGAGCAGCTTGAAATTGTGGCAGCAGGTATCGCCTGCCGGGCCTGCACGCA
>DATIFQ010000366.1:0-7608 GCA_035455185.1 Bryobacteraceae bacterium | reverse complement strand
CATCCATACTTCAATGCCCGCGCCCTTTACCTAGCCGCCGGCCCGCTGAGCCGCAGAAAGGACGCCGCCGCCCGATATCGAACGCGCCGGTTGGTGTCCTCGAACAGCGGAACCAGACGGAAGCGCCACGACCGTTCGTTGCGCGATGCCGCGATCTGTGTGGCGGCGGCGCGCATCGACCAGTCCGAATCGTTGAACGCCTGCTCAATCTGGCTGCGAACTTCGGGTGATCGGTCAGACGACAACACAATGAGCGCCGTCGCGCGGGCCGAGAAATCCGGGTCGCCCACCAGCGAGCCCATCGCCGAGAAGCCCCCTCCGAGTCCGGGCACCGGGACAAACCCTACGCCCTGTTGGGCCACGAACAGCATCGCCGATTTCGGCCTGCTCATGTGCCTGGCTGCGTCGCGCAGCTTGGCGCGCACAAAGCCGGTCTTCCCACGCGCTTCTCTTTGGACGATCTCAATGAGCAGTTGCTTGCCTGCCGGTTGATTGAGCTTGAACAGCGTCCGTGCGGCGGCGAACGCCACCTCCGGCACTTCATCTTCGAGCGCGTCCTGCGCAGGTTTGGCGAGCCGAGGATCGCGAAGCTCACCGATGCTTACCAGCGCCGCCTCCCGAACAAGGTGGTCTTTGTCGGCGGCGAGTTTTGCGAGAAGGTTGGTGGAAGGATCGCGCCGTGACGGCAGGCCAAGCGCAACCGCGACTTCGCGGCGGACGTCGGGATCGGGATCGGCGGCGCCTTGCTCAAGAACCGTTCGGGCGCGCCGTACAGGTGTTGAGTCCTGTGTCTGTGGCACCGCCGGAATAAACAGAAACGCCAGAAGGAGCGCGGGTTTCAAGCGAGATCCCTCCATACAACACATGCTACAGGAAGCTTCCCGGGCGCCGCTGTACGAAGCACACCAACGCTGTTCGCCATGCGCGACGGTGCATGCCATAATGATTCTACGAAGCGCAAGTACAAACTCTGGGTTATCGGCGCTGGCTTTGTCCTCCTGATTCTAGGCGTTGCAGGACTCATCACCGCGCGCATTCTGTCCCGCCGCTTCGAGCCGTATGTTCGCGAGCAGGCCGTCGAGTACCTCAAAAAGCGGTTCGCGAGCGAGGTGGAACTGCGCGCGTTGCACGTGCGCCTCCCGCGGACGTCGCCGCTACGCCTGCTGATGAAGCGCGGCCGAGGCGTCATTACTCACGTGGACGGCGAGGGCCTGACCATGCGTCTGCGAAGCCGACCCGAGCTACCGCCGATATTCGCGATCCGGAAATTCGCTTTCGAAATCGATCTCGGCAAGCTCTTCGACGCAACCCGGACGGTGCCGCTGGTCGTGCTCGACGGCATGGAAATCAACGTGCCACCGCGCAGCCAGCAGCCGGCGAAACGCGCTGGGGGCGCTCCGGAATCGAAAGGCGCCAGTCCGGCGCCGGACGGAAGCCTGCCCTCTGTGCTTATCGAAAAAGTCGTGATCAGCAAAGCCGTGCTGGTGACCCTGCCGAGGGATCCGAAGAAGGTGCCGCTTCGGTTCGACATTCACCACCTGGAGCTCGAGTCCGCCGGCCCGGGCGTCCCCATGAACTACGAGGCGCGGTTGACGAATGCGAAGCCGCCCGGCGAGATCGTGAGCAAAGGAACCTTCGGCCCCTGGGCGGCGGGCGAACCAGGCGATTCGCCGCTGGCCGGCGAGTACGTTTTCGAGAAGGCCGACCTGGGCGTGTTCGCCGGGATCGCCGGCATCCTCACTTCCACCGGCAACTTCCAAGGCACGCTCGCCGCGATCGAGGCGCGGGGCGAAGCCAAGGTCCCTGATTTTCGGCTAAAGATGGCCAATAATCCGGTGCCCCTTACCACGAAGTTCGAGGTGCTGGTGGATGGCACGAATGGGAACACGGTTTTGAGGCCTGTCCACGCCACTTTGGGTTCCACGAGCTTTCTCACCAGCGGCGCGGTGATCAGGCATGAAGGCGAACAGCGCCGCACCGTTTCACTGAACGTTTCGATGCCCGACGGCGCCATTCGCGACCTGCTTCGCCTGGCCGCCAAGGGTCCGCCGTTCATGGAAGGCCGCGTGATGCTTGATACCAGGATCGATATCCCGCCACTGTCGGGAAAGGTGCGCGAGAAGCTCATCCTCGATGGGCGGTTTGAACTCCTGGAAGGCAAGTTCCTGCGCACGACCATCCAGGATCAGATCGACAACCTCAGCCGCCGCGGCCAGGGCGCTCCGACGAACACCGACATCGACGAAGTGGCTTCCTATATGACCGGCGAGTTTCGGTTGGAGAATGAAGCGCTGTCATTCCGCTCGCTCGCGTTCGGTGTGCCGGGCGCCCATGTGCAACTTGCAGGCGGTTACAATCTGGCAAACGACGCCCTTGATCTACACGGCAACCTGCGGCTGCAGTCCAAGGTCTCGGGCACGGTGACCGGATGGAAACGATGGGCTCTGAAGCCGGTTGATCCATTCTTTGCGAAGCGCGGCGCGGGGACGTTCTTGAACATTAAGGTGGACGGAACGTCGCAGCACCCGAAGTTCGGACTCGACCGCAACGGGGGGCGAAAGTAGATCGGGGCTACCGCTCGCTTTGCGGTGGGGACGCCAGGAGCGGGCGCGACTTGCTCATCTGTTATGCTCTTCCGTGTGGCTCCAAGGGGCTGCTCATCAGAAGGGTTCCACGCTTCTCCGACAGAGGACTCAATCGTTCCGGGTTGGCCAAACCGGAGATGTCAGATAACTTAGTTTAAAAGGCGGCGATTATGCAGCAGAGTACGACCAGAGTCAATCCTTCAGAAGAGACCATCAAGATTGGTCCGCTAGGGATCCGGTTCCTGCTCACGGGTGATGATTCCAACGGCAGCGTGTCCGTGTTCGAGGTTGTAGTCCCCGTCGGGCAGAAGCTGGCGGCGCCGGCTCACAAGAATGACGCCTACGAGGAGATTCTCTACGGTATCGAGGGCGTCCTTACCTGGACGGTTGACGGCACGCCCATTGAGGTTGGCCCCGGGCAGGCGCTGTGCATCCCCCGAGGCGCGGTGCACCGTTTCGATAACCTCGGCAGCGAGGATGTGAAGCAGCTCGCCGTCATAACCCCTGCGATAATGGGCCCCGCGTACTTCCGTGAAGCTGCCGAAGTAATCAATGCCGCCGCCGGCGGCCCGCCTGACCGCGCGAAGATGACGGATGTCTTCCGACGCCATGGCATGACGGTGGCCGCGCCCCCGCCTGATAAGTAGCGTGCGGCTGGAAGCCGAGTATACACAATGCGTTGCACGGAGACGGCCTGGCAAGTTCCCTGAACCCCACTGCCGCGGCGCCAGCCAGGAACAGCGGCCCCGGCCGGGCCGGGGTTACAGCACGTGGACAGTTTTCGGGGTTGACGGTTGCGGTCCGAGTATCGTTTCCCCAAAGTCTGGTCAAGCAAGGCCCACTGGCGTCGGTCAGGTCTTGCGGCCAATGGACATAATTAGTAGCGTAAGATCCGTTCCAGTTTGAACTTCCGGGTGGCTGACCATAACGCCGGTCCTCTGGCGTAGCTCGGCACGGATCGGTCAGGCTTGCATCACGTATCGTAGGCTGCAACTGTCGTCGCCCTGCATCAAAGTTTTGGTGCGGATGAGCTGCAATTTTGGGTTGAGCCCCTTCGCCACGGCATAGTCGGGATAGCAGACCATCGCATAGCCGATGTCGGCGGCATCCTCGTCGCGAAACACCTTGGCCCATAAGCACTTCCTCACGCGGTACTCGAACGCCTCCGGAGACTGCTCCACAATCTCGGCTTCCAGCGCGTGCTGGAACAGGGGCGGCATGTTCTTCATGCTGGCAGCGAAGGTCACCAGGTCGCGAACCGCCGGCGGCCGCCCGGCAGTCTTCTTTCGCACCACCTCGTCGGAGGCCCCTCGCAACATCCCAACGAACTCCTCACGCCCGAGTTGCGCTCCCAATTCCTTAAGCACGGGAATCAGGTCTTTCTGATAAGCGAAGCGGAACATCTCCTCCCACGTCACATCCGCCTTTTCCGTCCAACTGGGACGGGGCGGCGCCGCCTGCGAAGGTTGTGTGCAGGCCATTGCCCGCGCACAGCCCAGGCATCCGAACGCCGGAAGAATGGAAAACAGTGCGCGCCGGCTGAGTGAACCCGGCCCATTTTCTTGCTTGATCTCCAGAATGCTCATACGATGCGGCCTCCGCGCCGCGACCAGCACCCAACAAGCTCGCCGTAATGGCCGTCTCTCTGCGGCCGTGCGCCCGGCTTTCGCTAGGTTGGACACCGGCGTCCAACTCGCGGTTCCCCGCTGAAGCGCGAGTTTGATACAAGAGGGGAAATTACACCTCCGCCACGGTCTCCACTACCGCGTCGCCATTGCGGAACAACTCGGGCTTGATCTCCGCACCGATGCCTGGCAACTCGGGAGGGATGACATGCCCGTCTTTGGGGACGGGCACATTGTTGACGAAGTGCGGGAACTGGTGCGTGTATTTCCAGTAGTTGCTCTCCATGATGAGGAAGTTCGGCACCGCCAGGGAAAGGTGAGTTGAACACAGGTAGAGCAGCGGCCCACCGCAGGTATGAGGTGAGGTCGGGATGAAATAGGTATCCGCCATGTCGGCGATCTTCTTTGCCTCCGTGACGCCGCCGCACCAGGTTAGGTCATACATCACCACGTCGCAAGCCTTCTGCTCGAGAAACTCGCGGTATTGATAGCGCGTCGCCAGCGTTTCGCTCATGCAGACCGCGACGCTGGTCTCGGCGGCCAGCCGCGCGTAGGACTGTGCGTTGTTCATCAGCATGGCGTCCTCGAGGTACATGATGTTGTACGGCTCCAGCGCCTTGGCAATCCGCACTGCGCTTGGGAAGTCGAAGCGCCCCCAGCAGTCCACGCAGATATCCATGCGGTTCCCCGTCTTGTCCCGGATCTCCTGGATCCATTGCAGGCCATTCTCGAGTGCCTGATTTGACAGGTAGCTGTCGCGCGCGCTGAACGGGTAGATTTTGATCGCCGAGATGCCCCGCTCCAGCAAGAATCCGACGATCTTCATCGTGTCGCGGCCCATCTTCATTTCGTTGATGGCCCAGTAATCGGTCGTCGTGTTGTACACCCTGACCCGTTCGCGCGTCTTTCCGCCCAGGAGACGGTAGAGTGGCAGGCCCGCTGCCTGACCCAGAATGTCCAACTGGGCCATGTTGATTGCGCTCAGGATGCGCATGTCCGCGCCGCCTGCGTTCCGCATGGCCATGGCGTGGTAGAAATCGCGCCAAATCCCATCGATGTCGCGTGCGTCGCGCCCCAGGATCTGCCGCGAGTAATCCTTGAGCGCTCCGATTTCTCCAGCCGAAAAGGGATAGGTCTCACCCGTCCCCACGATGCCCCTGTCGGTGTGCAGCCTCACCCAGAAGAACTCGGTCGTCCCTGATCCGCCCGATCCGCCCCCGATCCGAAGATCCTTCCGGAATGTGACGGCTTCGATTCTGATGATCTTCATCACGTCCGTTCTACCTGCCGCCGTCTGCAGTGCGGCGAAGACAGGGCTCGTGGAGATTGCGGTAAGCGGCGCGTTAACGCCCTGGGCGAGAAAGCTCCTCCGGGTCCTGCCACCGCTTGTCATGCTTCCCACCTCCTGATTTGGAGTTCTCAGCAGCGCAGAGCCTCTGGACGACCTGTGGGGCCAGCCATGCCACATCCTCTCCTTCCACATGCCCGGAGAGAATCTTTTCCTGACGCGTGCGCAAGCATATCACATCGCCTGGACAGTGCAGATCGAGCCTGGCAGGTGATGCAATAAGCTCATGGGGCAACCAACCGTTCTTGTTCTATTACTCGCCGCCGTGGTCGCCTTCTTCGCGCCGGGTCTCCAGAGCCGCGTGCAGAGCGCACTCCACCGGCGGCCGATCCTGATTTGGGCCACCCCGTTTTTCCTCACCGTCGTTTTTAACGGCGCGTCATGGCTCGCCGGAGCCTTCAGCGTCCCCCTGAGTCTCCTGGTGTTGGCCTACACCGCAGTACCCGTCCTGTGCGCGTGGGTGCAAGGTCCGGGACCCATCCAACGCCCGACGATACTCGATTTCGTCACCATTCTGCTGCTTTGGCTGCCGCTCGAGTTTGCCGCCGGCGCCAGCCTTCTCCCACGAGCGGCGCAAGGATTCCTCCACAGCGTTGCTTACGGCATAGCCATTCTTCTCGGCCTGGTGCTGTTCCTCAGCTTCCGGTCCTGGCCCGGATTGAAATACAACTTGCCCCGCTGGAAGAGCGATTTCTTGCTGCCGCTTGCCGGTTTTGCGATCTCGGCGCCAGTCCTCATGGTTGTGGGGCTGGCGCTCGGCTTCATCCCGCCGCCGCATCTCCCGGCCCAGACGGCCGCTCGGATGGCCGGAGCGGCCGGTCTGATCTTTGCGGGAACCGCGCTGCCGGAAGAAATCCTCTTCCGCTCGCTCATCCAGAACGGGATGATGCTGCGGTTTGGCGACAACATTCGCACGCTTCTAGCCGCCAGTTTCCTCTTCGGCTGTGCGCATCTCGACAACGGCCCGCAGCCTCTGCCGAATTGGCGGTACATGACCCTGGCGACCATCGCCGGCGTCGCCTACGGCAAGGTCTTTCAAAGATCCTCGACGGTCCTTTCCTCCAGCGGCTTGCACATGCTGGTGAACTGGACGAAACATTTCTTCTTTTGAGTGACCGTGCATCGCATGCTCGCCATTCTGGAACCGCTCGCTGTCTTCGGCCTGATCATTGCGTACATCTGGGGACTCCGCACTATGTACCCCGACCTGTGGATAGCGATCCTGGGGCTAATGCTGCTATCGCATCTGCTCCGTGGCGAAAGCCCCGGCATGCTGGGCTTCGGGACGCGCAACCTGGGAGCTGTGATGCGCGAGCTTGCACCGCTGCTTGCGTTTGTGGCGCTTCTGATGCTGGGTTGCGGCATACTGCTTCGCACCATCCGGCCGATTAGTATTGACGGGGCCGTCGTGGCGCTAGCGGGCTATCTGCCGTGGGGCCTGTTGCAGCAGTACATTTTGAACGGCTACTTCCTGAACCGCTTCGACGCGGTGTTCTCCCGACGCGCGGCGACCATGATCACGGCGACGCTTTTCTGCGCCGCCCATGCCCCGAACTGGCTCTTGATGGGCGTCGCATTCCTGGGTGGTTATTGGGCCACACGCGTATATCAGCGGCACCGAAACCTCTATGTCATGGGCCTGGCCCACGCCATCGCGGGATTCCTGCTCTTTCTAGTGGTACCGGATTCGATTAGTCATCACCTCCGCGTCGGGCCGGCCTGGTTTGGCGGATAACTACTTCATCGAGCGCGATATCCGACGGATAATTGTTGGACGATGGATAGCAGGGTTGTCAACAAGCTAATTCGATCCGAGGTTTGGCCACTTCTTCGGGACCATGGCTTTTCAAGATTCGAGTCCCGTACGGCGTTCTGTTATCGGGGACCGTTCATAAACGTTGTCAATTTCCAGTCGTTCAACGCCTACCTCGCCGTGGGCGTCGGCTGCACGACGTTTTCCTTTGGTCTAAACCTCGGAGTCTATGTGATGGGGAGCGCCCGAGAGCATCTCCTCAAGAGGGATGCCAGCGGCCTGCTCCTCCCGCGGGAA
>DATIFQ010000365.1:0-2434 GCA_035455185.1 Bryobacteraceae bacterium | reverse complement strand
AGCCAGCCTGAAGCTCAGTGTCCACTCCGGCAGCGACAAGTTTTCGATCTACGCCCCCATCCGCCGCTCGCTCGCGAAGTTCGGCGCCGGCGTGCACGTCAAGACCGCGGGCACCACCTGGCTTGAAGAATTGATCGGGCTTGCCGAAGCCGGCGGCGATGGCCTAGCGCTCGCCCGCAACGTTTACGTCAAGGCTTACGCCGCCCGCGAGGAGCTTTGCGCTCCCTATGCCTCGGTCATCGACGTCGACCCGGCGAAGCTGCCCGCACCCGAGACCGTCGCGGCATGGTCGTCGGAGCAATACGTCGCGGCGCTTCGGCACGATCCCCGCTGTTCGGACTTCAATCCGCATCTCCGCCAGCTCCTCCATGTCGGCTACAAGGTGGCCGCAAAGATGGGTGACCGTTACTATGGCATGCTGGATGCCTGCGCGGAACCGATCGCGCGGAACGTGATCACCAACCTCTTCGACCGGCACATCAAACCGATCTTCCTCGGTTGAGCGAGGTAACGTCATGTCCTTCATCCACGAGGATTTCCTGCTCACTACCGCGACTGCCCGGCGGCTCTATCACGAGTTCGCGGCGGCTGAGCCGATTCTCGACTACCATTGCCACCTTTCGCCGAAGGACATCGCGGAGAACCGTCGGTTCGCCAACCTGTTCGAGATCTGGCTCGAGGGCGACCACTACAAATGGCGGGCGATGCGCGCGAACGGCGTGGACGAACGCTACTGCACCGGCGACGCTTCGCCGTGGAAGAAGTTTCTGGCGTGGGCACGGACTGTTCCGCACACCCTACGCAATCCGCTTTATCACTGGACTCACCTCGAGCTGAAACGCTACTTCGGCATCGAAGACCTGCTCGACGAGTACACCGCACCCGCCGTCTGGGAGCGAGCCAACTGCATGCTCGGAGGCGACGATCTGACCGCCCAGGGCATCCTCCGTAAGTTCAATGTGACCGCGCTGTGCACGACTGACGATCCGAGCGACGACCTCGTCCACCACAAGGCCATCGCCGAGTCGCGGTTCACGACGCGCGTCTTTCCCGCCTTTCGTCCGGACAAGGCTTTGAACGTCCACCTGCCAGAGGTCTTCAACGCCTGGGTGGACCGCCTCGAAAGCGCCGCGGACATGAACATCGCCACGCTGCCCGCGCTCGTCGACTCGCTCCGCCGCCGGCACGATTACTTTCACGAGGCGGGCTGCCGCCTCTCCGATCACGGCCTGAATCACTGTTACGCGGATTTCTGCACGGACCGCCAAGCCGCCAAGGTCTTCGACAAGGCCCGAGGGGGCAGTCCCGCGACACCGGAAGAGCACGCGCGGTTTGCGTCTTTCATGATGCTCATCTTCGGCCGGCTCGACGCCGAGAAAGGCTGGACCAAGCAGCTTCACCTAGGCGCGCGCCGCGGCGCGAACACCCGGATGCTGAAGGAACTCGGTCCGGACACCGGCTACGACTCCATCGGCGACTGGCCTCAGATCGACGCTCTCGGCGCCTATCTCGACCGCCTCGATCGGGAAAACGCCCTGCCGAAAACGATCGTCTACAACCTGAATCCAGCCGATAACTACGCATGCGCCACGATGATCGGCAACTTTCAGGGAGGCGGCATTCCCGGGAAGATCCAGCTCGGCAGCGGCTGGTGGTTTCTCGATCAGAAGGAAGCGATGGAGTGGCAGATCAACGCCCTGTCGAATGCAGGGCTGCTGTCACGTTTCGCCGGCATGCTCACCGATTCCCGTTCGTTCATGTCCTATCCCCGGCACGAGTACTTCCGCCGCGTTCTCTGCAACCTGCTCGGTAGGGACGTCGAGAACGGCGAACTGCCGGACCGCGCCGAGCTCCTCGGCCCGCTCATCCGCGGCATCTGCTACGGCAACGCCCGCGCCTACCTCAACCTCCCGCTCTAATGAGGGAGAGTCACTCCCCTGCGAGTTGGGAGCGGAGGGGGCGTCGTTCGGTTCGTCGTCCGGACTGGGGTCAGTCGTGTCGGGGACCGTTGACTGAACAAAGCCAATCCCGGAATCGGACACCGGGCCGGGGGCGGCAGCCTTCAGGCGCTGAAGCTCGTGGAGGTTCTTGAAGAAGGAGCGTTCGGCACGAGATTCATAGCGCGAGAGGGTGAGGAGGATGGTGGTCTGGACGACGTCGTAACGGAAGACGAAGGCGAGGCGGCCGCGGTCGTCAAGGTCCGAGTGCTCCCTTTTCATGCTCTTGCGGAGGGTGTAGAGGCGGAACTCGAAGAGGCCGGCCTCGATGGAGCGGATGCGGGCGAGGCGCCAGGAGGCGATGGCGAGCTGTTCGACGAGGAGGGACTGGGTAGGGGTGGAGGGCTGGTGTTCGTCGATGAGGGCCTGATGGAGGGCCTGGTAGGCGGCGCGGTCCTCGATGTTGATGAGCGGGTTCTGGGCGGCGAGGCCGTGGC
>DATIFQ010000364.1:0-10236 GCA_035455185.1 Bryobacteraceae bacterium | reverse complement strand
TCGCCGGATTTCACCACCTCGTACGCCTTACGGTAGTCCTTGCCGTAGCGCTGCTGGTAGTCGACCGTAATGCGCTTGGTCGGGTCTGCGTTCTTCGCCGCTGCGGCCACGCGCCGGCAGCCGGCGGCGTTCACGCCCGCCGGCTTTTCCATGTATATGTGCTTCCGCGCCTTCACTGCCGCTTCAAAGTGTTCTGGGTGCAGGAACGCGGGCGTGGCGATGAGGACCGCGTCGACGTTGCTCGCGAGCAGTTCCTGGTGGTTCGTGTACTGCGCGGCGCCGGAATAGCTCTTCACCGCGCCGTCCAATTTGTCCTGATAGATGTCACAGACGGCCGTCACCTTTGCGAATTCGTTCTTCACGAACAGGCCGCTGACGTACATGCCGCGGCCCCCGCAGCCGATCAAGCCAACTGACAGCGCTGAGTTGGCCTGTGAGCCCCGGACGGATTCCGGCTTCACAATCAGAAACGCCGCGGCGGCGCCGGACGACCGTACGAAATTCCTCCGGCTTGTGTGCTCACTCATGAGAGCCTCCTGGAATAAACGGGATCTGGAACGGACGGGTTATGTCGCTTCCCGACCCATTATACTGGGGAATCTCCGGTGAAACTCTCAATCCTGATTCCCGTCTACAACGAACGGACGGTAGTTGAGCGCAGCCTTGCCCACGTTCTCGCGGCGCCTATTCCCGAGGCAATGGAGCGCGAACTCATCGTTGTGGACGATTGCTCGACCGACGGGACCTCCGCCATCCTCGACCGGCTCGCCGCCTCCGAGCCTCGTATCCGGTTGTTCCGGCATCCGGTCAACCAGGGTAAGGGCGCCGCGATCCGGACCGCGATCCAGTACGCCACCGGAGACTTCTGTCTGATTCAGGATGCCGACCTCGAGTACGATCCGAACGAGTACCCCGCGCTTCTCCGCCCGCTGCTCGACGGGCATGCCGACGCGGTGTTCGGCTCACGCTATCTGGCCGGACAACAGACCCGAGTGCTGCCGTTCCGGCACTCGATGATCAACAAGTTTCTCACGCTGGTCTCGAACGTCTTCTGCGACCTCAATCTGACGGACATGGAAACCTGTTACAAGGTCTTCCGGACCGATCTGCTCAAGAGCATCCCCGTGCGCTCGAACCGCTTCGGCTTTGAGCCGGAAATCGTCATGAAGTCCGCCAAGCGCAAGCTGCGCATCTACGAGGTCCCGATCAGCTATCACGGCAGAACCTACGAGGAAGGCAAAAAGATCGGCTGGTGGGATGGCGTAAAGGCCCTTGGCGTGATTCTGCGTTTCTGGGTCATAGACGATCTGTACATCGAGCCGTACGGGCGCGGATTGCTCAGCAACCTCACCGGAACGCCGCAGTACCTGAGTTGGATGGCGCGGATCCTGCGGCCTTATCTGGGCGATACCGTCCTTGAGATCGGGGCCGGCATCGGTAACATCAGCGGCCGCCTCATGGGCCGGAGCGTGCGGTATGTGGCGGCCGAACACGATCCGTTGTATCTCCACGCCTTGAGCAACCGGTTCCTGCGCACGCCGAACGTGGCGGTCCAGTGCGTGAATCCGGCTTCCCCCAGCGATTTTGCGTGTCTGAAAGGTGGCTTTGACACGGCGATCTGTCTCAATGTGTTCGAGTACCTTGAGGACCCCATGTCGACGGCGGCGGCCCTGAGCGCGGTGCTCCGGGACGGTGGACGCCTGCTCGTCCTGGTGCCTCAGGGGCCCGGCCTCTTCGGCTCGATGGACCGAACGCTCGGTCACCTCCGCCGGTTCCATGATCGCGACTTGCGGAGGCTCCTGGAAGGCGCCGGCTTTCGCGTCGAGCGCGTGCACCAGCTCAACAAGATCGGCATGCCCGCATGGTGGCTGTACGGAAACGTACTGCGCCGGCGTCGCATCAGCAAGGTCACCCTCAAGATCTTCGATAAGACGGTCTGGTTCTGGCGCCGCGTGGACCACCTGCTGCCCTGGCACGGATTGTCTCTGATCGCGGTGGCCCGAAAGGCGTAGTAATCCATGCGAGCGGTCGGCCTCGACTACGAACATCGGCAGCTTTTGGCATTTGAATCCGCCGCTCCGCGCCTTGAGCGCGACGACCAGGTTCTGTTGCGCGTGAGCGAGGTGGGCGTCTGCGGTACGGACCGCGCGCTAGCTTCTTTTGAGTTCGGCTATCCGCCAGAAGGTGAGAGTCACCTGATTCTCGGCCATGAGGCCGTTTGCGAGGTCGTGGAGACGGGCCGGGCGGTGACCTCGCTTCGTCGGGGTGACGTAGTGGTGCCTTCGGTCCGCCGTGCTTGCAGTCCGCCGTGTCCCTCCTGCGCGCGTGGGCGGCGCGACCTGTGTGTCAGCGGCGCGTACCGCGAGCGGGGGATCTTCGGACTTCACGGTTACTTTGCGGAATATGCGGTCGATATGGCCTCCGACCTGACCAGGGTGCCGCCCGAGCTCGCCGGTTGCGCCGTGCTGATCGAGCCGCTGAGCGTCGTCGAGAAAGCCGTCGAAACCGCCTTGCGCTACCATGAGCCCTCGCCCGAGACTGCCCTCGTGCTCGGAGCGGGAACCATTGGCATCCTCAGCGCCCTCGTGCTTCAAGCGCGCGGGCTGTCGGTCCTTGTGCATTCGCTGGAAGCTCCGGACCACCCCCGGGCGCGGCTGGTGGCTTCCGCCGGTGTGCAGTACGTCCCAAGACTCTCCGATGAAAGGTCCGACATCGTGATCGAGGCCACGGGCTCGCCGGTAGCCGCCCTGGAGGCGCTGAAGCGGATGGCCCCGCTCGGCGTCTGCTGTATCCTCGGCTCGCCGCTCGACGCCGAGGGCGTCGTCCCGTTTCGCAACCTCTTCGAGAAGAACCAGACGGTCTTCGGCAGCGTCAATGCAAGCCCGTCGTCGTTCGCGCTGGCGGTCGAAGACCTCGGACGATTTGACCCGAACGTGCTCGCCGGCATGATCCGCCGCACGCGCTTCTCGGACTTTGACGAAACGATCCTCGGACCCCAGCCTTCAATCCCGAAAACCGTCCACGTACTGTAACACTCGCATGCCGCATGCGCTCTCGCCGCCGGTTTCAAGAAACGTGGCTGAACCATTCGTTAATGCTGTTTCAATGGCGCTCGCCAATTCACCTCCTCGCCAGCCGGCTCGTGCCCGCCTTGGGCAGGATGTTCTCCAGCGCCCAAATCTCCGGGTGTGACTCGCCGTTGAAAAACGCCACCCGCCGCCCGTCCGGGTGCAGCCGGAGACAGCCGATTAACCCAGGCATGGACAGGCCGGTATCTTGAGGCGGTCCTCCGTCCAGCGGTACCCTCCAGACCGTCGACCTCTTGTTCAACGTTCGCGAGACAAGGATATAACGCATATCCGGAGTCCAGATCGCCGAGTTAGGGCCAAAGCGCTCCGGCCTTTGGATCGAAAGAAGCGTGCGCGGCTCGCCACCCGTCGCCGGCATCACGACAAGCGAGTTGTACCCGTTCGGAACGTTCTGCAGCAGGAAAGCAAGCATCTTGCCGTCGGGAGAAAGGTCCGTGTTTGGGTTTTGGATTTCGCCTACGTCCGGCCGGGAGTAGAGCGACTTCACTTCGCCGGTATCGAGGTTGTGGGCGACTAACGCATGCGTTGGACCAAACGCGTAGTAATAGAGTGTGCGGGCATCCGCGGAGAACGCCGGGCGATCGATCAGCCGGGCGACTATCTGCGCCTTCCCGGTTTGGAGGTCCAACCGGAACAGTCCGAACCGTCCGTCACCCGATCTGCCACTGACAAATACGGAACGGCCGTCCGGGTGCCACTTCATGATCCACTGGACCCCAAAGTTCTCCGGCTGCACATCCCGCTCCTTTCCGTCCGTCATGGAATGTAGCGACAGGCCTCGTGGGGACTTGTAAATCAGGTACTGGCCCTCGGGCGACCAGGCTAGGGTGTCCTTGGCGCCCACGAACCGCTGGCTGACCGCCCTCGGCGGTGACACCAGCTTGCCCGAAGTGGGGTCGATTTCAGCCACAAACACATCCCTCAACATCACATCGACGTAGTAGAAGATAGAGCCTTGGCGGGTGCTTCCGATTGGCTGGATATTCATGTCCGGTTTCAACAGTTCAGGCGGCCCCGCTGCGTGCCCGTCCACGATGGGAATCGCCCAAATGCCCGGCGATCCCGACCGATCGCTCACAAACAGGAGCTTCGAACCGTCCGGCGACCAGTCCACCATGGTATCGTCGGCCCGGTGTTCCACCACTGCCACATCCCGCCCCGTCGCGATCGATACCATGTGAATGTCGTTGCCGGGGTCCTCGCCCTCCTGCGCTATGTCGTAGACAATGTAGTTGCCATCCGGCGAGAACAGGCCGCTGTCGTCCCGCCAGCGGTCGGAGACAGGGACTGTACGAACGGAGCCGTCCGCCACCGAAATCACCAGCATGCCTCGCTTGCTAAGGTCGAAGGCCAGCACGTATTTCCCATCTGCGGACCAGTCACCGGCCACTAAACCCATCGTGGTTCGATACAGGGTTCTCTGCCCCGATCCGTCTGCGCCGATGATCCGCAGCTCGGTGCCGTTCCCGTACCAGACATAGGCCAGCCGCCGACCGTCCGGCGAAAAAACGGACCACGTTGCGAGGCCCGGCGGCGGCGACCCCGGCCGAGAACTGCCCTGGTGGGTCACGCTCCGGTTCTCACCCGTCTCGATATCGTGAACCGCCAGATCCCCGGTGGAATCCGTAAAAGAGATCAGCCGTCCGTCGGGCGACACATGCCCGGCGGAGTCCGGGTCATTCCCCGTCCACACCTGCCGCACGGATATCCCCGTTTCCAGAGTGCCCGCCGGCAGCCTTGCTCGCGCCAAAGCCGCGACTCCTTTCTGGTCCGGGAATTCGCGAACAACAGCGCGGAACGCCCGCTGGGCTTCCGCCTCCTTGCCGAGACGGTGATAGAGCAGCCCCTGCTCGTACTGCGCCCGTGCCGCCAGCACATGCTGGGCCCGGGCCAGAGTCACGACTTGGCCATAGAGTCGTATGGCTTCGGCCAGGTTCTCGTTTCTCGCCACGAGGATGCGGGCACGCTCGAAAATCTCGCGGATGTCCGGATCGGCGCCCAACACCATCATGCTGAAGACGAGGATCCCGGCAAGGCGTCGCATAGCTTACCCCAGCTTGTATCCGACGCCGCGCACGCTGAAGATGTGCTGTGGTTCGTCGGGCTCCGGCTCGATCTTCTTTCGCAGGGACGCGATGTGAGTGTCGATCACCCGCTGGGTGACGAATACATCCGGCCCCCAAATGAGATCGCAGAACTCGTCGCGCGGGATCACTTCACCCGGGCGGCGCGCCAGCAGCGCCAGGATCTCAAATTCTTTGCGCGTCACCGGAACGTCACGGCCGGTCCTCTTGACGGTGCGCGAGCGCAGGTCGATCTCGACATCGCCGAATTTGTAGACCCGCTGATGGTTAGCAGGGGTCTTGCGTCGCAACCCCACGCGGACCCGCGCCATCAGCTCGCGCAGTGAGAAGGGCTTCACCACGTAGTCGTCTGCTCCCGCCTCGAAGCCTGTCACCCGATCCACCTCCTGCCCGCGCACGGTCAGCAGAATGATCCACATCTCGGGCAGCTCGGGGCGCAGCTTGCGGCAAATGTCAAACCCGTTCATGCCCGGCAGCATCACATCGAGCAGCAGGACATCCGGCCGCATCTCGAGCGCGGCCTTTAGCCCGCTCGGCCCGTCCTCCGCGCACGCGACCTCCAGGCCCTCGAAGGCCAGTTCGTCGCGGACGGGAATGACGATCGCAGGCTCGTCATCCACGATCAAGACTCGGGACATAGGTTTCCTCCTCCCGGATCGGGATGCACAGGCAAAACTCGGATCCCTGCCCGGGCGCGCTCTTCACCGTCACCGAACCCCCGTGGCCTTCCGCCACCGCCTTGACCAGCGCGAGGCCAAGGCCTGTACCCCGCACCGATTGCTGCTCGCCGCGCCGTCCCCGATAGAACCGGTCGAAGATGCGCGGCAGATCGGCCGTCTCGATTCCAATGCCCTGATCGCGGACACAGACGCGCAGCTCCTTCGCACCATGCTCCACCGAGACCTCGATATTCGTGTCCGGCGGCGAGTATTTGATGGCATTGTCAAGCAGATTCTCGATCGAATCCTGAATCGACGTCCGATCCAGGTCGATCTCGCGCAGCACATCGTCAGTCTTCAATGTCACCGTGATGCGCTTGGCTCCAGCTTGTGGACTGAAGTGGGCAACCGCAGTCTCCACGATGTCGATGATGCAATGCGGAGCGAACTGATAGCGCTTTTCCCCGGACTGAATCCGGTGTGTTTCGAGCAGCCGGTTGACAAGGCGCTCCAAACGATCGGTTTCCCTCTGGGCAGTGTGCTGGTATTCGCGGATGGTCGCTTTGTCGAGCACGTGCCCGCCGGTGATTCGCTCCAGCAGGAGACGAATGCCCGCGATGGGACTCTTGAACTCGTGGGTCACGCTGGCGGCGAACTCAGCCTGTAGCCTGGCCAGTTCCAGCTCGCGCTTCACAATTCGGATCGTCGCTGCTAATCCAAACGCCAGTGTCATCAGCAGAAGCGCCAGAAAGGCATACCAAAGAAACTGGCGTCTTTCGTTGCCTGGTGCGTATTCGCCGGCATGGAACTCCCACCCAAATAGAACTCGGAGCGGAAAGGAGGCTTTCCCCTTGAGGGCTGTGGCATCGCCCCACAAGAGGTGCCCGGAGGAGTCCGCCACAGCGATCGGGTAGGGCACGGTCTTGTGGATGTGGCCCAGCCTGGTCTGCAAGAAGCCGGTCAACCGCTGGCCAGAAAGCGCGACTCCGGCCCGTTCTCGTGTGATCAGAAGGAGTGGCTCATACCCATCTAATTCCGTCCAAGACAGCCCTGACCTGCCAGCCTGTGCGGGTGGGTGAGGTGCGCCCTCGTGGCCGAAGGGAGCGGTTTGGCGCACAATGCGCTCGACGGCGGCTATTTCGACCAGTCGCGCGTCCCCCCCTGGGGCAACGCCCCCTATGGTCGCGATTGCAGTTCGCAGTTCGGCGTCGTACAGCTTTCTCTGGTGATAGCTGAGCCACCAGCGCCCGGCGCGCAACTGCGCCAACACATCAGCGAGGAATGGGCCGCAAGCCGCGGCATCCCCCAGGGGCAGCCGGGTTACATAGCCTGTGGCGAGGAGCATCACCGGCACACCCTCCGGGGAAAGCGAATCCTGGCCGCCGGGCGCCAGTTCCTTGATCCAGTCGAGAAAACCGTGTGGTTGCTGGCGAACCCGGAGCCGCGCCAGCGCGAGTCCGGCCCAAGCCCCCAGTTGGGGATTTTTGCCGATGCGCTGATAGATCGCGATGGCGCGCGGAAACTCCGCCCGCGCCTCGGCGGCCAAAGCCTCGTCCACGGAGGCCGCCACCGCTGGCGGAACGGCAACGCGGGCCTCGGGTGGCTCATTGCCGGTCTCCGCGAAGTAGACTCGATCTCGGCGAAAAATCAGCACGCCTTGGTCATCCAGAGAGAACGACGGTGCGCCGGCCGCTGGGTCCGGATCCTGCCGGAGCAGGTTTTCTTGGATGCGGGACAGCGCCGCCGACAGGGTGGTATCCGCCAGCAACGCGGTCTGGCGCTGTTGGGACTCGATCCCTTGCCGCTGCTCGACCCGTTCCAGATCGATGGTCCGTACCCCGAGAATCGCCAGCACCAGTGCCGGCGCCGCGATGCACACGGCGAACGCCCACCACCACCGCGTACCCGTCTTCGGAAGCCTCATCGCCCGGCGCCTTTGTCGGCCACTTTCGTCAAAGTAGCCTGCTTCTAAGGAGTGTAACCGAGTTTCTCAGCCGTGGAGTGTCAAATTTCCGTCAAGATACACCAGGCTCCTGCCCATACAGAAACATGACGAAATCTTGACCGGGCCCTAACGACTTGCCAGCGGTGATGCGGCTAGACTGTGGCTGTTCTGGAAGGAGGGGTAATGCAAAAGACTACGTTGAACGACCCGAAAAGAACTCCCGGAATTGCGTTCCCGGCAATGGTTATCCTGCTGTTGGGAAGCGCATCTATGCCGGCACAAACCGGAGGGCGGCGAGTAAGCTCAAGTAACACTTCTGTGTTAACCTCTGAGCCCTGCAAACTGGACCCCACCGTTGCATTGACTGATGCCAGCGTATCCCTCCCATCGGACTGCAGCCCGCCGGATTCATTACAGCGCCCGCCAAATCTGGAACATGCTCCGCGCACTCTCCATCAAGGCGACCTCGTCAGCTTCACCACGCTCGCAGCACCGAAGAATGCTGAACGAGCTTATGAAAAGGCCCGAAGAAACCTGACAAGAAAGAAACCGAGAGTCTCCACCGCGGCACGTGAACTCACGACGGCGGTTGCGCTATATCCGCAATTCGCTGCCGCCTGGTACCTGCTCGGAGAAACTCGATTGGCTCTCCGTCAAAATGAGGCGGCACGAGAAGCCTTCCTGCGGGCTCTGGGAGCGGACCCCAAGTACCCGTCTGCCTATGCACCCTTGGCTTTGATGGAACTGGAGGTCGGGCGGTTTCGAGAGGCCGCGGAATTCGCCGGCTGGGCTGTCAGTCTCAACCCGGACCTTATCGAAGCACATTACTATCGCGCAGTGGCTAACTACAATCTGGGCGACACCGCGATTACAGAGGAATCGATTCGCGCAATTGTGGAGCTTGGAGGAGAACGCTCGTACCCCGGTATTCACTTGATGCGGGGACAAATATTTGCCGCAAAGGGAGACTTCCGTTCTGCCGAAGTTGAGTACCGCCGCTTGGTTCAATTGCAGCCGTCCTCCCGCGCGGCTCATACGGTCCTGCAACAGCTCGACGATTGGGAAACGCAGGGCCTAATCACAATGCCAAGGTAGGAGGTCCCGAAGTGTCGCCCGAGGTCCGGAAGAAGCTCGCGAGATTAGCCAAGTTCTTTCGACCACAGGCCACAAGCGACAGACCACAACCCACAAGCCAACTACCAATCCAGTCGAGCACCTACCTGGCCCACGCGGTTGCCCGAGTTCTCCTGGCCCTGCACCGAAAAGATCTTGCCGAAGCTCCCTGGACGGTCGGCAAAGAACTCGGGCGCGGCGAAATTCGGGTGGTTGGGCAGCCCGCCGGCCACGGCGATTGTACCCGGTCCGCGCAGAATCCCCACGCCGGCATTTCCGAATCTTCCCACGTCCTTGGGGGGCAGAGTTACTGGTTGGAAAAACACAGATGGGAACATCCGTTCTCGTGATGACGGCAATGGCTGCCCTGACGGTGGCGTCGGCGCAAACCCGCAGCTCGACGGCGGCCAAAAGTCAGTGCCAGGACATTCCGATCAGTTACACGTTCTTGAGCACCACGGTGGCCTCGGCGGCAATATGGAACGATGACCCAACAAAACCGTATGAGAATGGAAAAGACGGCATCGGCAATGCACTCATCCACCGCTGTGCAGGCACCAATGCCGCCACACTGGCGCTCGCCCGCTCGAAGCGTTCCGTCTGGATCCGGGTCCCTAATCCCTTTCCGAATTCCAACATCGTGAACCCGTCGCCGTCGTTTGCGGGAGGCGTGCCCTTCCAAAGCCAGGCTTTTTTCAACGTGCGAAACATCCTGGGATCTACAGATCCGTATTTCTACACCAGCATGGCCAGCCAGTTCCCGGCCCCGGACGGCTACACACACCATCTGCGGCTTCTCCCGGATGCAGGGGCGTGCCCGGGAGATTTAGTTTGTATCCCTGACATACACGGCGGCATTCTGCCCGACAGCAACCTGCCGGTGGAGACGTCGTGGGTGAGCATACATTACATGCCACCGCCAAACCCGTCGCTGCCATGGTCGTTGAGTAATACGGCGCAATGGATTGTGGATGGTGAACTGGTTGACTCCGTGTATCCGGCGTCCTACGAGCGCGCTACTCTGCATAAGAAGGGGAAGGGCGGGAATGGCGAGACTCACGAAGGCCAGTACTCGATGCCGTTGCAGATTTTGATTACCGCGCTGGGCCCGGGCGGGGAAGAGCCCGCCAAGCCCTACCAATCCAGCCGTGCTCCTACCTGGCCCACACGGTTGCCCGAGTTCTCCTGGCCCTGTACTGACGCGGTCTTACCGAAGCTGACCGGGGTGTCGACGAAAGTCTCGGGAGGGTAGAAGTTCGGATGATTCGCAATATTCGTGTAAGTGACTTCCATTCGCATCCGCAATCTTTCGGTGACAGAGAATGACTTGAACAGCCCCGCGGCCG
>DATIFQ010000363.1:0-13889 GCA_035455185.1 Bryobacteraceae bacterium | reverse complement strand
GGACGGCGTCGAGGGCGGTGTGGTGCTCGACGGTCCAGGTGGAGCAGACGGGCGCAGCGACCTGGAAGCGTTCGTCGGCCGCGGCGGCGAACCAGGTGATGGCGCCGCCGCCGGAGATGCCGGTGACGGAGACGCGTTTGGGATCGACCTCGGGGCGCGTTTCCAGGTAGTCCAGCGCGCGGATGGCGTTCCAGACCTCGGGTCCGGCGGGTGTGTAGCCGAGGGATAGCCAGTCCCACATTTCGAGGTCGTGGGTGCCGTGATGGAGTCCGGGGACCTCGCCAAATTCGATGGAGTCAATCAGGAACGCGGCGTAGCCGTGACGGGCGAACCAGATGCCGTGGTGCTGATAGCGCACTTTGTTTCCCCAAGGTCCGGGCGAATGACCGCAGAGGTAGAGCACGGTGGGAAGACGGCCCTGTTTGCCCGCGGGCAAGTAGAGATTGCCGGTGACGTAGAGACCGGGCATGCTCTGAAAAACGATGTTCTCGACGCGGTAGCCGTCACGCTCGAAGCCGCCGGTAACCTGCGCTTTGAGCGGGGTCTTCGCCGGCATCGGGTCGAGTCCGAGCGCGTACAAGTACTGCTTCTTGATCTCCGGGCGGCGACGCTGCCATTCGGCGAGCGTGGTGATGTCGCCCGGGAAAGCGCGTGTGATCGCCTCGGCCCGGCGCACAAGGTTCTCCTGGAAAAGCTTGTACCGGAGGTCGATTGAAGCGCGGCCCGAGGCCGGTTGCGCGGAACAGGAGAGGGCGCAGAGTAGCAGCGCCGCGAAGGATCGTTCTATTGGCATAGATTGAGTGAGCCGCGAATGCACGCGGATGAACGGGAATGAAGGTGTCGGAGTGTTGGAGACGTCCGAATGAGGAACAGCGGCCTGAGAGGCCGCCGCAAGCCGGGGGCTTGCCCTACAAACTCTGTAAGCGGATGGGGTCACGAGATCGTTGCTGGGGCCGGAATGCAGGCCCTGTCTGGAGAGAGTGTATCAGTAGTCGAGGCGAAGGCCAAACACATCCACTACCAGCCGGCCTGCGCACCTGCCCATTGCAGCCGCGCACCTGCACTTCGGAGGATCAACCGCGGGCGATTGGGTGTATACTACGGGCAGATCCGCTTTTAGGATAAGGGAGTCTTTAAAGCTTTAAAGTCCGACTGCGAAACCGCTCCGGCCTACCGGCCGGTTTGGCTCTCCTCCGGATGTCCAGAAAGGGAAGTTGATCATGAACACTCTACACAGATCGTTTGTTCTTGTTTTACTCGTATGTGTCCTGACCTCGATGGCCTGGTCACAATCGAGCACAGGCAGCGTCCGTGGAACCGTCCAGGACCAGACCGACGCCATCATCCCCGGCGCCACGGTCATCCTGACGAACACCGCGACCAACGGTGAATCCAGGACCACCTCCAATGCCGTAGGACTCTATGTCTTCCCCGCGGTTCGTCCCGGGCCGTACAAGATCACGGCCGAATTTGCAGGGATGAAGAAGTTCGAAGGCACGATGACGGTCCAGGTGCAGAAGGGCGAGACCGTCAATATCGTCCTCTACCCCGAAACTACTCAAACCGTCGTGCAGGTGGAAGACGTCACTCCGATGTTAACGGCAGACAGCCAGACCCTGGGGCATGTGCTCGAGCGCACGCGCATCGAGCAGTTGCCGATCAACGGGCGGCAGGTTATGAGCCTGCTGAACACCGTCCCCGGCCTGACCTTTGACGAGGGCGGCGACCTTCGCACGCTGGGCGAACGAACCGGCACTCACGATATCAGCCTGGACGGCGCCGCGCTCACCGAGCCGGTTTACGCCGGCGGCACCGTGAGACGGCAGCCCAGCCTCGAGAGCATCCAGGAATTCAAGGTGGACATGAATGCCGTGTCCGCGAAGTATCCCCGCCAGACCAACATCATCCTGACCACCAAGGGCGGCGGCAACACCCTACACGGTTCGCTGTTTGAGACCAACCGCGACAACTATTACGGTTGGGCGCGTCGGCGCGAGGACGGCAACACGCCCGGCAAGTTTATCCGCAACGAATACGGCGGCACAGTCGGCGGCCCGGTGTGGATACCCAAGGTATACAACGGCAAGGACAGGACCTTCTTCTTCTTCGCTTTTGAGCAGTTCAAGCAGCGTTCCGGCGCAATCGGCCGTTACAAGGTCCCGACCGAAGCGATGCGCAACGGCGATTTTAGCGGCCTCGTGGATTCGAGCGGCACGCTCTCGAGGCTCTACGACCCGTTCCAGACCGACCCGGTCACGCACCTCCGGCCTCAGTTTGCCTACCAGGGCAAAGCCAACGCGATCGATCCGGCGCTGGCGAGCCCCTTGTGGAAATACTTTGCCGAGCAGCTCCCGATGCCGAACCAGGCGGGCGTAAACCCGCTAGTCGCGAACAACTACTTCGGCCCGCGGCCGGATAAGTACAATCAGTGGACGTGGACGGCCCGTTTCGACCAGCGTCTCGGCCAAAACGACCAGGTGTACGCTCGTCTCAGCAACTCCTATTCGAAGCGCTTCCGCGCGGCTGCCAATGGCGTACCCACTCTCGATGGTCTCGGTAACTCCCGGACCGACTACTTTCCCGACAAGAGTCTGGCCTCCAACTGGACGCACTCGTTCTCGCCGACCTTCTTCAACGAGTTCATGTTCAGCATGAGCCGCACTACCGGCGGGAACTACACCGGCGAGAACGGCTATTACGCGGACATGCTGGGACTGCCCAACCCGGGCCACCAGGTCGGGTTCCCAGTCATCTCCACGATGGGCTTGAGCAGCGGCAACTACTTTCAGCCGGTGAACGGCACGCAACAGTGGTTCAACCATTTCATTCTGGACGACAACGCCACGAAAATCCTTGACAATCACGAGATCCAGTTTGGCGTTCACTTCCGCTACGACCAGTTGACCTACCTGCCGCAGCAGCAGCGCTCGGCCGGCAACGTTTCGTGGCAAGCCATCGGCACGGCGCTCTTCGATCCCAATTTCCCCAATCGCAGCCGGGCCGTCCTCAACACCGGACACCGGCTCGGCAGCGCGTTCCTCGGACTGGCCAACTACGAATACCGGGTGAACAAGGGCAAGTACTACATGGGGCAGAATGAAGATGCCGCCTACATCCAGGACAACTGGAAGGTTACCCCGCGGCTGACCCTTATGGGCGGCCTGCGCTGGCAGTTCAGCCCTTACCCGAAAGACAAATACGACATTTTCAGCGCGTTCGACCTGAATAACCTGGCGATCGTCCTGGGCAACGAGCTTGATACGTTCTACAAGCTCGGCGTCACTTCGCCGGCGTACATCGCATATCTCGAATCCAACGGCGCCAAGTTCGAGTCGGCCGAGCAGGGAGGCTTCCCCAAACGCCTGGTCAACAACAACTGGTTCGACATCGGGCCGCATGTCGGCTTCGCCTACCGCGCGTTCGAGGGGAGTAAAGCGTTCGTCCTGCGCGGCGGCTTCGCCACGAGCTACTTCCCGATTCCGATTTGGGGCTGGAACGACCGCATGCGCAACAACGCGCCATTCACCGGTTTTTACGCAAACCCCTGGATGACGCAGGCCAGCGCTTCTCCAGACGGCCTCCGCAATTACGGACTGGTCTCCGTTCCGAAGTACATCGCCGGCCAGAACACCACGAACGCGATCACGCTGAACGACCTTAACCCGAGCAGCATCATCGCCGGCGAGGACGCTTACAACGCCGCCTGGTTCAATCCCGACCAGCCCAGCGCCAAGGTCCACGACTGGAACCTGACGATGGAGAAGGAAATCATGAAGGACACCGTCGTGCGCGTCGCGTACGTCGGATCGCGCCTGAGCAATCAAGACAGCTACGACGACCTAAACCAGATGAAGCCCGACTACGTCTGGTACACCACCACCGGGCAGCCCTTCCCCGAGACCTCGCCGGAACTCCGCCCCTACAGCAACACGCCCTACGGCGAAATTCAGGAGTACCGCAGGGACGGCTGGGGCAACTCCAACGGCGCGACGTTCGAGATCGAGCGCCGGTTTTCGAAAGGCTACGGCTTCCAGGTGTTCTACCAGATGGTGAACTACAGCAAAGCCGCGGCACACGGCTGGTACGGCGATTCCGCAGTTGACCCGGTGACTTCGTACTTGCCGGGCGTCGTCCCCGCCGACCATAAGGAGCGTATGCGGCTCCTCCTTTACGCGCGTGACACCACAGTTCCGAAGCACGAGGTCCGCTGGAACTGGATCGCCGAGCTTCCGTTCGGACAGGGCAAGCCGGTCCTGCGCAACGCGCCCAAGGTCCTCGACTACATAGTGGGCGGCTGGCAGATCAGCGGCATGGGCCGGTTGCGCAGCCACTACTTCAGCCTACCGACCGATATCTACCCAACCGGCAGCAAAATCGAGTACTACGGGCACAAGTATCCGATTCAGGACTGCCGGAGCGGCGAGTGCATTCCCGGCTTCCTGATGTGGAACGGCTACATCCCCGCCCACCAGATCAACCAGCCCGACGGCATCATGGGCGTGCCGTCCAACTACACGCCGGCCGGTCAGCCTCTCTGGCCGTATCCGGCGAACTACAACAGCTTGAACGAAGACATCGATCCGAACTACGGCTATTACGGCTCCAACGACGTGTTCGTGAAGTTGAACGACGGCACCTTGCAGCCGGTGGACAGGACCTCGGGCGACCTCCATCCCTGGAGGAACCAGCCCATCGCGTCCACCCGGAGCTGGAGCACCGATATGTCCATCTTCAAGAACTTCCCGCTCGGCGAGCGGGTCGGTCTGAAGTTCCAGGCCGATTTCTTCAATGTGTTCAATACGCCAGGCAACGAGTGGAACCCCGGCAACGACGGGATCGTCCTGACCAACTACAGCATGCAGGACGCGCGCCAGTTGCAGCTCACGATGCGCCTTTCCTGGTAATTCCTCTGAATGGTGGGGGCGAGCATGCCTCGCCCCCACAGCCTTTCTGTTCGCCGCGGTAAAATAACAGTCTTCGTCAATGAATTGCCGCTGTCTCCCCGTCGCCGGCCTGCTTCTCCTCGCCGGCTGCCAGCCGTCTAATAAAGAAGCTGCCGCCCCGGCGCTGCGCCGGCTCAATCTGGTCCTGATCACGATCGACACGCTGCGAGCCGACCGCGTGGGATGTTACGGCTACGCGAAGATCGAAACTCCGAATCTCGACAGCGTCGCGGGGCGAGGCGTGATGTTCGAAAACGCCGTCGCTCAGGCGCCGCTTACCTCTCCCTCGCACGCGAGCATGATGACCGGCCTGCTCCCCACTGTGCACAAGGTCCGGGACACGGGCGGATTCGTCCTGCGGTCGTCGGATACGACCCTGGCGAAGATACTCCAGCAGCAGGGCTGGGACACGGCCGCGTTCGTCGGCTCTTCGGTGCTGAAGAAGCGCTTCGGATTCGACCAGGGCTTCGCGGTCTACGACGACGAGATGGGCGAAAACCGCGAGCGCCGCGCCGGTGAGGTAGTGGACCGCGCGATCGGGTGGCTCGGCTCGCGATCGGAAAAGCCGTTCTTCCTCTGGGTTCACGTGTACGACCCGCACCTCCCGTACGACCCGCCCGCCGGGTTCCGGGAAAAATACAAGGACCGGCCGTACGACGGGGAGATCGCCTACACGGACCAGGAACTCGGGCGCCTCTTCGCGGCCATCGGCAAGAACACGCTGCTCGCGGTGTTGTCCGATCACGGCGAGAGCTTCTCCGAACACGGCGAGTACGCGCACGGCATCTTTCTCTACGACACCACTCTGCGCATTCCGTTCCTGATGGCGGGGCCGGGCGTGCCGGCAGGTCTCCGCGTGAAGCAGCAGGCGAGAACCGTAGACCTGCTGCCGACCGTGCTCGAGCTGATGGGCGGCAAGGCGCCGCAGGCCGTGCAGGGAAGCAGTCTCGTTCCGGCGTTCAGCGGCAAAGAGGTCCCGACGGAGTATTCCTACGCCGAGACGCTGTTCCCCAAGCTCAACATGGGTTGGACGGAGCTGCGGGCCATCCGCACGAATCGCTGGAAGTTCGTCCGCGCGCCAAGACCCGAGCTTTACGACCTGGCGCAGGACCCGGCTGAAATCTCGAATGTGATTGCGACTCACGCAGCGGAAGCCCGGGACCTCGAAGCGAAACTCGATGCCGCCGCCGGAAGCGCGCGGGAGAAAGTCGAGGCCGCGGCGTCGGACCGGCGCACGATGGAGCAGTTGAGGTCCCTCGGGTATCTCGGAGGGTCCTCGCAGCGCGAATATGAACTGACCGGCAAAGGCATCGATCCGAAGGACCGCATAGGCGTTCTCAAACTCCTGCATTTCGCCGTGTATGAGGAGTCGGGGCTGCCATTATCGCAGCGGGTCACGATGATGCGGCAGGCCATCGCGGAAGATCCATCGAACCCGGCCCTCTACTCGAGCCTGGGCGATCTGTATCGGGACGGCGGAGACCGCAACCACGAGATCAAGCTGTACCAGGACGCGGTGAAGCGTGGTGTCCGAAGCGCGGGGCTGTACTCCCGCCTCGGCTCGCTCTATCTTCGCCAGGGCCGCAAGAGCGAGGCGATTCCGCTGTTGGAGCAGGCGGCGCGGTGGAACCCGTCGGATTACGACAGCCTGGAGCACCTGGCAGTCGCCTACCGCGAGACGGGACGGATCGAAGACGCCGAGCGGACCTGCAACTCGATCCTGAAGTCGGGTGAAGAATACGCCCCGGCGTACAACGAGCTTGGAATGGCGTCGTTTCAGAAAGGGGACGTAGCCAAGGCGCGCGATTACTTCGAGAAAGCGGCCCAGCTCGATCCGATCTACCAGATGAATCTCGGCCGGCTGTACAAGCTCGCAGGGGACAAGGAGCGCGCCCGCACGGCCTTTGAAGCCTTTCTTGCCGCCAGGGGATCGAGCGAGGAATACCGCCGGCTTCTGCCGCAGGTGAAGCAAGAACTGGCGCAAGTTCGATAGGGCACAGAGGAAAGATGTTGCTATGACTGTGTGTGGTGATGCGTTTGGTGAAAACGGCGGGAAGGCGGGGGCCGGACCACAGGCCCCCGCGTTGAAGGTGCATCAGTAGTCGAGGCGGAGGCCAAAGAGCATCGACCGGCCGGAGCCGGCGACCGTGACCAATCCGAAGGAACCGCTTTGAATGTTGGTGGTCGGGTTGGAGAAGTTGGCGCGGTTGAACGCGTTAAAGGCTTCCCATCGGAACTGCATTTGCATGCGTTCGGCGAACTTCCAATTCTTGTGAACGCCGGCGTTCCATACAACCTGTCCCGGCCCTGTGAGGATGTAGCGGGCGGAGTTGCCATAGTAACCACGTCCGGTCTCCGGACGGACGAAGGCCGCCTTGTCGAAGATCGGCTTCCCGCTCTGGATGCTGTCTCGCATGGAATCGGCGTCGAAGTTTCCGTCGCCGAGCCTGTCCGGGCGCCCGCCGAACTGATTGGTGTAGGCGGGGTCGGTGCCCGAGAAGGCAGGGCTCAGACGCGCACCGGTCACCATTGTCGTGATGCCGGCTAACTGCCATCCGCCGAGGAAGAAGTTCAGCGGCCCGGGGATGCCGTTGAGAAGGCGCTGGCCGCGGCCGAACGGCAGGTCGTAGAGATAGCTGAAGCGAAGCTGCTGGCGGCGGAGGTTTCCGTCGTCGGCCCGCTCCAGATACCTGGCGTATTGGTTCTGCTGCGCACCGGTGCTGTAGCTGCGCAGGTCGACGTCGGTCAGACCCTTCGCATACGTGTAGTTGGCGTTGAACCAAAGACCCCCCGCCATGCGGCGGTCCGCCTGGATCGTGAACCCGTGGTAGGTAGATGAGCCACCGGTCTGAACGAGGTTGGCGGCGTTGAACCGCGGATAGGGGCGCCGCGCCGCGCTGAACGGAGTCGTGCTCGGGTACAACAGATTCAGGTCCTCGTTGAACGGCACGTTGAGGGAACGAGTGCCGACGTAACCAATATCCAGCGCGATACCCCAGATCTGGCGGCCGAGCGAGAGGTTCCACTGGTATGTGTTTTCGTTCGGGAAGCGTGCGCCGACGCCACTGATGCTCTGGATGCCGGAGAAGGCCGACGTTGTTTTAAACGGCGTCGGAAACTGAATCGCCGGCGTGTTGGGGTTTTCGAGGATGAACGACTCGGTGGACTGCCACGGGCCCCCGGTCTGGTTGAGCCCGAGCAACCCCGGCCAGAACTGCGTGTAGACGCCGAAGCCGGCACGAACGACTGTAGTGGTGTCGCCAAACGGGCGGATCGCGAGACCGATTCGGGGGCTCCAGTTGTTGGAGTCGTTGTGCATCAGGCTGCGCTCCGGCAAGCCGGCCGCAGTGGCGGTGATGATAGGCAGCGTCGCGGCGACGGCGGGCACCAGATCCGTGGGGATCGAAGAACCGGCGGTTACCATGCTCCCGGATTTCGGGTCGAAGGTGAACATCCGATCGAACTTCTCCACCCACGGCGTTTGGTACTCATAGCGGACGCCGAAGTTCAGGGTGACGCGCTGATGCAGCTTGAAATCGTCCTGCCAGTAGAAGCCCCAGTAGGTGCTCCGCGGGTAGGCGTTGGGACGGGCGATCGCGCGCGTGGCCCCCGAAGGCCAGCCGAGAAGGAAGTTCGCATAGGCCAGACCGGTCAAGCGATCGTCGAAGGAGTAGGCGCCCCGAAGGCTTACTGGTTTGTTTTGGTTATTCACCTGCAGCCTGCGGATGTCGGTTCCGAACTTGACGTTGTGCCGTCCCCCGAACCATGACACGTTATCGATGATCTGGTACGTGTTCTGGGCCGTGTACCCCTGGTTCCGGCTCGTGCTGAGGGCGACCGGAACGGCCCCTCCAAAGGAGAACTGCGGCATGCTGCCGATGGCGGGATCGTTTCCGGGATTCTCGATACCCTCGATGCCGAGCTGGGAGAGAACGTCGACACCGAAGTTGACGTCGGTAGACTCACTGTACGTCCGGTTGAATCCGAGCTTGACTTCGTTCACAAAGGTCGGGCTGAACGTGTGCGTATCGGAGACGACCACGCTGCGGCCCGGAATGTTGCCGTCGTAACTGCCGGCTCCCCAGCCGTTCTTCAACGGGCCACGCTGGAAGTCCTTGTTATCGATGGTGAGCCCGACCCGCGTGTAAAGGATGTTCTTGTCGCTGATTTTCTGGTCCACTCGAAACGAGTAGACGTTGGAGTCGTAGCTGTAGCCTGGATCGGCATAGAAGTTGTTGTCGAGGCCGTAAGCCCCCTGCCCCGGCTGATTTGGGTCCGGATAAAGCAGGTCCTGAACCTTCTGCGAAACGCTACTGATGCGGTTGGAGGGAATACGGTTATCGGTGAACGGCAGGCCATTGTTGAGGGGATCGACGAGATTGATCTTACCGGCGAGGGCGGAAAAGTCGCCGCCCCGCATCGCGGCCGTCGGCACGATCGTGTACGAGCGGTTGCCGACCCGGTAACGGGCGCCGCTGTATGAGGCAAAGAAGAACGTCTTGTTACGCCCGTCGTAGAGGCCCGGAATAACGACAGGACCACCGCCGTTGACGGCGAACATGTTGTGGTTTGTAAACGACGGCGGCTGACGGTCGGACCAGGCGCGGGCAGAGAAATTACTGTTGAAGATTCCCCAGTACAGCGTGCCGTGAAATTCATTGGTGCCCTGCTTGCTCACCGCGGCGAATTGCGCCACCTGAGGGTATTCGGCCGAGGTGTTCGCGGTGAGAATCTTGATCTCCTGGAACGTTTCGATATCGCCAGAGAAGCCGTTGGCGGTGTTGCGGCTGCTAATCATGTCATTCACGGAGATGCCATCGGCGGTGAAATTGTTGGCCGTGTCGCGGGCGCCGTTCACCTCAAAGCCGCTCGTGCTCTGGATGCCGGCGGTCACGTTGGTGATGTTGGCCCAGCCGCGGCCGAACACGCTCAGCGGAAGCTGGCCGAAGTCGCGCGCGGTTTTGAGGTTGGAGAGGGACGCGGTTTCGGTCTCAATTTGGGTGACGCCGCCCTCCACGGTGACGGTAGTAGCGACGTCGCCTACCTCCAGCTTGACGTCGATTCGTTTGGCCTGACTACTGGCCAAGTCGATGCGCGTCTGCTCGAAGCCTTTGAAACCAGTGGCGGTGACGGTGACTCGGTAGATGCCAGGCTCGATACCGGACACGCGGTAGTCGCCGCTTTGGTCGGTAGTGATGGTTCGAACGAAGTTAGTGCCTTCATTCTTCACCGTTACGTTGGCACCGGGTACACCCGCGCCAGTCGGGTCGGTGACCGAACCGAGGATACTGCCCTGCGTCGCTTGACCGAACAGACCAACCGGAAGCGTCAGGAACAGGACGCTAAGCAAAACAACCAGCGGACGTGTGGTGAATCCATTCATGTGAGAGCCTCCTCTTGTTGTTGGTATTCGCGCCATCGACAACCCCCAGCGGTGGCGCAATTCGCTTGTTATTTCCAATACTGTATATAGTATTCACTCGATTGTCAAGGAAAGCCAGGTGCGCGACAAGGAGTCCCCTAATGCAGGATTCACCACGGAGACACTAAGACACAACGAATTCTCGGACCTTGTTGAGAAACCTGGTCAGCCGATCTGGAGATCTACACTACGTCGACGGCCTACATTCCGTCAAACGGTGGCATGCATCAGGACCGGAGTGCTATGAGCGCCTTCGGCGTCGTGCTCAAAGCACGTGAAGAAATGAGAATAGACGAGGGCGACGGCACCGAGCAGCGAGGAATCGGTAGCGTGGTTCGAAGGGAACACGCGCAGCCCGGCAAGCGCATAATGCGGGGCACGGCTCCGCAACGCCTGCCAGACAATGTCTTCGATGAACTCCCAGGCGTCGGCGATGTAGCCACCTACGACGAGCGCCTCCGGGTTAAACACCATTACAAGGTTGACGAACCCGAGCCCGAGGTCACGCGCCACCTGCCGGAGCGTGTTCCGCGCCGCCTCCTCACCGCCGCGCGCGCGGCGCACTACTTCGGCCGGACTCAACTCGGCGCCGTCATCCTGCGTGCCGCCGTTCTCGGCATATACACGAAGCAACGCTGCGTCGCAGCCATACTGCTCCCAGCAACCCTGGTTTCCGCACGAGCACTTTCGGCCGTCGGGATAGAGCATGACGTGGCCGAACTCGCCGCCGATCGCCGATGAACCCTGAAGAAGGTGCCCGTTGGTGATGATGCCGGTGCCAAGGCCGTTGGTCGGCGTGATGAAGACGAAGTCGCGGAGTGCCCGTTGACCGGGCTCGGTGAACCAGCTTTCGGCAAGAGCGGAAAGCTTGGCACTGTTCTCGTAGTAGAAGGGCAGCGTGAGGCGGCCATGGATCAACGCATCCAGATCCACGTTCAGCCAGTTCAGATTCTCGGCCGCGATGACGCGGCCGGTGTTGCGGTCGATTGTTCCGGGGAGGGCGACGCCGATGCCGAGCACTTTTTGCGACGCGGTTTCCTCGACGAGGGAACGAAGGGCTGCGTGGATTCGCTGACCGAGAATGTCGTGGTTCGCGTGCCAGGGGATACTCTTGTGGCGCAGGATCTCACCGTGAACGTCGGCGAGGGCGATGCGCGATTCGTTTTGGGAGATTTCGACGCCGATGGCGAGCATGGCCTCGCGCACGAGATAGAGCGCGGTAGGCCGCCGTCCCACCTGCGAGTGATTTCCCACTTTCTCTTCACGGAGAAGGTGGGCCCGCAGGAGGCGGTTGACAATGAAACTCACCGAACTCGGCGAGAGCCCGGTGATTCTTGCGAGATCCGAGCGGGAGATGGCTGGATTCTGACGGATCGCGTCGAGCGCGAGCCGTTCGTTCGCTTGGCGAAGTGCGGATTTTCTGAGAGCTCCCTTGGTTGTGAAGGTGACACCAGTCATTTCGTAGTCCCAAGTCCGCCATTATTTCAGTCAAAAAAATAAGTTGTCAAGGAGGGCTTTGAACACTCGACACGGGGCGGGCTGTTGAGCGCGATAGACTGTCATTGAATTCATGGGGTCGCTTTACGGACAGGATCTCGCATATATTCAGGCGGCGGCGTTCGGCCGGCTTGCGAAGGGCGCCGCGCCCGAGATCATACGATTGCTCAAATCTGCCACGATTCAGATCCGCAAAGTCGTAGATGTGGGCTGCGGTGCGGGACCGTTGACTTCGGCCCTCGTTGAGGTGGGCTTTGAAGTGACAGGGATAGACAGTTCCGCTGAACTTCTGGCGATTGCGTGCGCAGCCGTCCCGAGAGCGCACTTTGTAAACGCGTCTATCTATGATGAAGAGATCCCCGCATGCGAGGCCATTGTCGCCTTGGGGGAGTCTTTGACGTACCACGCCGAAGGCGTAGACGCCGATAGCCTGGTCCAGAGCTTCTTTCAACGTGCGTCCGACATCCTGCCTCCCGGCGGGATGCTCATCTTCGATGTAATCGAGCTTGGCGAGCCGTCACTGGCCGGCCGGTTTTGGAGTTCCGGCGAGGAATGGGCTGTATTGGTGGACACTTGGGAAGATCAGGATTTCCGGACGCTCGTCAGGAACATCGAAACTTTCCGGCGGGTTGATCACCTCTACAGGCGCGGATACGAGATCCACAGAGTTCGCCTTTTCGACACCGGTATACTCTGCAGTCAACTCGCCGCCTGCGGGTTCGTGACGGAGACGGCGCAATTTTACGGCACGCAGCGCCTTGGTCCACGCCGACGGGCTTTCTTCTCTACTCGCATCGGCCAGGACCTGTCAGTAAAAACCGGAACCACCGCTCCCTTTGGTCGCGGCGCTGGTTGAGTTCGATGTCACTCCAACTCGTCGAGTGACACGAGGCCGCGCTTCAGGGCGTGGACGATCGCTTGAGATCGATTTGTAGCTTGCAGTTTGGCGAGGACGTTACCGACGTGGGTCTTCACGGTTTCTTCCGTGATCGAGAGGACGTCGGCGATTTCTTTGTTGCTCCGGCCGAGCACCAACTGCCGGAGCACCTCGGTTTCACGAGGTGTGAGATCGTCCTGCGCATCCGCGGCCTGGAGAATCTGGCGGCGGATGGACGGGTCGATGTAGGTCTTCCCTCGGGCGACGGCACGCACGGCGGCCAGGAGGATTTCGGGATCTGCGTCCTTGCGCACATATCCGACCGCGCCCGCTCGCAGCACGCCCATCATCCGCGCCTCGTCCATAGACGCGGTGAGGGCAATCACACGCACTGACGGCGCGCGTTCGCAAATTCGTCGTGTGGTCTCGATCCCGTCCATTCCGCCGGGAATCAGCAGGTCCTGCAGGACGATCTGCGGCTTCCATTCCTCGAGGTGTTCGAGCAATTCCTCGCCGGAGGCAGCCATGCCGACGACTTTCATGTCCGGAAACGATTCCAGGTAGGCTTTCAGGCTACGCGCCACGACCCGGTGGTCATCCACGACAACGATGGAGATGGCGTCGTTCACATCGCCTCGCTCTGTTTCCGCGTCCGCAGCCACGCGATTGTTTCGCGGAAGAAGGCGACGGCGGGGAGTATCTGCCACGAGGCGAGGAGGGTTGACCTGCTCCAGGCCGTGGCAACGACGCCAATGAGCAGCAACACGCCCCACATCAGCGCACGCTGCTTATAGTCCCAAGACGCCTCCACCGCGCAGGGAATCGAGAATGTCACAGATGTTCCGCCGCCGGGCAGGGTGTTCAGTGAGAAGGTTCCGCCGAATTCCTCTGCCCGGGCACGCATGTTGGCGATGCCCATTCCGCGGGGGGAATCGCTGGAGTCGAACCCTTGGCCGTCATCGCGAATAATCAGCGCCAATCCGGCATTCACGTTGTCCAGCGTGACGGATACGTTTTGAGCGCGTGCGTGTCGGCCGATATTTGCCAGCGCTTCCTGCGCGACGCGGAAGACCGCCTGGTGAGCGCCGGGGGGCAAGCTCCCGTTGAGAGGAAGCTTGCCGATCCGGAAATCGATTTGCGCGCCGGTGCG